>NC_015318.1:1002500-1372500 GCF_000194135.1 Hippea maritima DSM 10411 | reverse complement strand
ATTTCAACCTGACATACCACCCAACACTGGAAATATTGCCCGTCTCTGTGTAGCCACAAATTCCACATTGCATCTGATAAAACCTTTGGGTTTTTCTCTGAACGATAAAAGACTTAAAAGAGCAGGTCTGGATTATTGGGAAAACCTCAAATTAGAGATGCATGACTCATTAAGCGATTTTTTGAACAAATATGGCAATAGAAAATTTTTTCTTGCCTCAACCAAAGCCGTAAAGCCTTATTTTGAAGTTTATTTTGAAGAGGGTGATTTTTTGATTTTTGGTTCTGAGACACAGGGCTTACCTAATGATTTTATAGAGGCCAATCTTGATAAAGCTATAAATATACCTATGACGGATAAGGTGCGTTCGCTAAATTTGGCTGACAGTGTTGCTGTTGTGCTCTACGAGGCCATAAGGCAGGTTTGTTTTTAATAAATAAACATGGCGTCACCGAAGCTGAAGAAGCGGTAATGTTTATCTATTGCCTCCTTGTAGCAATTTAGTATTTTCTCTCTTTCATAAAATGCACTTACAAGCATTAGTAGGGTGGATTTTGGCAGGTGAAAATTTGTAATAAGTGCATCCACTGCTTTGTATTTATAGCCAGGATAGATAAATATATCTGTTGAAGATTTCTGTGGTTTTAGAATCCCATCTTTGTTTATTGAGCTTTCTAATGCTCTAACCACTGTTGTTCCAACGGCTATTACTCTCCTCCTTTTTGATTTTGTTTGATTGAATAGATCGGCGGTTTCTTTGCTTATTTGGTATTTCTCTGAATGCATTTTGTGTTTTTCCACCTCTTTTTCTTTAACAGGCCTAAAGGTTCCTATACCAACATGCAGTGTTATGTATGCTATTTTTACTCCTTTTGCTTTTATGGAGTTTATAAGTTTTTCTGTAAAATGCAGACCTGCCGTTGGGCTTGCTACAGCACCTTCCTTTTTGGCAAAAACTGTTTGGTAATATTTAAAATCCTTTTCTTTGTTGTAATTGTCGTAATTGCGTTGGATATAGGGAGGTAGTGGGACCTCTCCAATATCTTCAAGTAGTTCGTATATGTTTTCATTGGTTTCAAACTCAACTATGCGTTTGTCTGAGTTTTCTATTCGTGTTATGCGTGCTGTTTTTGAGTTTTTTAGGTAAACGATCGTGTCTTTCTTTAGTTTGCCTCTGGTTAGGCATAAAAATCTTCCTTTTCCTATCTCCTCAAGCAAAAATATCTCTATCTTTCCGCCTGTGGGTTTTTGGGCAAAGATGCGAGCAGGTATTACCTTGGTATCGTTTAATACAAGCAGGTCGTTTTCGTCTATGTAGTTTATGATCTCTTTAAAGATTCTATGTTCTATTGTGTGATTTTGTCTATTACACACCAAAAGTTTGCATTCATCCCTGGGTATGTGAGGGTGTTGTGCTATCAGTTCTTTGGGTAGATTGTAATCAAAAAGGCTTACTTCCATATCGCTGTCATTATAATACACTCTGCCTTTTAGAACAAGAAAATAAAAAATACCTATTTTGGTAAATGGTCCACACATACTTACCACCTCTACTAAATATATACAGGTTCACAAACTTACTCAACCATTCATAAGGGTAGCCTGCTACCCTTATGATATCTTCCAGTAGTAAGGTTGGAAACCTTACTATGTTTTCAGATATCATAGCTTTTGTTGATTTCAGTTTCTCAAAAGGCGTTAGGCCGTTCATGTCTATGCCATAGTGAGGTCTTGCTGTATTCCATGTATCCTGCCATTGTTGAGCTTTGAGCAAGAACTCAGCGTCATTCCTGCACCTTTCTGGATGAATGGAGAAAAATGATTCATCGTCTTTTCTGTGTGAGTTTTCAACTATAGCCTGGAGGTGTTTTGCACCTGGTGGTATGGGTTTTAACTCTACATTCAGTTTTGAAAAGAATTCGTTGTATTCATCCAATTTTCTTCTGCTTGAGGATGCAAATTCAGAACCGTTGTCCAACCTTATGTTTATTTTTCCCCTTACATTGTGCAGCTTTAACCACAGTACGACAAAAAGGATAAAAGCAAATCCAAAGGATGCAGAAAGAGTATGGGAGTAAGCTGTAAATCTCATTCTCGTTTTTACATCTATTGCGTTCCATTCATATTTTGGCAGGTCGTATTTCTCTATGTGTCTATACACGCTCTTTGGTAGAGATGTTTCATCCAGTATGTGTTTTGTGTCTATCTGAAGGTGGCTAAAGGGCGTCAGGTGTTCATAATCATAAAGATGCCTTCTGTTTTTGTTTAGAGTCCTTATTTTCTTTTTCCTCACCCTGTTTCTCTTTAAAACCTTCTTTATTGTGTTTTCGCTTATCTCTATGGAGTATTTGTTCTTTAGGTAATAGCTTAGAAGCCTGTATCTGTACCCTGTGCTTTTTGCCTCTTCAACAATGAGTTTTTCAAGAGAACAGTCTATCTTTTTTCTTATGTTCTTTGGTCTTCTTGATAAGTCATTTAGTTCTCCATCCCTTGCCCTTCTCACTGTAGCCCTTGATATGCCAAGTATTCTTGCTGTTTTTGAGACATTGCCGTTGTTTTTCTCTAAAACCTTTCTGACCAAAATTCTTGCACTTGCAGGGTTTGATTTTCTCAAAGTGTGGTATATACTATCCATGATGCAGCCTCCATCCCTTTAGGAGTTTTATGGGTCTTCCTATTATATTCAAATCCAGTGATTTGAATATGCAAAAGAGGATGTGGGCTGCATCAGCCCTTGAGAAAGAGAAAGATTTAACGGGCAGAAAACCTACTTTCAGGTTTTCTGCCCCTACTATCTTTCTTATTCTCTTCACTTCCATGTTGGTGCCTCCACTCTCTTTTCTATCATTCTCATTCTCAGACATAGATATTACCTCTATTTGCTTTAGGTGGTAAGTATGTTTGGACCTATCTGGTAAAATACCTATTTTTTTGTTGACAAATGCAATTAACTGTATATAATCCCATTTTGCTTGCTGGCGTAGCTCAATCGGTAGAGCAGCTGACTTGTAATCAGCCGGTTGGGGGTTCAAGTCCCTTCGCCAGCTCCATGTGGAGAGGTTCCCGAGCGGTCAAAGGGAGCAGACTGTAAATCTGCCGGCTTACGCCTTCGGAGGTTCGAATCCTCCCCTCTCCACCATTTTAATTTTAAGAGCGGGAATAGCTCAGTTGGCTAGAGCATCAGCCTTCCAAGCTGAGGGTCGCGGGTTCGAGTCCCGTTTCCCGCTCCATTTTTATTTATTTGTGCCCATGTAGCTCAGCCGGTAGAGCACTTCCTTGGTAAGGAAGAGGTCGGCGGTTCGAGCCCGCTCGTGGGCTCCATAAGTTTTTTTAAGGAGGCTCTTATGGCAAAAGAAAAATATGTCCGCTCAAAACCCCATGTTAACATCGGTACTATTGGACACGTTGACCATGGTAAGACTACTCTAACTGCAGCTATCACAAAGGTTCTTGCAGAGAAGGGTAAAGCAGAGTTTAAGGACTACAACGAAATTGATAATGCACCAGAGGAAAGGGAAAGAGGTGTTACAATCAACACAGCTCACGTTGAGTATGAAACAGATAAAAGACATTACGCTCACGTTGACTGCCCAGGGCATGCTGACTACATCAAGAACATGATTACAGGTGCTGCCCAGATGGATGGTGCTATACTTGTTGTTTCTGCAGCAGATGGTCCAATGCCACAGACAAGAGAGCATATACTTCTTGCAAGGCAGGTTAATGTTCCATACATCGTAGTATTCCTAAATAAAACAGATATGGTTGACGACCCAGAGCTTATTGATCTTGTTGAGATGGAGGTTAGAGAGCTTCTATCTAAATATGACTTCCCAGGTGATGATGTTCCAGTAATTAGAGGCTCTGCTCTTAAAGCTTTAGAGGGAGACCCAGAGGCAAAGAAGGCTATCGAAGAGCTAATGGATGCAGTTGATGAATATATTCCAACACCACAGAGAGAGGCAGATAAACCGTTCTTGATGCCAATAGAGGATATCTTCTCCATCTCAGGAAGAGGAACTGTTGTTACAGGTAGGGTTGAAAGAGGTGTTCTAAAGCCTGGTGAGGAGATAGAGATAGTAGGCTTCGGTGAGACAAGGAAGACCGTTGCTACATCCCTTGAGATGTTCAGAAAGATTCTTGATGAGGCAATAGCTGGTGATAACGTTGGAGTTCTTCTAAGGGGTATCAAAAAAGAGGAAGTTGAAAGAGGAATGGTTTTAGCCAAACCTGGTTCCATCACACCTCACAAGAAGTTTAAAGCTCAGGTCTATGTTCTCACCAAAGATGAAGGTGGAAGACATACTCCATTCTTTGAGGGTTACAGACCTCAGTTTTACATAAGAACGACAGATGTTACAGGAACAGTCCACCTACCAGAAGGCGTTGAAATGGTTATGCCAGGAGATAATGTAGAACTTACAGTTGAACTCATTGCACCTGTTGCTTTAGAAAAAGAGACACGCTTTGCTATCAGGGAAGGTGGCAAGACAGTTGGTGCTGGTGTAATAACGGAGATATTGGAGTAAGAAAATGCGCGAGATGGTAACGCTTGCTTGTTCTGAGTGTAAAAGAAAAAACTATACCAGCACAAGGGATAAGAAGAAAAATAAAGAGAAGCTTGAGTTAAGGAAATATTGTCCATTTTGCAGAAAACACACAATACATAGAGAGGTAAAGTAGGCCAGTAGCTCCAATTGGTAGAGCGGCGGTCTCCAAAACCGTTGGTTGGGGGTTCGAGTCCTCCCTGGCCTGCCATTTTTTTGTTATGAAAAAGGTGTTGAGTTTTTTAGAAGAGGTTAAAATAGAGTTTAAAAAAGTAGTCTGGCCTGGCAAAAAAGAGGTCTCATCAGCCACTATTTCCGTGATAGTTTTTACGGTAATAGTGGCTTTTGTTTTGAGCCTGCTGGACTATTTTCTCTCTGTAGGATTACAATCACTTTTCAAATAGAAGGTTGTTTATAAATGAGCGATTTTAAGTGGTATGCTATCCATACGCAGGTTGGTTATGAAGATAAAGTAAAGGTTATGCTTCAAAACAAGCTTAAGGAAGAAGGTTTGGAAGGCGAGGTAGAGGAGATTTTTGTACCTTTTGAAGAGGTTATTGAAATAAAGAAGAACAACAAAAAGGAAAAAGTGAAAAAATGCCTCTATCCGAGCTATGTCTTTGTTAAGGCCCGCATGAGTGATAAACTTTACAATCTTGTAAAAAGAATGTCATTTGTTTCGGGTTTTGTTGGTTATAAAAATGAGCCTCTTCCTATGGATGAGAAAGAAATAAGGGATATTATGCAGCGTGTGGAGAGTTCCAAAGAGGCCCCGAGATTATCTGTATCATTTGAGCCTGGCGAGCAGGTTAGAGTATTGGATGGTCCATTCGCCAACTTTACAGGCACAATAGATGAGGTTGATGTAGATAAGGGAAGATTAAGGATATTGATAAGCATATTCGGGCGCTCAACGCCTGTTGAACTGAATTACAATCAAGTAGAGAAAGTGGAATAAAGGAGTTTTGCAATGGCTAAGAAAGAGGTAGCTGCTCAAATTAAGCTTCAGATAGAAGCGGGAAAGGCATCACCTGCTCCGCCTGTTGGTCCTGCTTTGGGTCAGCATGGTGTAAACATAATGGACTTTGTTAAAAAATTTAATGATGTTACAAAGGACAGGGTCGGGGATATTGTTCCTGTTGTTATCACTGTTTATTCAGATAGGTCTTTTGATTTTATAACAAAGACTCCACCGGCAAGTTCTCTTATTAAGAAAGCTTTGGGGATAGAGAAAGGCTCATCCGATGCAGCAAGACAGAAGGTCGGAAAACTAAGCAAGCAGCAGCTTGAAGAGATTGCAAAGATAAAGCTACCCGATCTTAATACGGATGATATTGAGAAGGCTATGAAGATAGTAGCTGGAACAGCTATCAATATGGGTGTAGAAGTAGAGGAGTTTTGAAATCTTTATTACCACATTAAGGTGGGAGCTCGAAGGGAGGAGCGATGGCAAAAAGAGGTAAAAAGTACATTGAAGCTTTGAAGAAGTACGATTACTTGAAGGAATATTCTTTGGATGAAGCCTTAAAGATTCTCAAAGAGATAGCTTATGCTAACTATGATGAGACTGTAGAGGTGCACATGAGGCTTGGGGTTGACCCGAGACATTCAGACCAAGTTGTTAGAGGATCTGTGGCTTTGCCCTATGGAACGGGTAAGACCGTTAGGGTTTTAGTGTTTGCAAAGGGTGAAAAAATAAAAGAAGCAGAAGAGGCTGGTGCTGATTATGTGGGCGGCCAGGAATATGCAGATAAGATCGCAAAAGAAGGCTGGCTTGAATTTGACAAGGTTATAGCAACACCCGATATGATGGGTGTTGTGGGTCGTTTAGGTAAGATTTTGGGTCCAAGAGGCTTAATGCCAAACCCAAAGGTGGGGACTGTTACTTTTGATGTAGCTGACGCTGTCAAAAGGGCAAAAGCTGGAGAGATTGAGTTTAGGGTAGATAAAACAGCAAATATACATGCAGGCGTTGGAAAAAAATCTTTTGAAGATGAAAAGCTTAAAGAGAATATATTTGCTTTGTATGAGGCAATAATGAAAGCTAAACCAGCTGCAGCCAAGGGTAAATATATAAAATCTTTTCATATAGCAACTACACACTCACCAAGTGTGAGGATAAATGTGCAATCACTTCAGCGTTAATATAAATTATTTAGAGGTCAAAGACTGTGGGTAGCTTTGGGGCTTTAAAGAGAGCCTGCAGGAGACCAGTTTTTGGCCCGTCCAGGAAAGGAGGGGGATATTGAAGAAAGAGAGAAAGGTAGAGCTAGCCAAACGGTTAGCTGAACAGCTACAAGAGGCCAAGATTGTCATAGTGGCAGGTTATAGCGGTCTTACTGTAGCTGAGATGGAAAACATTAGGAATGAGATTAAGAAGGCTGGTTGCACCTTTAATGTTATTAAGAACAACATCGTAAAGAAGGCCATTGAGGGTACTCCATGGG
Organism: Hippea maritima DSM 10411; assembly: GCF_000194135.1. GTDB lineage: Bacteria > Campylobacterota_A > Desulfurellia > Desulfurellales > Hippeaceae > Hippea > Hippea maritima. The sequence goes on along the minus strand of NC_015318.1, from coordinate 1,365,506 downwards.
ATGCCATGAAGGAACAGCTAAAAGGTGCTAACGCTTTTGCTTTAGGGTTTGATGACCCTGCAGCTTTGGCAAAGCTCCTTGTAGATAAGTCCAAGGAGTTTAAAAAACTTGAAGTCAAGTTTGGATTCTTGGGTGGTAAACTACTTTCTGCCGAAGATATAAAGGCTTTGAGCAGTCTGCCGCCAAAAGAAGTGCTACTTGCTCAGGTGTTGGGCACAATGAAAGCACCTATATCTGGCTTTGTCAATGTATTGGCTGCAAATATAAGGCAGCTTCTGTATGCGCTTAAAGCAATAGAAGAGAAAAAGAAAGAAAATTAAGAGGAGGTTTGATTAGAGATGGCTGAGATTACAAAAGAGGATGTTATTGCTTTTATTGAGAATATGACAGTTGTTGAGTTGGCTGAATTTGTTAAGGAGCTTGAAGATAAATTCGGTGTAAGTGCTGCTGCACCTATTGCTGCTGTTGCTGCAGCTGCCGCTCCAGCTGCTGGCGGTGAGGCTGCTGCTGAGGAGAAAACAGAGTTCGATGTAGTTCTCAACAAGGCTGGCGACAAGAAGATCCAGGTTATTAAGGTTGTTAGAGAGATTACAGGTCTTGGACTCAAAGAGGCTAAAGCTTTGGTTGACTCCGCTCCAAAGGCCGTGAAAGAGAAGGTCAGCAAGGAAGAGGCAGAACAGATTAAGGCTAAGCTTGAAGAGGTTGGCGCAGAGATAGAGATTAAATAAGTTTATCTTGAAGGGGATAAAACGGCAAGGAAAGAGGCTTATGTCTCTTTCCTTTTTTTTTCTAAAAAATAAACCTTTTCTATTAAAAATAAACGAGGTGCATAATGGCTGAGCCTCTTAAATTGGAATATAGAATGCGTGTGAACTTTTCAAAAGCTAAAAAGGTTTTGGAGATTCCTGACCTTTTAAGGCTTAACATAAATTCATACCAAACATTCTTGGAAAAGAACAGCAAAAAAGAAAAAAATTTGGATAATGCTTTAAAGTCCATTTTTCCTATAGATGATGTGCATGGTAGGCTTAGACTTGAGTTGGTTGATTGGGATATAACCCCACCCAAATTTGATCCAGATGAATGTAAGGTTAAAGGAATTTCTTACACAGGCAATCTCATAATAAAAGTTAGGCTTACCCAGTGGACTGTAGATGAACAAACGGGTGAAAAAATAGGTGTTGAGGACATAAAAGAGCAGGAAATATATGTAGGTGAAATTCCCCTTATAACTGAATCTGGTAGTTTTATTATAAACGGAGTTGAAAGAGTTATAGTTGGACAGCTTCATCGCTCACCAGGTGTCATATTCAAAAAGACGGGTGATATAGGTGGAAAAGGACTCTATTATGCCCAGATAATCCCAGAAAGAGGAAGCTGGGTAGAGTTTGAGACAGAGCCGAGAGAGGTTCTATCTACCAGAATTGACAGGAAGAAGAAATTCCCTGCCACGATACTGCTTCAGGCTATGGGTATGAGTGAGGCCGATATATTAAGGGAATTCTATGAGGTTGTAAGGGTAAAGATAGAAAACGGTCAAATATTTGCGCAGCTAAGTGAATCTATAATAGGTTTTAAAGTTGATAAAGATGTGGAGATTGATGGTGAAGTTGTAATAAAGGAAGGAAGAAAGCTCACTACTAGGCTATTTAGACAACTTAAAGATGTTGGCGTTGAATATGTACCGATAAGAGAAAGCGAGCTTTACAATAAGTATTCGGCTGAGATTGTAGAGGCTGAAGATGAAGAAGGCGTAGATGTAGTTTTGGGTATAGGCACTAAGATAACCAAGGAAAAATTAGGCTTTTTAAAGAAGTTTGATAAGGAGTTTAATGTCCTATACTCAAAATTTGATGACTATCTCATTTTAAATACTGTTATAGCATCAAGGGAGGTTTTAAGGAAAAGAAAAGTTGCCTTACCGGACAGTATAGCTATTGATGATTTGGCAAGGGTATTTATACATACACTTCTAAGGCCGGGTGAACATACATCTATAGAAGATGCCAAGAAATTCTTTGAGAATCTGTTTTTTAATCCAGAGAGATATGATGTATCTCAAGAGGGAAGAATAAGATTAAATGAAACATTTAATATAAATGTGCCAGAAGATGTTAGAACCCTCACGAGGGAAGATTTTGTGGGTCTTATAAAACATGTAGTTTTGCTTGAAAATGATCAAGTAATTCCTGATGATGTTGACAGCCTTTCCAATAGGAAGGTTAACCTTGTAGGGGATCAGCTTTACCGTGAGATAAGGAATGGCCTTTTGAGAATGCAAAGGCTCATAAAGGATAAGATGGTAATGTCCGATGCGGAAAATATCATGCCCTATGATGTGATAAATGCCAAACCAGTGGCTGTTGCTATAAAGGACTTCTTTTCTACAGGTCAGCTGTCTCAATTTTTGGATCAAACCAATATCCTTTCTGAAATTTCACATAAAAGAAGGTTGTCTGCATTGGGAAGCGGCGGTCTTACCAGAGAAAGAGCTGGTTTCGAAGTAAGAGACGTACATCCAACTCATTACGGTAGAATATGTCCTATAGAAACCCCAGAGGGTGCCAACATTGGACTTATTTCATCGTTAGCCGTTTATGCTAAAATAAATGAATTTGGCTTTATAGAAACTCCATATAGGATTGTAAAAGATGGAAGGGTTACAGATGAGGTTGTTTATCTTTCAGCATCGAAGGAGAAGGGTCATATAATAGCCCAGGCTTCTGCACCGTTAAATGAAGATGGAACATTTAAAAACGAATATGTCTCTGCAAGGAAAGATGGTGAATTTGTTGTTGTAAAAAGGGAAGATGTTGACCTTATGGATATTTCAACAAATCAGATAGTTTCCGTTGCCGCAGGTTTAATTCCTTTTTTGGAGCACGATGATGCCAATAGGGCATTGATGGGGTCTAACATGCAAAGACAGGCTGTTCCCCTTATTAGACCTGAAGCGCCGCTTGTGGGTACTGGCCTTGAGCCTGTTGTTGCAAAATATTCACGCTATGCTGTAGTGGCTAAAAGAGACGGTAAGGTTGTAAGGATAGACGATAAGATATACATCTCTTGCAAAACAGAGAATGGTTATGAGCTAGATGTCTATCCATTGAAAAAATTTATTCGCTCAAACCAAGATACCTGTTTCTCCCATAACCCTATAGTTGATGTAGGTGATGAGGTAAAGACAGGTCAAATCATAGCAGATGGACCTTCTATGGATAAGGGAGAACTTGCTTTGGGTAAAAACTTAGTTGTGGCTTTTGTATCTTGGAGGGGCTACAATTATGAGGATGGTATTACAATCTCAAGAAGGGTCGTTGAGGAGGATTTGTACACCTCGATACATATAAAAGAATTTACCCTCTATGTAAGGGATACCAAATTTGGCATGGAAGAGATAACGGCAGATATACCTAATGCTTCAAGTGAGACATTGAGAAATTTAGACAAAAATGGCATAGTTAGAATTGGTGCCTATGTAAAGCCGAATGATGTACTTGTAGGTAAGGTTACACCGAAAGCTGAAACCCATTATTCTCCAGAAGAGAAACTCTTGCGCTCAATATTTGGAGAGAAAGCTACCAATGTTGCCGATACATCACTTAGAGTTCCTCCGGATACAAGCGGTATAGTAGTTGATGTTAGAATTATGCACAGGCGTGGGGCAAAAATTAATCCAAGGGAAAAGGAAATAATAGAGCAGCAGAAAGAAAAGATAAATAAGGAACTTAAGCATAAGCTCGAATTGTTGAGTAAGCTAAGACTCGATAGTATTAAAGATGCAATAATTGAAAGTGACATAAAGACAAAAGAAGAGCTTGAGGGATTATCCGAAAAAGAACTTGTGCCGCTTTTGCCTAAGGATTTTGATATAAAAGCTTTGAATAGGCACTATAAAGAAATGGAGAAATCCATCAAAGATTATCATACTAAGCTTATAAAAGGGGTTGAGAAAGAAAGTGACTTGCCTCCTGGTGTTATCTCTGTTGTCAATGTCTATGTAGCAACAAAAAGAAAGCTTTCCGTTGGCGATAAGATGAGTGGTCGCCATGGAAATAAAGGTGTTGTATCAAAAATCTTGCCTGTTCAAGATTTGCCTTTCTTGGAAGATGGGACACCTGTTGATATAGTTTTAAATCCTCTTGGTGTTCCCTCCAGAATGAACATTGGCCAAATTATGGAAACCCACCTTGGGTGGCTCTCAAAAGGCCTAGGTAAGAAAATAGACCATCTGCTTAAGGCTGGAAGAAAGGATATACTGAAAGACTTTCTCAAAAAGATATACAATAGCGAGAAGGCAGGAGAACTTATAGAGAGTTTAAGTGATGAAGAGGTAGAAAAGTATGCTAAGGAATGGGTAAGAGGCGTTCACTTTGCAAACCCTGTATTTGAAGGTGCAAAAGAAAAGGATTTGGAATATTTAGAGGGTCTTCTAGGCTTTAAGAGGCTTAAGAGTGAGGTCTATGATGGTATAACGGGTGAGAAGTTCTTAGAGCCTGTAACCGTTGGTGTCATGTATGTATTAAAACTACACCATCTTGTTGATGATAAAGTTCATGCAAGGAGTGTTGGCCCGTATTCTTTGGTTACTCAACAGCCTCTTGGGGGAAAAGCCAACTTTGGTGGCCAGAGGTTCGGAGAGATGGAGGTTTGGGCACTTGAGGGATACGGTGCAGCTTATACACTCCATGAGATGTTAACAGTAAAATCCGACGACGTTGATGGTAGAAAGTTGACATATGAGGCAATCGTTAAGGGAAGACCAATCCCGTTGGGCGGTGTTCCAGAATCGTTCAACGTGTTGGTAAAGGAAATGCAGGCTCTGTGTTTGGATGTGGAGCTGCTTAAGGATATAAGAAGGAAATAGGGGGAGCCAGGTATGTTTACAGTTCTAAAAGGTAAGCCTAAGTCTTCCAAGGACTTTGATGCTATAAGAATAAAATTGGCATCGCCTGAAAAGATTAGAGAATGGAGCCACGGAGAGGTAAAAAAAGCTGAAACTATTAACTATAGAACCTTTAAACCCGAAAGGGATGGTTTGTTTTGCGCAAAGATATTCGGGCCTATAAAGGACTATGAATGCCTATGTGGTAAGTATAAAAGGCAGAAATATGAGGGTATAGTTTGTGAAAAGTGCGGTGTTGAGGTTACAAAGTCTAAGGTTAGACGCGAAAGGATGGGGCACATAGAGCTTGCAGCACCTGTAGCTCATATTTGGTATTTACGCTCGGTTCCCAGCATAATGGCTTCCCTGCTTGATGTAAAGCTGAAGGATTTAGAAAGAGTCATCTATTATGAGTCTTACATAGTTATAGAGAGTGAAGTTGAGGAATTGCCCGTAAAAACCGTTTTGAACGAATCACAATATAGGTCTTATTCTGAGAAGTATGGCATAAGATTTACAGCTGAGATGGGTGCCTCTGCTATACAGAAACTCCTAAGAAAAATGGACTTAGACCTTCTAATTTTAGAACTTAAAGATGAAATAGAATCAACAAAGTCAGAGGCAAAGAAGAAAAAGCTTATAAAGAGAATGAGACTTGCCGAGCAATTTAAGCGAAGTGGTAATAAACCAGAATGGATGATATTGGATGTCTTACCTGTTTTACCGCCTGATTTGAGGCCTTTGGTGTCTTTGGAGGGTGGCAGGTTTGCATCAAGTGATTTAAACGACCTCTACAGGAGGGTTATAAATAGAAACAATAGGCTAAAGAGGCTGATGGAACTTGGAGCACCGTCAATTATCATAAGAAATGAGAAGAGAATGCTCCAGGAGGCTGTTGATGCCCTTATAGACAACGGTAGAAGGAAGCAAGTTGTTAGGGCTTCAAACAACAGGCCTTTAAAGTCATTGAGTGAGTCTATCAGGGGTAAAGAAGGGCGTTTCAGAAGAAACCTGCTTGGAAAGAGGGTTGATTATTCCGGCCGTTCCGTTATTGTTTCAGGTCCGAATCTCAGAATGGATCAATGTGGTTTGCCCAAGATTATGGCCCTTGAGCTATTTAAACCGTTTATTCACCATAAGCTTATTGAAGAGGGATATGCACAAACTGTTAAAGCGGCCAAGAAGATGGTCGAGAGAAAAGATCCAGAGGTTTGGAATATACTTGAAGATGTTGTAAAAGAACACCCAATCTTACTCAATAGAGCTCCTACACTGCACAGACTTTCAATTCAGGCATTCCATGCTGTATTGACTGATGAGAAAGCTATAAGGTTGCATCCACTTGTATGCCCGGCATTTAATGCAGACTTTGATGGTGACCAGATGGCAGTCCATGTGCCGTTAAGTACCGAGGCTGTTTTGGAGAGTGAAGTTTTGATGCTTGCAACGGAAAACATAATTTCCCCTGCCCATGGCAATCCTATAGCTATGCCCAGTCAAGATATGGTTCTGGGTGTTTATTATATGACAAAAGCTAAGGACAATCAAAAAGGCGAAGGCATGGTTTTCTCATCGCCAGAGGAGGTTAGAATTGCCTATGAAAACGGTGTCTGCAGCTTGAATGCTAAGATAAAGGTTAGGGTGGATTCAGAGATACACGATACAACCGTTGGAAGGATTTTGTTCTATGAGATAGTGCCAAAGATAATACCATTTAAAGATGTAAATAAGCTCTTCAAGAAAAAGGATTTGAATAAACTTATATCCTATCTATACAAACATGCGGATTTACCTGTTGTTGTCAAGTTTTTAGATGATGTTAAGGATTTGGGATTTGAGACATCAACAAGGGCAGGTGTTTCTATATCCATAGAGGATATGGTTGTACCTGAAGAAAAATCAGAAATCATAAGTAAAGCTGAGGAAGAGGTTAGAAAAATTCAAGAAGACTACAGACAAGGTCTTTTAACTGACAAGGAAAGGTATAATAAGTCGGTTGATATTTGGAGTTCAGCTACGGATAGAATTGCTGCAGCCATGATGAAGCAATTGGGCGGAGAATACGGAGAAAGTTTTAATTCTATTTACATAATGGCCGACTCAGGGGCAAGGGGCTCGCAGCAACAGATGAGACAGTTGGCTGGTGTTAGGGGTTTGATGGCAAAACCTTCTGGTGATATTATCGAAACGCCTATTAAATCTAACTTTAAAGAGGGATTGACGGTTCTTGAATACTTCACATCTACCCACGGTGCAAGAAAAGGTTTAGCAGATACAGCTTTAAAAACTGCCAATGCAGGTTATCTAACAAGAAAGCTTGTAGATGTTGCTCAGGACGTTACCATAACGATGGATGATTGTGGAACGACAGAAGGTATAGAAGTATCAGCTATTATGGTTAACGGTGAGGAGATTGAGTCCTTGGCCGATAGGATTTTAGGTAGAACAGCCGCCGAAGATATAGTAGACCCATTTACCAATGAAGTTATAGTAGAAGAAGGTAACGAGATAGATGAAGAAGCTGTTGAGAAGATAACAGCTGCTGGTATTAGGCAAGTTAGAATATTCTCTACGCTTACATGTAAAGCAGAGAGAGGCGTTTGTGCTAAGTGTTATGGCAGGGATTTGGCAAGAAGTGGAAAGGTTAATGTAGGTGAGGCAGTTGGCATAATAGCAGCTCAATCTATTGGAGAGCCGGGAACTCAGCTTACGCTTAGAACATTCCATGTTGGTGGAACGGCTTCAAGGTTATCTAAGGAGAATAAGTCTGCCGAAACAAAGAGGGCTGGTATTGTAAGGTTCTTTAACTTTTATACGGCTCTAAATTCTGATAATGAAAGAGTATTGTTATCAAGAAGAGATGCGGCGTTACTCGTTACAGAGCCACAAATAGTTTCAATAAATAAGGGTAGAGTTAACATAGAAGAGGATAAGGCTTATTACTATCTAAGAATAGGTTCTGAAGAATATAAGCTCAAAAAGGTAGATTTTGTAAACCAAGAAGATATTATAGCAGGTGGCGCAAATGCTATCGGTAAGTATATATTCTCCGTAAAAGACGGAGATGAAGTGGAAAGCCTGTCTTTGCTCGTAGAGAGAGTGCTTGAAATATTTGATGTCCCTAAAAAGATTCCCTATGCTGCTAAAGTATTTGTTGAGAATGGTCAGACTATAAAGAGATTTGTAAAAGCGGAAGAAGGCGGAAAAGTTAAACTTATTGCACTTGAAGGTGATGGTTTTGTTGAAATAGATACACCCAAAGATGGCGTAATTAACAGGCATGGAACCCATGTTGTTATTATGAAAAACAATGAAGAAAAAGTGAGGTATTACGTGCCCAAGGGCTCTAAGCTCTATATTAAGAGCGGGGATACTATTGAATCTGGCACACTTATTGTTGGCTATGATGATGAGAAAAAAAGGAGAATATTTGAAAGCGATCCAACACTTTATATAAGCACTACAACCTTAGCAGAGTGGGATGCTTACTCAGATTACCTACTTGCAGGTGCCGAGGGTTATGTAAAATGGGTCGATTTGATTCCTCATGTTACAATAAAAGAAGAGGTGGATAAAATCACCTCTCTGAAAAGTAATGTAGTTGTTGAGAGTAAGGATCTTACCAAGAGGCCTAGGATAGAGATAGTGGATGAAAATGGTAAGATAAAGAAATTCTCAAATATAAACGAAGATGCCATGTATTATATACCTCCCGGTGTTATACTGCAGAAAGAGAATGGTGAATATGTAAGGGCGGGTGATGTTATAGGAAAGATTCCTAAAGAGCTTGACAAAACAACCGATATTACAGGAGGCCTACCAAGGGTATCTGAATTGTTTGAGGCAAAAAAGCCCAAAAATGCAGCTATTATCAGTGAAATTAGTGGCGTTGTTTCCTATGGTAAGGAAAGCAAGGGCAAAAGAAAGGTTATCGTGACATCTACTGTAGGTAAGGGAGGTGTTAAAAAGGAATACCTCATACCAAGAAACAAAAGGTTGCTTGTATTTCCAGGTGATAGGGTTGAGATGGGCGAGCCTTTGACAGATGGCGCTATAAATCCGCATGATATATTGGCCATTTTGGGTGAAAGAGAACTTCAAAAGATGCTGGTTAGTGAGATTCAGCAGGTGTATAAGCTTCAAGGCGTTAGTATAAATGATAAGCATATAGAGATAATCGTCAGACAGATGCTCTCCAAAGTTGTCATAGAGGATGCTGGTGATAGTGATTTCATAGAAGGTGAGGTTGTCAACAGATTCGTATTTACCCGTAAGAATGAGATCCTTAGACGCAGAGGTAAAAAACCGGCTATTGGTAGGATAGTCCTACTTGGTATAACGAAAGCATCTCTTAATACAGATAGTTTTATCTCTGCTGCAAGCTTCCAGGAGACTACAAGGGTTTTGACAGAAGCGTCCATAAGCGGACAGGTTGATTATCTAAGGGGATTAAAAGAAAATGTCATTGTCGGAAGATTAATACCTGTAGGTACAGGACAGAAGAAATTTGACGAGATAATTTTGGAGCCGGCTGAAAAAGATGAGCAAGAAAATTAAAAAGTCTTGACAAAACGAGCTTTTATTGTTAGTTTAGCCAAGCTAAATTTTAAGGGAGGTAAGAAGTGCCTACGATTAACCAACTTGTAAGGAAGGGTAGAAAAAAGGTTAAGGCAAAGAAAAAAACTTTGGCCCTTCAGGCATGCCCCCAAAGAAGGGGTGTTTGTACAAGGGTTTATACAACGACACCGAAGAAACCTAACTCAGCTTTGAGAAAGGTTGCAAGGGTTAAACTCACAAGTGGATATGAGGTTACCGCTTACATTCCAGGTGAGGGGCATAACCTGCAGGAGCACTCTATTGTTCTTGTTAGAGGCGGAAGGGTAAAGGACTTGCCTGGTGTTAGGTATCATATCATCAGGGGTGCCTTGGATGCTGCTGGTGTTGAAGGCAGGAAACAGGGACGCTCCAAGTACGGAACAAAGAAGCCTAAGGAGTAAGGAGAGGTAAATGAGGAGGAGAAGATCTGAAAAGAGAGAGGTCCCACCGGATTTAGTATACGGTAGCGTGCTTGTTAGCAAGATTATCAATAAGATAATGTGGGACGGTAAGAAGTCTATAGCGAGCAAGATATTTTACAATGCTATGGATCTAGTTAAGGAAAAAACAGGCGAAGACCCGATGGAAGTTTTACAGAAAGCCATTGAAAATATAACACCTAAAATAGAAGTTAGACCAAGAAGGGTCGGTGGTGCAACATATCAGGTTCCTGTTGAGGTTAGACCTGAGCGTCAGATGAGTTTATCTGTAAGGTGGCTTGTTGATTACGCAAGGCAAAGAAGTGAAAAAAGGATGTTCGAAAGATTGGCTGGTGAGATTATAGATGCTGCCAATAATAGAGGTGGTGCTGTTAAGAAGAGAGAAGATACGCACAAGATGGCAGAGGCCAATAGGGCTTTCGCACACTACAGATGGTAAAAGGAGTGATGAAAAGTGGCTCGTAAGTATCAGCTTGGCAAGTTGAGGAATATAGGAATCATAGCCCATATAGATGCAGGTAAGACAACGACTACCGAAAGGATACTCTATTACACGGGTGTTTCACACAAGATAGGTGAGGTTCATGAAGGAACAGCAACTATGGATTGGATGGAACAGGAGAAGGAAAGGGGTATTACCATAACTTCGGCCTCCACGACCTGCTTTTGGCGTGAACATATGATAAATATCATTGACACACCCGGTCATGTTGACTTTACCGTAGAAGTTGAGAGGGCATTAAGGGTACTTGACGGTGCTGTTGGTGTTTTTTGTGCTGTTGGGGGGGTTGAACCTCAGAGTGAGACGGTCTGGAGACAGGCTGATAAGTACCATGTTCCAAGGATTGCTTTTGTAAATAAGATGGATAGAATAGGCGCTGATTTCTATAATGTTGTTAATGAAATAGATGAAAAGTTGAACGGCAATCCTTTGGTTATCCAACTTCCTATAGGTGCTGAAAGCAACTTTGTTGGCGTAATAGATCTAATAAGAATGAAGGCAATTGTTTGGGATTCAGATGTTTTAGGTGCCACGTTCTCGATGAAAGATATACCGAATGAATTAGCCGATAAGGCTTTAGAATATAGAAATGCTTTGATTGAAAAACTTGCCGACTTTAACGATGAGATAATGGAGAAGTATTTAGAGGGCGAGAATATAAAGGAAGAGGAGATAATAAAGGCAATAAGAAAAGCAACTATAGAGACAAAAATTACTCCTGTTTTATGTGGTACAGCGTTTAAGAATAAAGGCGTTCAACCTTTATTGGATGCTGTTGTAGATTTTCTACCCTCGCCTCTTGATATTCCTCCTGTTAAGGGTATTGACCCTAAAACTGGTGAAGAAATTCAAAGAAAGGCTGATGAAAAAGAGCCGTTAAGTCTTTTAGCGTTCAAGATTATGAGTGATCCATATGTAGGTAGGCTTACTTACTTTAGGGTGTATTCAGGTACGCTTAAAGCTGGTTCTTATGCTTATAACTCTACAAAGGGTAAAACTGAAAGAATCGGAAGGCTCTTGAGGATGCATGCAAACAAAAGGGAAGATGTGGACGTTGTTTATGCAGGCGATATTGCGGCTGCTATTGGCTTAAAATACACAGCCACAGGCGACACCCTGTGCGATGAAAAAGAACCTATAATACTTGAGTCTATGGAGTTTCCTGAGCCTGTTATATCTGTAGCCGTTGAGCCCAAGACTAAGGCAGATAGAGATAAACTCTCCAATGCACTTCAGAAGTTAGCAGAGGAAGATCCAACATTTAGAATAAGATACGACGAAGAGACTAACCAAACAATCATATCGGGAATGGGTGAGCTTCACCTTGAGATAATTGTAGATAGACTTAAAAGGGAATTTAAGGTTGGTGTCAATGTAGGTAAACCGCAGGTTGCCTACAAAGAGAGCATTAAGGCTAAGGTTAAGCAAGAGGGTAAGTTTGTTCGCCAGACAGGTGGTCATGGACAATATGGTCATGTATGGATAGAGATAGAGCCGCTTGAAAGAGGTAAAGGTTTTGAGTTTGTAGACAAAATAGTCGGTGGCGTTATCCCTAAAGAGTTTATACCAGCTGTTGAAGCTGGTATAAAAGAGGCAGCAGAAAGCGGTGTACTGGCGGGCTATCCTATGGTTGACTTCAGGGCTACATTATTCGATGGTTCTTATCATGAGGTTGACTCATCGGATATGGCCTTTAAGATTGCTGCAAGCATGGCATTTAAAGATGGTGCAAAAAAAGCCAAACCGTATTTGCTCGAACCGGTGATGGATGTTGAGGTTACAACCCCTGAGCAGTATCTGGGTGATGTAATGGGTGATATAAATTCCCGCAGGGGTAAAATTAGAGAAATGGGTGAAAAGGGTAATCTAAAGATAATTAAGGCATATATTCCACTTGGCGAGATGTTTGGGTATGCAACGGTTTTAAGATCTATAACGCAAGGTAGGGGTACATACACCATGCAGTTCTCTCACTACGAAGAGGTGCCCAAAAGTATAGCTGAAAAAATAATAAAGAAAGAAGCTTAAGGAGGCTCTTATGGCAAAAGAAAAATATGTCCGCTCAAAACCCCATGTTAACATCGGTACTATTGGACACGTTGACCATGGTAAGACTACTCTAACTGCAGCTATCACAAAGGTTCTTGCAGAGAAGGGTAAAGCAGAGTTTAAGGACTACAACGAAATTGATAATGCACCAGAGGAAAGGGAAAGAGGTGTTACAATCAACACAGCTCACGTTGAGTATGAAACAGATAAAAGACATTACGCTCACGTTGACTGCCCAGGGCATGCTGACTACATCAAGAACATGATTACAGGTGCTGCCCAGATGGATGGTGCTATACTTGTTGTTTCTGCAGCAGATGGTCCAATGCCACAGACAAGAGAGCATATACTTCTTGCAAGGCAGGTTAATGTTCCATACATCGTAGTATTCCTAAATAAAACAGATATGGTTGACGACCCAGAGCTTATTGATCTTGTTGAGATGGAGGTTAGAGAGCTTCTATCTAAATATGACTTCCCAGGTGATGATGTTCCAGTAATTAGAGGCTCTGCTCTTAAAGCTTTAGAGGGAGACCCAGAGGCAAAGAAGGCTATCGAAGAGCTAATGGATGCAGTTGATGAATATATTCCAACACCACAGAGAGAGGCAGATAAACCGTTCTTGATGCCAATAGAGGATATCTTCTCCATCTCAGGAAGAGGAACTGTTGTTACAGGTAGGGTTGAAAGAGGTGTTCTAAAGCCTGGTGAGGAGATAGAGATAGTAGGCTTCGGTGAGACAAGGAAGACCGTTGCTACATCCCTTGAGATGTTCAGAAAGATTCTTGATGAGGCAATAGCTGGTGATAACGTTGGAGTTCTTCTAAGGGGTATCAAAAAAGAGGAAGTTGAAAGAGGAATGGTTTTAGCCAAACCTGGTTCCATCACACCTCACAAGAAGTTTAAAGCTCAGGTCTATGTTCTCACCAAAGATGAAGGTGGAAGACATACTCCATTCTTTGAGGGTTACAGACCTCAGTTTTACATAAGAACGACAGATGTTACAGGAACAGTCCACCTACCAGAAGGCGTTGAAATGGTTATGCCAGGAGATAATGTAGAACTTACAGTTGAACTCATTGCACCTGTTGCTTTAGAAAAAGAGACACGCTTTGCTATCAGGGAAGGTGGCAAGACAGTTGGTGCTGGTGTAATAACGGAGATATTGGAGTAAGAGGGTGGTAGCTATGGAGCAGCAGAAGATAAGGCTGAAATTGAAGTCCTTTGAGAGCGACCTTCTTGATAGCTCTGTCAAAGATATAATAGATATGGTCAAAAAGACAGGCGCTAAGGTCAAAGGACCTATACCGTTGCCTACAAGAATATCCAGGTATACGGTATTGAGATCTCCCCATGTTAACAAGAAATCGAGGGAACAGTTTGAGATTAGGGTTCATAAGAGGTTGCTGGATATTGTTCAGGCAAGTCAACAGACGGTTGATGCGTTGATGAAAGTAAATCTACCAGCAGGTGTGGATATCGAAGTAAAACTACAATAGACATAAAAAATGGAAATAAGAACCCGCCAAAGCAGGCGGGTTCCTCTGTTTCTTTTAATAAACTTGTTGTGGGAGTGAGATAGATGTTAGGTTTAATTGCTAAGAAATTGGGGATGACGCAGCTTTATGTAGAGGGTAAAGCTATTCCTGTTACAGTTTTAGAGGCGCAAGAAGGTGTTATAACCGATATTAAGACAAAAGAAAAGGACGGCTATAACGCTATTCAAGTGGGTTTTATAGACACCAAGGAAAAAAGGGTTACAAAGCCTCTATTGGGTGTTTATAAGAAGGTTGGTGTATCACCAAAAAAGATACTTAAGGAATTTAGAGTTGATGATGTTGATTCTTTTGAGGTTAAAGGTGAGGTAAAAGTAGATATATTCCAGAAAGGCGAGATAGTTGATGTTATAGGTCACACCAAGGGAAGGGGCTTTTCAGGTGTAATGAAGAGGCATAACTTCGCAGGTGGTCCAGATGGACATGGTTCTATGTTTAATAGGAGAGTAGGTTCAATCGGAAACTGCGAATTCCCTGGAAGGGTTGTAAAAGGCAGAAAGATGCCTGGTCATTATGGTAATGAGAGGGTTACAATCAAAAACCTTGAAGTTGTATTTGTGGATCCAGAGAAAAAGCTTATAGCTATTAAGGGTGCGGTTCCTGGTTCTAAGGGCAGCTATGTTAATATTATTAAGAAGGGGAACTAAAAGATGAAGGTGAAGGTTGTAGATAAAAAGAATCAAGCCGTTGGCGAGGTTGAGATAAACATTCAACCTAAAGAGGTGAAAAATAAAGGGGTTCTGTTCAATAGGGTTGTTAGGGCAATGTTAATGAACGCAAGACAAGGTACCGCCAGTACTAAAACAAGGGGTGAGGTATCTGGTGGTGGAAAGAAACCTTGGAGGCAAAAAGGAACAGGTAGGGCGAGAGCAGGCTCTATTAGGTCTCCTTTGTGGGTCGGCGGTGGTGTTATTTTTGGGCCCAAACCGAGGGATTACGAGCTTAAAATGAATAAGAAAGAGAAGAGAGTGGCTTTTATAGAAGCATTAGCCCAGAGGATTGAAGAGGGCAAACTTATCGTTATAGATGATTTGAGTTTTGAAAAACCAAAGACAAGGGACGCTTACGAAATAGTTAAAAATTTGAATTTGAAGAAAGCCCTGTTTGTTCTTGAAAAAGGCATGGAGAATGCTTACCTTTCTTTAAGAAATATTAAAGGTGTAGAGGTTAGAAACATCGATACACTTAACACATACGATGTTTTGAGGTTTCAAAATATTATTATCCCCAAAACAGTTGTTGAGAAATTAAACGGGAGAATCGCCAATGGATAAGTGGAGTGTTTTAAAAGAGAGGGTGATTTCTGAAAAGGCTTTTATAGCTCAGGAAGAAAACAAATACGTTTTTGTTGTTGATAGGAAGGCCAATAAGACCGAGGTGAAGAAAGCTGTTGAAGAGTTATTTGGCGTAGAGGTGGATAAGGTAAACATATTAAATGTAAAGGGAAAGACAAAAGTATTTAGAGGTATAAAGGGTAAGAGGCCTTCATATAAGAAGGCTATTGTTACACTCAAAGAAGGTCAAACTTTGAAGGAACTTTAAGAAAGAGGTTAAGCCATGGGTATCAAGGTTTACAAACCTGTAACGAACGGTTTGAGATTTGCGAGCGTTTCCGACTTTAGCGAAATAACAAAGAAAAAACCCGAAAAATCCTTGATAAAGGTTTTGAAGTATCATGCAGGTAGAGACTCATCTGGCCATGTAAGTGTAAGAGGCAGAGGCGGAAGGGTCAAAAGGTTTTACAGAATTATAGATTTCAAAAGGGACAAAAGAGGTATACCAGCTACTGTTAAAGCGATAGAGTACGATCCGAACAGGAGCGCAAGGATAGCGCTATTGGCTTACAGAGATGGAGAGAAGAGATATATTCTTGCCCCTCTGGGTTTGAAGGTTGGCGATGTTGTTGAAGCGGGTGAGAATGTGGAAATCAAAGTGGGCAATGCCCTGCCGATAAAGAAAATACCTGTGGGTACAATAGTCCATAATATTGAATTAAAACCAAAAGCAGGGGCGCAGCTTGTAAGAAGTGCTGGAGCTATGGCTCAAATTATGGCGAAAGAGGGTAAATACGCCCATGTAAGGCTTCCAAGTGGAGAGATGAGGCTTATAAACGTTGAGTGTTATGCCACTGTTGGCCAGGTTGGTAATACGGATCACTCCAATATAAATTGGGGTAAAGCTGGTAGGATGAGGCATAAAGGTTTCAGGCCTCAGGTTAGGGGTGTTGCTATGAACCCAATAGACCATCCACATGGTGGTGGTGAAGGTAAAACGGGAACAGGTGGAACTCCGGTTACACCGTGGGGTGTGCCTACTAAGGGTTATAAGACACGCCGCAATAAGAGAACCGATAAGTTCATTGTTACAAGAAGAAAGAAAAAATAGGAGGCTTAGTTTATGCCAAGGAGTCTGAAAAAAGGGCCTTTTGTTGACGAGAAGTTGATAAAGAAAGCCGAGAAAATGAAGGCCTCGGGCAAAAAAACTATGATAAAAACATGGTCCAGGAGGAGCACCATTATACCTGAGTTTGTTGGCTTTACCTTTGCCGTTCACAACGGTAAAAAGTTTGTGCCTGTGTATGTGACTGAGAATATGGTGGGATATAAACTCGGAGAATTTGTTCCTACAAGAACATTCAAGGGCCATAAAGGTGTGGTTCAAAAGAAAATAGGTAAATAAGGGTTGGTGAGTTATGGAAGCAAGAGCATTTTTAAGGAGTGCAAAGATATCACCTATAAAGGTTAGAGAGGTTATAAGCCTTGTTAAGGGTAAAAGTGTAGATGAGGCTTTGGTTTTACTTAAATATTCCAATAGAAAGGCATCTTTTATCTTAAAAAAGTTACTTGAGTCTGCAGTTGCAAATGCGCTTGAGCAAGGTATGGATGTAGATAGTTTCAAGGTTAAAAACGTAACAGCAGACGATGGTATAAGGATGAAAAGGTATAGAGCAAGGGCTATGGGTAGGGCAGGAAGAATTATAAAAAGAACAAGCAATATTACTGTTATTATAGGCAAATAGGAGGTGGGTTTTGGGTCAGAAGGTAAACCCGATCGGTTTAAGATTAGGCATAACAAAAACTTGGACATCAAGGTGGTATGCAGAAAGGGATTTTAAGGATAAGTTCTTAGAAGATCAGAAAATCAAGAAAGCTATAAAATCTAAGGTTTACTATGCCGGAATCTCCAAGATAGAGATAGAAAGAAAAAGAAATAAGATGACCGTTAATATATACGCAGCTATGCCGGGTATCATCATTGGCAGAAAAGGTGCAGAGGTTGAGAAGCTTAAAGAGTATATAAAAACATTAACCGATTCTAATGTGACAATAAATGTTAGAGATGTATCCGTTCCTGAAAAAGACGCCCAACTCGTAGCTGAGAACATAGCTCTTCAGATAGAAAAAAGGATGCCATACAGAAGGGTTATGAAAAGAGCTGCCTATTTGGCCTTGAAAAAAGGTGCGAAGGGTATTAAAATTCAGATTTCTGGTAAGCTTGGCGGTGCCGAAATGGCCCGTACCGAGTGGATTAAGGAAGGAAGAGTTCCGTTAAGTACTTTGCGTGCAGACATTGATTACGGTTTTGCTGAAAGCTTGACCCAGGCAGGAGTAATTGGCATCAAGGTATGGGTGTTTAACGGGATGGTATCTCCAAAATAAGGAAAGGGTGGTAGAAAGCCATGTTAATGCCTAAGAGAACAAAATACAGGAAATATCAGAGAAACAGAAACGGTTTAAGGGGAACGGCTAAGAGGGGAACTAAACTTGCCTTTGGTGATTATGGCATGAAAGCTGTTGGCAGAGGTGAGGTTACAAACAGACAGATTGAGGCTGCAAGGATTGCTATTAATAGGGTTTTAAAGCATCAAGGGAAGATATGGATAAGGATTTTCCCTGATTTCCCACTTACCAAAAAACCCGCTGAAACAAGGATGGGTAAAGGTAAGGGTTCTGTTGAGAAGTGGGTTGCAGTAGTTAAACCTGGCAGGATTCTTTATGAAGTAGGTGGCGTAAGCGAGGACCTTGCGAGAAAAGCTTTTCAACTTGCAGCCAACAAGTTTAATATCGAAATGAAATTTGTCAAACGGAGTGAGTGGGTATGAAAGCGGCAGAGTTGAGAAATATGAGCTTAAATGAGCTTAATGATGAGGAAAAACGCTTAAGGGAAGAAATATTTAAGCTCAATATGAGAAAAGGACTTGAACAGGTGGATAATCCGCATAAGATAAGAAACCTTCGCAAGGATTTGGCAAGGGTTCTCACCATTAAGAACGAGAAACTCAAGAAGGGTGAAGAGTCATGAGTAAGTTAATAAAAGAAGGTGTCGTTGTAAGTGATAAAATGGACAAAACCATCGTAGTTGAGGTTGAAACTTTAATTGAGCATCCTAAGTTCCATAAATACATCAAAAGAAGAAAAAAGTTTAAAGTACATGATGAAAAGAACGAGGCCAGAAAAGGCGATAGAGTTAAATTTATTGAGTGCAGGCCTATTTCCAAGGATAAACACTTTAGATTGCTTGAAATCACCGAGAAATATGTAGGATTGGGAGATGAGCGATGATACAGCCATACAGTGTATTAAGGGTGGCAGATAACTCAGGTGCCAAAAAGATAATGTGTATAAAGGTGCTTGGCGGCAGCCGCAGGAGATATGCCAGGGTTGGGGATATAATCGTTGCTTCGGTCAAAGAGTCAGATCCAAATGGCAAAGTAAAGAAGGGTGATGTGGTTAAGGCTGTGGTTGTAAGGACAAAGAAAGAGTTTAGAAGACCTGATGGCACCTATGTAAAATTTGATGAAAACGCAGCGGTTTTAATTAATAACCAAAAAGAGCCTATAGGCACAAGAATCTTTGGTCCTGTTGTTAGAGAGCTTAGGGCTAAAGAATTTATGAAAATCATATCGCTTGCTCCAGAGGTGCTGTAATGAAAAGGATTAGAACAAGATTGAAAAAGAGTGATAAGGTTAAGGTAATTGCGGGTAAGGACAAAGGCAAAGAGGGCAATGTTATTTCGTTTGTGCCCGAAAAAGATAGGGTTATCGTTGAGGGTGTTAATGTGATCAAGAAACATGTTAAGGCATCCGAAACAACAAAAGGGGGAATAGTAGAAAAAGAAGCCCCTATTCATATATCCAATGTTATGTTGGTTTGTCCTCATTGCAATAAGCCAACCAGAATTGGCGTAAAGTTTTTGGAGAGCGGCGAGAAGGTCAGGTATTGTAAAAAATGCGGTGAGACAATCTAAGGAGGAGAAGTTTAATGGCTGAAAAGTATGTGCCAAGGCTCAAGACCATCTACAAGGAAGAGATAATCCCTCGCCTAATGAAAGAGTTTTCATATAAGAATGTAATGCAAGTGCCCAAAGTAGAAAAAGTTGTCCTCAATGTGGGTTTGGCTGAAGGGATGCATGATGTTAAGCTTCTTGAGTCTGTATTGGATGAACTTGCTACAATTACTGGCCAAAGGGGTATAATTACCAGGGCCAGAAAATCTATAGCTAATTTTAAACTAAGAAAAGGTATGCCTATAGGCTGTAAAGTTACGCTGCGTGGAGATAGGGCTTATGAATTCTTGGATAGATTTATATCTTTTGCTATTCCAAGAATCAGAGACTTCAGGGGTGTGCCGCTTAAGGGATTTGATGGCAGGGGTAATTACACACTTGGTATAACCGAACAGTTGATTTTCCCTGAGATTAATTACGATAAGATTGTGAAGATCCACGGTTTAAGTGTTACGATTGTTACAACGGCAGAGACTGATAAAGAGGCCAAAGCCCTGCTTGAGGCCTTTGGCATGCCATTTAGAAAAACAAACTGAGTTGAAGAGGAGAAGCTATGGCGAGAAAAGCTATGATAGAAAAATCCAAAAGACCCCCTAAGTTCAAGGTAAGGGCTCACAACAGATGCCAGATTTGTGGTAGGCCTAAGGGTTACATAAGGAAATTCGGCATCTGTAGGGTATGTTTCAGAACCTTGGCAGGTAAAGGTGAAATTCCAGGTGTAAAAAAGGCGAGTTGGTAGGTGGCGTATGAGTAAAAAGGTAGCAGATTGCTTGTCGAAGATAAGGAATGGTCTAAAGGCTAAGCACGATTATGTAGATGTTGCAAGTAATAACTTAGTTGAAAATGTTTGCAATATTCTTAAAGAAGAAGGTTTTATTAAAGATTATAAAAGGTTGGAAGATGCAGGTAATAGAAACATTGTAAGGGTGTTCTTGAAATATGCAGACGAAAACAAAAGAAAGCCTGCTATAATGTTAATGAAGATGGTGAGTAAACCCTCAAGAAGAGTCTATGTCTCAAGCGATGATATAAAGCCTGTTATGAACGGGCTTGGTATAGGTATTATATCCACCTCTAAAGGTGTTATAACAACTAAAGAAGCCAAGAAACTTGGGGTGGGCGGCGAATACATCTGTGAGGTATTTTAATTAGGAGGTAGCAATGTCAAGGATAGGAAGAATGCCTATCCCTATTCCTTCGGGGGTAGAGGTAAAGATAGGAGAGTCAGAGATCAACGTTAAAGGCCCTAAGGGGCAGTTGAGCCAATATTTTAATTCTCAATATGTAGCAGTAGAAAAAGATGATAAGTTTATTTATATAAAGTCAACAGGTGATTCTAAAAATGCAAAAGCCATGCACGGCCTTTACAGAAGCCTTGTTAATAACGCTGTTATTGGCGTTTCTCAGGGCTTTAGTAAGGTTTTACAAATAGAAGGTGTTGGATATAAAGCTTCTGTTTCAGGTAAAAAGCTTACGCTTACTGTAGGATTTTCACACGATGTTATCTATAACATACCTGATGGTGTTAATGTAGAGACAGATAAAAGAGGTATTGAGATCACCGTTTCAGGTATAGATAAGCAGCTTGTTGGACTGGTGGCAAGTCAAATTAGGGCTATTAAGCCTCCAGAGCCATATAAGGGTAAAGGAATTCGCTACAAGGGCGAGTATGTCAGAAGAAAAATGGGCAAGGCTGCAAGCAAATAATGGGGGTTAATATATGTCTACAGTAGATAGAAAAAAGGAAAGACAGAGAAGAAAAGTAAGAATAAAATACAAAATAAGAGGAACAGCTGAAAGACCAAGGCTCTGTGTATATAAAAGCCTAAAACATATCTATGCCCAGATTATCGATGATGAGAGTGGGAGAACAATTGTTTCTGCTTCCACACTTGATTTGGACTTAAGGGACAAAGTTAAGGGTAGCAATATAACATCGGCTAAGGTTGTTGGTGAAGCAATAGCCAAGAAGGCCTTAGAAAAGGGTATAGAGAAAGTTGTTTTTGACAGGAATGGCTACATCTATCACGGCAAAGTAAAGGCTCTTGCGGATAGTGCAAGGGCAGCAGGACTTAAATTTTAGGAGTGGAGCGTATGGTTCAGATGGAAAAAGAGTTTGAAGAGCAGGTTATTACGATAAAAAGGGTTACCAAGGTTGTAAAAGGAGGAAGAAGGTTTAGGTTTGCCGCCTTGGTTGCCGTTGGTGATAAAAATGGTAGAGTTGGATTGGGATTGGGTAAATCCCATGAGGTTCCAGAAGCAATAAAAAAGGCTATAGAGAAGGCAAAGAAAAACCTTATTAGGGTTCCAATAACTGAAGATGGCACTATACCTCATCAGCTTGAAGTAAAAGAAGGTGCTGGTAGAGTTTTAATAAAACCTGCAAGGCCTGGTACGGGAATTATTGCAGGCAATACGGCAAGGGCAATCTTAGAAGTTTGTGGCATAAGAAATATAGTCACAAAATCTATTGGCTCGAATAATGTTCACAATCTATCAAGGGCATTGCTTAAGGCTTTGAGTTTGTTGAGAGATAAGGAAGAGATCGAAAGAATCAGACAGGCCAAGTGAGGTGTAATATGGGTGATCTAAAAATAACGCTTACGAGAAGTTTGATAGGGCAGAAACCGTCTATAAGGAAAACGGCTATAGCTTTGGGTTTAAAAAGACCAAACAAGTCTATAATAAGAAAGGATACACCCTACATCAGAGGTATGATAAGAAAGGTATCCTTCATGGTTAAGGTAGAAGAACTTTAAGAGGGGTGAAAATATGGAGCTTTATGAATTGCCACGCATTGTGAAAGATAGAAAAAGGGTTGGTAGAGGAGATTCAAGCGGTTGGGGAACAACAGCAGGTAAGGGAAGTAAAGGTGAAAAAGCACGCTCAGGTGGTGCAAAGGCAGCGTATTTTGAGGGTGGCCAGACACCTATATACAGAAGGCTTCCTAAGAGGGGTTTTAAAAATCCATTCAGGGTTGAATATGATGTAGTCAACTTAAATAAACTTGAGGCTATATGCAGCGATGGTGATGTGGTTGACATAAACTACATGGTTCAAAAGGGCCTAATAAAAGGCACAAAGCCGGTTAAGGTTTTAGGTAATGGTGAGCTGACTAAAAAGATTACCGTAATTGCTGATGCTTTCTCTAATTCTGCTAAGGAAAAAATAGAAAAAGCTGGTGGTAGTATAGAGGTACTACAGTGAGGGAAGATTATTCTAATATCTTTAATGTGCCTGAGCTCAACAGAAGGCTGTTTTTTACCCTGTTGATGTTTGTTGTTTTTAGGATTGCAGCCCATGTGCCAACTCCAGGTGTAAATCCGCATGTGTTGGCGGCTATATTTGAACAGGCTCGAGGCACAGCATTGGGTTTGTTTAACCTATTCTCTGGTGGTGCAATTAAAAACTTTAGTATAATTTCTTTGGGTATTATGCCCTATATATCTGCCGCTATTATAATGGAACTTCTAACAGCAGTGAGTCCGGAACTTGCTGCCATGAAGAAGGAAGGTGAAGCAGGTAGGAGAAAGATTACAGAATACACACGCTATGGAACGGTTGCTATTTCATTTTTACAGGGCATAGGAATTGCTGTAGGCTTACAATCTATGCATGGACCGGGTGGAGCAAGTGTTGTAATATGGCATGGATTGCCTTTTATTTTGTTTACTGCAATGACAATGATGGCTGGCAGTGTATTTTTGATGTTTGTCGGTGAGCAAATAACTGAAAGAGGCATTGGAAACGGTATATCGTTGATAATCTTTGCTGGTATCGTTGCGAGATTGCCTGCAGCATTGGGTAATATGTTCAGGCTTGTTAGTGCAGGTGAGATGAGTGTTTTATCGCTACTTGTTATATTTGCTGTTGCTGTAGGTGTGGTGGCTTTTGTTGTTTTTGTTGAGCTTGCTCAGAGAAGGATTCCTGTGCAGTATCCAAGGAGAATGGTTGGAAGAAGATTGTATGGTGGTCAAACAAGCTATATACCCTTAAAAATCAATGTTTCTGGCGTTATACCGCCTATATTTGCCTCATCAATTCTTCTATTTCCAGCCACAATCTCAAAGATAATCAATGTCCCGTGGCTTAAATCTGTATCTGACTACATAATGCCTGGCGGATTAATCTATAGCATTGTATATATTTCTCTTATATTTTTCTTTGCTTACTTCTATACGGCTATTGTGTTTAATCCCAAAGATATTGCAGACAATTTAAAGAAAAATAACGGTTTTGTACCCGGAATAAGGCCCGGAAAATATACAGCTCAATACTTGGATTGGGTATTGGATAGATTAACATTTGGTGGTGCTATATATCTGTCGTTCGTTTGTGTTTTACCTTGGATTTTAATAAGAAAGTTTAATGTGCCTTTCTATTTCGGCGGAACGGCCTTGTTGATTGTTGTTCAGGTTGCTTTGGATACAATTATGCAGATTCAGGCACATCTGTATATGCGCAACTATGAAGGGTTCTTGAAAAACAGAAGGAGTAGATAGGGGGAGAGGATGATTCTTATTTTACTTGGAGCACCCGGAGTAGGTAAGGGAACCCAAGGTGTTCTGATTAGTAAAGAATACGGGATTCCACAGATTTCAACGGGTGATATCTTAAGAAAAGAAGTAAGGGAAGAGACTGAGCTTGGGAAAAAGGCCAAGGTCTATATGGATAAGGGAGAGCTTGTGCCGGATGAGGTTATAATAGGGATGATGGAAAACAGAATCAAGGACGATGATTGTAAAAACGGTTTTATCCTTGATGGCTTTCCAAGAACAGTAGCACAGGCTGAGGCCTTTGATGGTATGTTGAAAAAGAATAGACTTGAGCTGGATAAAGTTTTGCTTATCGATGTTCCAGAAGAGGAGATAGTTGATAGACTTACAGGCAGGAGGGTTTGTCCAAACTGTGGCGCTGTATATCATATAAAGAACAATCCTCCTAAAAATGACAATCTGTGTGATAAGTGTGGCAGTAAACTTATTCAGAGGGATGATGATAAAGAAGATACTGTAAGGAATAGACTTGAGGTCTATAAAAAGTCTACTATGCCGCTTATTGATTATTACACAAAAACCGGAAAGCTTATAAAAATAAACGGCGTAGGTTCGATAGATGAAATATTTAGTAGGGTAAAAGAAGTTTTAGGATGATTGTTCTAAAAAGTAAACAAGAAATTGAGAAAATGTACACAGTCAACCAGATGGTTGGCGATATACTTAATATCTTGAAAAATGAGATAAAACCTGGTATAACCACCGAGTATTTGAATAGGAGAGCCGAGGAGGAGGCCAAAAAAAGGCACGCGAAATGTGCCTTTAAGGGTTACGGCGGTTTTCCTAAATCCCTGTGCACATCTGTTAATGAAGAGGTTGTGCACGGCATACCATCTAAGAAGAAGGTTTTAAAAGAAGGGGATATAATCAGTTTGGATTTTGGCCTTATCTATGATGGATGGTATGGAGATTCAGCAATTACCGTGGCTGTTGGTAATATAGATGAAAAAAAGAAGAAACTTATGGAGGTAACCTATCAAGCCTTGTACGAAGGCATTGCCCAGGCAAGAGCAGGCAATTACCTCTATGACATCTCCGGTGCTGTTCAGAATTATGTAGAGAGTTTTGGGTTTAGTGTTGTAAGGGATTATGTTGGGCATGGCATTGGTAGAAAGCTTCATGAAGAACCGCAGGTTCCCAATTATATCCCTTCTAAATTTGACAGGGGTCCTATGCTAAGGGTAGGCATGACCATTGCCATAGAGCCTATGGTCAATGCAGGAACATGGAGGGTTAAAGTTTTGAAAGATAAATGGACAGTTGTTACTGCTGACGGCGAGCCTTCAGCGCACTTTGAGCACACCATAGCTATTACAGAAGAAGGGCCCGTAATATTAAGTGAGGTGAGCTGATTTATGGCTAAAGAGAAGAGTATCTCGGTCGATGGTGAGGTGATAGAGGCTCTGCCTAATGCTATGTTCAGGGTTAAACTATCAAACGGTCATGTTGTTTTGGCGCATGTGGCGGGTAAAATGAGGATGCATTTTATTAAGATTTTACCTGGGGATAAGGTTAAGGTTGAGCTTTCTCCTTATAGCATTGAAAGGGGAAGAATAGTTTATAGATACAAATAGGTGGAGGTTTCAGATGAAGGTTAGGCCATCTGTGAAAAAGATTTGTCCTAAATGTAAGATCATTAGAAGGAAAGGCATCGTAAGGGTTGTTTGCGAAAACCCTAAACATAAACAAAGACAAGGTTAATGGAGGGATAAGTGGCTCGTATTGCAGGTGTTGAATTACCAAGGAATAAGAAGATATTTATAGCGCTTACCTATATCTATGGTATAGGAAGAACGCGCTCTATGGAAATTTTAAAAAAGGCTAACATTGACCCAGACAAGAGAACTCATGAATTGACGCCAGAGGAAATTCAGAGGATTAGAAGCGTTATAGCAGACTACAAGGTTGAGGGTGAGTTAAGAAAAGAAGTAGCTATGAATATTAAGGCATTGATGGATTTGGGTAACTATAGGGGATTGCGCCACAGGAGGGGATTGCCTGTAAGGGGTCAGAGGACCAGAACCAATGCAAGAACAAGAAAAGGCAAGAAAAAAACGGTAGGAAGAAAGTAAAGGAGATAGGGATATATGGCTAAGGCAGTCAAGAGAAAAAAGAGGGTTAAGAGGAACGTCGCAAGCGGCATAGCCCATATACAGGCTACTTTTAATAACACAATTATTACCATAACAGACCAAGACGGCAACGTGCTTTGCTGGTCCTCAGCCGGTGATAGTGGATTTAAGGGTACCAGAAAGGGAACCCCTTTTGCCGCTCAGCTTGCGGCCGAAAATGTAGCAAAAAAGGCTATGTCAATGGGAATGAAAGAAATAGATGTTAGGGTAAAAGGCCCTGGCCCAGGTAGAGAGACCGCCATAAGGTCACTTCAATCTGCTGGTTTGAGGGTTAAGTCTATTAAGGATGTTACACCTATTCCCCATAATGGTTGTAGACCACCAAAAAGAAGAAGGGTATAAGGAGAGTATAGGGTATGGCTGTATATACAGGACCTGCTTGTAGGAGATGTAGAGCTTTAGGTGTTAAGTTATTTTTAAAGGGCGATAGATGCTTTACCGATAAATGTGCTTTTGAAAGAAGGCCTTATCCGCCCGGCAAAAGCAGAAATGCAAGGAGAAAGATGTCATCTTATGGCTTGCATTTGGCAGAAAAGCAGAAAGCAAAGGCTGAGTACGGAGTTTTGGAGAGGCAGTTTAGGAAATACTTCGAAGAGGCAAAAAGACAGAAGGGCGAAACTGGTGCAAATCTTGTTGTGTTACTTGAAAGAAGACTTGATAATGTTGTTTACAGATCTGGCATGGCCTCTTCGAGAAGGGAAGCAAGAAGGCTCGTTACACACGGTCATATAAGGGTTAATGGGCACAAGGTAGATATACCTTCTTATCTTGTAAGAAAAGGTGATGTGATAACTGTTTCCGATAAGATGAAAGCCAAAGAAGAGTTCAAGAGGAGATTTGAGGAGAATTCAAGGAGGATGTCTGCATCTTGGATTAACGTTGACTTGGATAATGTTAGCGCAACGTTTGTTGATATGCCGACAAGGGATGATGTACAACCTCCATTCAATGAAAACGCCATAGTTGAGTTGTACTCTAAATAAAAAATAACGAAGGGAAGCTAAGATGATGGGCGTTTTTGATTACTTAAAATTGCCGACAGAGGTCAATGTAGAAAAGAATACACCCACGTATGGTAGGTTCAGTTTGGAGCCTTTGAATGAAGGGTATGCTACAACCATAGGTAATGCTTTAAGAAGGGTTTTGTTATCCTCAATCGTAGGCATAGCTGTTGTTGGCGTAGAGATAGAGGGTGTAGAACATGAATTTAGTACGATTGAGGGTGTAAAAGAAGACGTGTTGAACATCATCCTTAACCTAAAGCAGGTTAGGTTTAAGGCTTTAAACGATAGTTTTAAAGAGGGTGAGGTTTATATACATAAAGAAGGCCCTGGCAGTGTAGTTTCAGGTGATATAGAAGCTCTCGGTAATATAGAGATTGTTAATAAGGATATCTATATAGCCGAGTTAATGGATGGGGCTAAACTTGATGCGAAGATTTATCTGCAAAGAGGTATAGGGTATAAACAAGCTAATTATGATGCTGTCAACAGAGAAATAGGTTTTATTCCTGTTGACGCCCTATTTTCACCTATTGTTAGGGTTGCTTATCATACAAAAAAAAGTACAATGAAAGATTATTACGATTTTGAAAAGTTGGTTTTAGAGATAGAGACAGACGGTACTATTATGCCCCAGGATGCCTTAAAACAGGCTAGTTATATTCTTGGCAACTATATATCCATCTTTTCTGCAGATTTCAAAGAGACAACGCAGAAGGAACCTGAGGAAAACAAGATTGATATACAAATCAATGAGAATCTCCTCAAGCCGGTTGAGGAGCTTGAGCTCAATGTAAGGGCATCAAATTGTTTAGCTGCTCATAACATTAAATATATATACGAGTTAACCCAAAAAACCGACACCGAGCTCTTGAATACTAAAAATTTTGGAAAGCAGTCCTTAAAGGAAATAAAGGACTCCTTAAAACAACTTGGCTTGGAACTTGGTATGAAGTTTAGTCAGGAGCAGCTTGAGAGGATTCAGCAGCTAATAGAAGAAAAAGAAGGAGAGGACAATGAGGCATAGAAAGGGTTATAAAACGCTCAGTATTGATGGCGAAAGGAGGAAGCATCTTTTAAGGAACCTTGCTATCTCGCTCATTGAAAATGAGAGAATAAAAACTACAGATGCCAAGGCAAAGGAGCTTGTTAGATTTATAAGCAAGCTTGTGACTATGGCCAAAAATGATAATTTAAGCTCAAGGAGAAGGGCTTTGTCCAAGTTGAACAACAATAAAAAGGCTGTTAGAAAATTATTTGACAATCTTGCTCCACGCTTTGCTTCAAGAAACGGTGGATATGTAAGAAGGATTAAGTTAGGTTTTAGAAAGGGTGATGCTGCACCTGTTTCCATTGTTGAGTTTGTAGAGGAAGAAAATAAGTGAAAATAAGTAAGCATGGGCTAAAAGGAGTATCTTTGATACTCCTTTTTTTTATGTTTGATTACTTTACAAAGTTATATATATCTAAACATATTCCACTTAATGGTGGAGTGGGTGTTATAGATGGTTTTTTCAATATAGTTCATGTAAGAAACACGGGTGTTGCATTTGGAATCTTTGCCCATCTGCCAGAGCACTTGCGCTTTCTGTTTTTAGGCGGTATTAGTTTAGTTGTTTTTGTTGTCATTTTTTATCTTGTTTTATTTGGTAAAGACAGGAGTTTTTTGTTTATTTTGGGTTTGTCGTTCTTAGCTGGGGGGGATTTAGGCAATCTATACGATAGGATTTTTAGGGGTTATGTTATTGATTTTCTTGATTTTCACATAAATCGATATCATTACCCAGCTTTTAACCTTGCCGATAGTTTTATAACTATAGGTTTGTTTATTTTGATTTTCTATAGAATGGTTGGCTCAAGAATTAAGAATGCCTGATTTACCTAATCTTTTTCTGAAGTATTAGCCTTCTTTTCAGAAGGCCGTATATCATTGCAGATTTATTCTTGGCTGCATAATCTATTAGCTCTTTCTTTGTTTTGTTATCCAGTGCTTCTGCTAAACCATATTCTAACAATAGCCTTATCATATCAACGCAATTGAATTTTACGCACTCTTTTACCACATCTTCTACATTATCAAGGCCACATCCTCTGTTAAGTAGCTCTTTTACAACCTCAAATCTGTTGTAGTATATGGCTTCTCTTAGAGGTCTATCAAATTGAACATGTATGTCGGCTCCATGATCTAAAAGGTATTTTACTATGCTTAGATGTCCATACATAGATGCCCATACAAGAGGGGCGCCTTTGTGGGTATTTATATTTGCCCCATGGTTTATGAGTATCTTTACAAGACCAAAATTTCCATTTGCACAAGCCCTAATTAAAGAACCTATATAATCATCCTCATCCTCTATAGTTATTTCTGTAACTTTTCCTTCTTTATTTCTTGCTATTATCTTTGTTTTTGCCTTTTTTTGCGTTGAAAGCTACTCAAAAAATCTGCGCTTGATTGCTTGTTTAGTCCTGAAAGAAGACTTTTGGTCTTATTAAGATATGAGGATATGTCGGCTCCAGCTGCTATTATATACTGAAGTGTTGCTGTGTCCCATATTTTACCCAAATATCTGAGTTGAACTCTGTGAGCTTTGAATATCTTTGGGCGACATTTAGTTTTTGTTACCCATCCGAAGGGTTTTACTTCATAGACGTCTTCACCTTTATCTATAAAAGAAAAGATGTCCTTTGCTGCAAAATATATACCCCCAGCTTCTCCGTATGGATCTGGATTGAAAGGTAGCGAGTCCTCATTTATACCTTCTGTGTAAAAAACGCCATAATGGCCGTTTGGGTTTACAATTTTAAAGTATTTTCTTGGAGGTGGGTCGTTCTTTTTTGTCATTAATTTACCTGCTTCTGTTTTGCTATAGAAGTAGGTTTCCCATTCAATATCCATCTTCTCTTCCTCTGTTTATTCTATAGAAAGAGTATAAATAAAATTTGGTTGAATTCAATTATTTTCCAATTAGATAGAGCTTTTTATAAAATCTGCGGTTTTTTTAAGAGAGTTTTTAAATTCTTTATAATTCATTTTATAAAAGAGTAGATTTATATAAACTATGCTATTTTCTTTTGTGATGGCAAGGTGATTGAAGTGTTTGTCATTGAATAGCTTTATGAGGTTTTTGAAATTTGAGTATCTATTAGAATCTTTGAGTATTTCATACTTTTTATTGTTTATTGTTGAGATTTCTTTACTTAGCTTCTCCCTGTTGTATATTTTGGGTTTTGCAAGCTTTAATGGGTCCTCTTTTATTATGTGAAACTCTCCTCTTATGGGCTTTTCTGTATAAAACATGATCTGTAGGCTATCCTTTCCGCTGGTTACAAACATAAACGGCAAGTAAAGTATGCTTTGTCGTGGTATGAGTCTTAAGTTAATAAAAACCTTTTTGAATCCATCCACTTTGTATTCAGCTGAGAAGCCTAAAACCCCACCTAAATAGGTATAAAGCTTGTCTTTTGGGTTTAGTGCAGATTCCAAACTCTTTGCCATTTCCTTCATTATCTTTATATTTTTCTTATACCCCGCAATATATACCAAGCTTATAGCAACACTTATACCTATGAAAATTGTTATGTATGCGCTACTCATTCAACACCTTTTTAGCCCAAGCTTGACATAGTTTTTTGATGTTTTTTATGTCTGTTGCGTTTTCTATGAAAGGTACTTCTGTTATATCAATATTATCAAAGTAGTTTTCTAATTTTTCAGGCTTGTTCATTAAGCCTTTTTTGTTTAAAACAATTAAGTTTAATGGTATAGATAGATAATTTAGTCCTTCTGCAATTCTTCTGCTTTCACTTAAAGAGAGGCTGTCCTCGTTAGTTATAATAACCGTTTTTGTTTTATTTTTATCCCTTAATAGGCCAACCAGAAACTCCACTGTTTGTGATTGCAATCCAAGCTCTTTTAAGATTTTATCGTCTTTTTCGGTTGTTGCAAGCTCATCATCTATAGTCTTGGGATTTATGTTTTTTATCGCCCCTCTTGTTTGGATAATTTTCTTTCTCCATTTTATGAGTTTGTCTATCCACATCTTTGATGTTATGGGTAGGGCAAATATCTTTAACATTAGACCCGTTGGCGGTGTGTCTATGATTATGTAGTCTTTATCCAGGTTTGATTCTATCTTGTCTTTTAGTGCATACATTATGGCGTATTCTTCCATTCCAGGTGAATATTTCATTATATCGAGCATCGAATCCAAGTTTATAATTTGTAAGTATCGGTAGGTTTCTTTCATTCTCTTTGTTGTGGTGCTTATGAACTTTTTTAGATAGAACTCCGTGTCTATTTCCTCTGCGTATAGTTCTTTATATATATTTGTTGAACCTTTTAAATTGTTGTTTGAAATTATATCTCCTATATTGTGGGCAGGGTCAATTGAGGCAAGATAGACGCTTCTGGATTGGTCTGCCAGATAATAAGCAAAACCTACAGACGATGTTGTTTTGCCTGTACCACCTTTACCTAAGAAAAATATGATGTTCTTCATATGTCACTCAAATCAAAGAACTCAGCAATTTTGTCATCCAATCTTTCCGACTTAAATATCATAACTTTTATTTCATGCTCTAAATAGGGCAGAAGGGCCATCCCCAAATAGCTTGGAGGGGATGGCATACCCATTAGAGAACCGAAACATACAAGTGCAAATGCATTTTCCATCTCGTGCAACTGAAGCTCTATAGCCGATGTGCTTTGCTGTTTAAAGCCTTCTATGAATGCTTCTAAATTTTTAAAGAATCCCTCAAGCATTATCTTTGGCAAACTTCTGGGTTTTATCGGGTTTTGAGAAATCGTAAATGAGAATGAGGTTTAAAATTAACATAATAACCATTATTGCACCAAGTGTGTATGCCTGAACAGGGCTTTTATGCATAAATACAGGTATTACCTTTATTAGATACCACACCATTGCAAGCGTAACGGTTATCCATAAGAATATTGCAGGGGCAAATACAGGCCAAGATGGTTTTTTCTGAACCCTCATAACCCAGGCTGCTGCCGTGAATAAGGCAATAGATGCAAGCATCTGGTTTGCAGCGCCAAAGGCAGGCCATATAACTTTCCATTCTCCACTCCAAGCAAGGCCGATTCCTATGGCTGCGGGTATAAACGAGGCTATCCATTTGTTTGTGAATAAGTCGTATAGCCCCTTAGAACTATCTTTCAGTGGTTCAAATATTTCTGCGAATGTGTATCTTGCCAATCTATTGGTTGTATCTAAGGTTGTCATGGCAAACGATGCTACCCACATAGCCGCCAATATTATCATAAAGGCTTTTGGTATACCTAATACACCATTAACCACAGTTGCATAGGATTTTGCGAATATTCCAACTGGGCCTCCATTTACTTTCATTACACCTATATAATGTGTCCCGAAATAGCTTGCTGTTGATGTTAATTCTTTTGCCTTGTCTGCGCCAACTATGCCCATACCTGCTATTCCTATAGATAAAATGACAAGCGTGGATAGGAATCCTTCTGTAAGCATGGAACCATATCCTATAAATAATCCCTCGACTTCATCGGCCAGCTGTTTTGAGGTTGTTCCACTTGCAACAAGTGCATGGAAACCGCTCAGTGAGCCACATGCTATAATTAGCGGTATAGCAGGCCAAAATGGTGTAGGTTGACCGCCAATAATAGGGGCAGAAAACATAGTAACCTGAGGTATTGTCATGGGTTTAAATGCCAGTATTACCGCTATGCCACCCAAAAATAACCCAAATACCAAAAGCCATGCATTCATGTAGTCCCTTGGCTGGAGCAGGATGTTTACAGGTAGAGCTGCTGCTATGATTATATAAACTAAAAATACCACCATCCAAGTTTTGTAGGATGCATGGAATGGGTAATACTTAGCCGCTATTATAGAGGTGGCCAAAAGTATTATTGCCAGGATTGTGGATATACCGAAATTTGCTTTCATTTTATACATGACAAAGCCTAGTGCTAGAGCAAAAGCTATCTGCAAGAAATAAGCTGTGGGCACTGCAGGTTGTTTTACAAAAATGCCGCCTAAAACTGCTCCAAAAGCTGCAACAACGAGTATAAGAACAAACAAGATAAACCATGCAAAGATATAAGAAGTTCTCTTTTTGATAACCTTTCCTGCAACCCACTGAACAGAGTGTCCGTCATATCTTACAGAGCTCATTAATGACAGATAGTCATGCACGGCTCCTATAAATACATTTCCAAACCAAACCCAAAGAAGGGCTGGAAGCCATCCCTATGCAAGGGCAATTGCAGGTCCTACAATAGGTGCTGCACCTGCAATAGATGCAAAATGGTGGCCAAATAAAACATACTTGTTTGCAGGTACATAATCCACATTGTCGAAAAGCCTTTTTGATGGAACCTCTTGGTCTGATTTACCAACTATAGATTTTTGAAGAAATCCTCCGTAGGCTTTGTAGAATACTACGTATATTATTAAGCCTACGATAACCAAAACAGTAGCATTCATAATACCTCCCCCTCAAAAGAAGTTTTTTATTAAACAAAAAAACCTTTGCATCATCTTGGCTATTTTACTACTAAGAAAAGAAAAATCAATAATAAATTAAAAAATATTACAAAATGATAAATACAGCTAAGTAAACAATTTAATGTTAACTATATGGTTTGAAAAGTAAAAAGCAGCGATTAATTGTTTAGTTGGTATGCTTTTGTTTTAAATTATATGCATTGATTTTTTATGTTGGCCTTAAAATAATATCTCGCAGTTGTTATCAGGGCCATACCAATAATACGGTGGGATGCAATTGACGCTGCCATCTGGGCTTGACCCCATAGGTTTTAAACATTGATTTTTAACAGGTGACCACCTATAGCCCTCTTTGCATTTATGCGTTTTGTGTGGTTTGCCCACAACGCAGACGCAGCTTATAATGCCGGCAGTTCGGCTTTTTGGTGCACATACGCCTTCTACTCCACCTGCATCGCACAGCGCCCCAACCGGAGCATTCTGACAACTTTCATCTGAGCCTACAAAGCTACATACGTCCCCAGCGATTACTGCTTTTTGTGCGAAAAACAGCAATATAACCATAATAAGTAAAAATTTACTTACTCTTTTAATCATAAGCTCTCCTTTTTTATCTAGGGGTTGGTTAGGATTAAAAATGGTCGGGGCGAGAGGATTTGAACCTCCGACCACTTGAACCCCATTCAAGTGCGCTATCCAGGCTGCGCTACGCCCCGTTTTTTATTTGCCTGATTATAGGCCAAAAGCCGTTTTTTTTCAAGGTTTTAATAATATTTTTATCTTCTGTTGCAAAACTAAATTCATAATAGGTTTTCTGAGTTGTTCTTTTTTTTAAAATCAATTTGAAGCTGGTTTTTGCCCAGGCTTGCTGATATGCTACAGCTTTCTTTTTATTTACTTTTTTATCTACGCATACATAAAATAAAAGGTTTAGGTTGGTAATTGAATATACCCTATACCCTTTACTTTTTAAAATTTTTGCAAACTTCAAAACATCTGGGTAGCTGTATAGTCCTCCTATATAGACATCGTAAATTGTTTTTGAGTTTTTTTTAAAGCTTTTTGTGGTGTAATGTATTCCTAATTTGTTGAGTAAATTTTGTAATTTGGTCTTGTATGGTGTTTTTATTTTTACCTCGTATATCTGACTTTTGTTTTGTTTTGTTTTGTTGTCAATTTTTTGTTTGGGGGGTAATGGTTTTAGACTTGGAGGTAGCGGTGGTAGGGCTGTGGTTGTTTGATTAGAGAATGAGTTTTTGGGTATATCCTCTAAGGCTATCTCAATCTTAAATAGAGCGCCTTTAAGTGGTTTGAAGTTTACTGCTTTTTTGGTTTGAACTTCTTTTTTAGGTTTTGATTTTTTTTGCTGTAGCGATATCGGTGGCTTTGTTTTAGCTTCTTTTTTTCCTGGTTTTTCCACTTTTAGAGTTACTTTTTCTGGTTGTTTATTTGTAGTTTTGATTAATTTAAAGATATAATATGCCGCAGGGGCCAAAAGAATAAGTATGCTTAATCCTACAGCTGCAATAAATGCTTTCTGTCTGTTTTTTATGGATTTTGGTAAATCTATCTCTATAGGTAGTTGGTTTTTTATTAAGTTTAGCCTTATCATTGGTATATGGCTTTTACAGAAGGTCTTTCTAATAATTCAATTATATTTTCTGCTAACCCTTTGAGCAGTTTTCCTGCTGTACTGGGTTTTCTGTTGAAACTGTAGAGTTTTATTTTTTTTATTTTGGTCAATCTTTTTATGTATTTCTTTGCATCTTTAAGGCCACCTGTTGAGTCTACAAGGCCTATTTTTAGGGCTAGTCTACCGCTAAATATACTGCCATTTGCGTATCTTTTTAGCTTTTGTGATTCCATATTGCGCCCTCTTGCTACATCGTCTAAAAATTGATTGTATATGTCATTAACCACATTGTTTATCATCTCTTCGTCTTCTTTTGTGGGCTCTCTGAATGGGTTACCAGCATCTTTCAACTTTCCGCTTTTTACAACAAAAGCCTTAACCCCTAAGCGTTTTGATAGTTTGGCAACGTTCAGTGTCTCGAATAATACGCCTATACTGCCTATTATAGATGCGGGATAGGATACAATTTTATTTGATGCTGATGCTGCATAGTAGGCTCCACTTGCACCTATTGTTTCTATAAGGCAAACAACAGGTTTTGTTTTTGATAAGTCTTTGATGGCAAAATATAAACGTTGACTTGATACAGCTTCCCCGCCAGGTGAATCTATTTTCAATAATACTGCTTTTATATTAGATTCTCTTTTTATCTTATTTAATGCCCTGATCCAGTTATCTGTCTTCTTTTGGTTTATGACGCCGTTTATAGATAAAACAGCCACATTCGGTACATTGAAAGCAAAATAAACCATACTTACTATAAATACAATTATGGTTAATAAAACAACGGCTAAAGTAGCCTTTTTTATCATCAAATTTTTATGCTATTCGTTTATAAAGCTTGATATCAATCTTTTTTTGTCTTTGTCTATTCTTATAATTCTTATCTTTACCGTTTCATCAATTTGAGGTTGAATGTTATTGAATTCACTCTTTGGAACTAAACTTTCTACCCCTTTTTCTATTTTAACAAAAGCCCCAAACGGTTTTACGCTAACTACCCTTGCCTCGATTTCGTCGCCCACACTGTATTTTTTGTCTATATCTTCCCAAGGATCTTTGGTAAGTTGTTTAAGCCCTAAGGCTATTCTTTCTTTTTCTTTGTCTATATTCAAAACCTTGGCCTTTATAGTATCTTTAAGATTTATTTGCGGTTTGTCTTCTTTGTCCCATGATAGGTCGTTTTCATGGATTAAACCCTCAACACCCTCTTGTAGCTTTACAAAAATACCAAAATCCTTTATACCTGTTACTACACCCTCAACTATGTCGCCCGGCTTGTAATTTTCCTCTATGTTATCCCATGGATATGGCTTTGTTTGTTTTATTGAAAGTGACATACGTCTGTTCTCTTTGTCTATATTTGTTATCTTTACATCAACCTCATCACCAATCTTATAGGTTTCTTCAAACTTTGGTGGGTATTTGTCATAACTTATCTCGCTTTTGTGTACAAGCCCTTCTATGCCCTTATCTATCTCTACAAATAAACCATAGTCAACTATGTTTACTATTTTACCTTTTACCATATTACCCACGCTAAACTTTTCTTCTATGTTTTTCCAGGGGTCTTCGGATAACTGTTTCATGCCCAGATATATCTTTTTTTTGCCCTCATTTTCCTCTATCTTTATTATCTTTACCTCAACCTCATCATCTAAATTTACAAGCTCAGATGGATGGGATACCCTGCTGTATGACATATCCGTAATATGAACAAGACCGTCAACCCCACCTAAATCCACAAATACGCCATAATCTGTTATATTCTTTACCCTGCCCTTTAAAATAGCACCTTCTTTTATCTTTTCCCACAATTCCTGTTGCCTTTGTCTTTCTTCTTCTTCAAGTAGTACTTTTCTGGAAAGAACGGCGTTTCTCTTACTTTCGTTTATATTTACAACTTTAAACTCAAATTCTTTACCAACATATGAAGGATAGTTCTTTATAGGTTTTAACTCCACTTGAGAACCAGGCAAAAATGCTAAAAATCCATCTATTTTTACAGTAAATCCACCATTTACTACACTGTTAATCTTGCCTTTGATGGTTTTTCCTTCTTTATAAGCCTGTTTTACCTTATTCCATCCTTTGATTCTGTCTGCTGCAGCCTTTGATAATATTTCAAAACCATCCGGATCTGTTCTATTGAAAAAGACAGCCTCGATTTCATCTCCTACTTTAACGTTTAAGTTGCCATCATCATCCATAAATTCCCTGGCTTTTATTATGCCCTCTGATTTGTAACCTATATCAACGAAGACATCATCTCCTCTTACATCTATTACCTTTCCTTTTACTATGTCTCCACTTCCAAAATTTTTAAATACATCATCATAATTAGGTGTGATTTGTGTATCCTTTTCCGCGTTTGACATAATACCAACCCCCTTCTTTTCCAATTTTTAAGCATTATAACTATAGCTTAAGTTTGTGTCAATAAATAAGCTTGACACCTTTGTTAGTAAAACTTAAAATTTTGCTATGATTGATTTGCATACGCATACGTTGTTCAGCGATGGAGAGCTTATACCTTCAGAGCTTGCAAGAAGGGCTAAAGATATAGGATACCGTGCCATAGCATTTACTGACCATGTCGATTTCTCTAATATGGAATTTGTTATTGAAAATGTGAAAAAGGCTGTAGCAGGCCTTGAAAAATACTTTGGATTGTATGTGTTTTACGGTGTTGAAATAACTCATGTTCCTCCCGAATTAATAAAAGATGCTGTTCTAAAAGCAAAAGAGTTGTCTGCCCAGGTGGTGGTTGTACACGGCGAAAGTCCTGTTGAGCCTGTAGCTAAGGGTACAAATTTGGCTGCTATAGAAGCAGGCTGTGACATACTTGCCCATCCCGGGCTTATAAATTTAAAAGAGGCAGAACTTGCGGCTGAAAAAGGCGTTTATTTGGAAATTAGCGCCCGAAGTGGTCATAGTTTTACAAATGGGCATGTTTTTAGGATGGCCAGGTCAGCAGGGGCTAAGTATATGCTTAATACGGACACCCACTCACCCCACAATTTGATAACCAAAGAGTTTGCAGGTGTTGTTCTTAAAGGGTGCGGCATGAATGATGATGAAGTCTCTGAAGCGTTTTTGAACAGCGAGGAGATGTTGGAAAAACTACTAAAAAGGAGATATAATGAGAAAAATAGTTAGTTTTATTTTAGTATTAATTGCGTTTGCTTTATCTTCGTGTTCAAGCTCCAATAAGTTTGTTTTGAAGGTTGAGGAACATAAGCAACTAAGTCAGTCTCTTGCACCCCCAATTGATTACGAAAGTGTGGCTGATGTAGATAATGTGGGGTATAAAGCTTATTTAACAAGTCATGACGGTTTTCTTTATATAGGAAATTTGGATGGTGAAGTTTATGAAATAGACCCAAAGAAAGAAACAAAGAGACTTGTTGTTGAATTTGAAGATGAACCTGTAGAGGTTGCTTTGGGTGTAGAGGGTAGCTATCTGTTTGTTGGTACGAATAAGGGTGGGCTATATAAAGTTGATTTAAAGACAGGCAAGGTTTTAGCTAAGAGGCAATTTGATTTTCCTGTAGTTGGCAGGATATATACAAAATCAGATAAAGTGTATGTGACTGTTGAGAATGATACAGTCTACTGCTTGAGCGATAATGATTTAAGCACTGTATGGAAATATACACATGGTGAGTTCAATATGCTTGATATTAGAGGTTTCTCGGGTATTTTGTTTGGTGATGATGGATTGTATGTAGGTTTTGATGATGGTAGTGTGGATAAAATCTCTTATAAAGGTGATCAAATTTGGGAAGCCCAGGTTGGGGAAGGCAACATGTTTATAGATAGCGATACAACCCCTGTATCTTCAGGGGGTAAAATTTATATAACAACTACCAATGGTTATACAGAGGCTGTAAGCCGTGAAGATGGGTCTATTGTTTGGAAAAGAAAGATTTCCACATATTCAAATATACAGCAGAGTATATTTGGTCTTTATTTAGCCGATGAGGAAGGTAACCTGTATTGCTTAGATAAAAGCGGCGGTGAGACGATATGGAAGACAAAGCTCACCGACGAGGGTAATATTTATAGTTTAAAGGTTATAGGTAGGGTTGTTTTTGCTTTAACACAACAAGGTAAGCTTATAGCTTTAGATTACTTAAATGGCAAGGTTTTGGATATAAAGGATTTAGGTGATGAGTTTAGTAGTGGCATGCTTTACTGCTGTGATAGGCTGTTTGTTGTTTCACGAGATGGCGAAATCTATTCTATTTTTTCTAAGTAGATAATTCTTATGGATAACGATAAACAGCAGCTCAAGGGTTTTAATAACTTTTCAAAATTCCTTATCATTTATATTCTAATCGCTTTTTTTATGTTTTATATGTATCAATATTACTCAGGACAACAGAGTGTTGAAATATCGTACTCGCAATTTAAAGAACTTGTAGGCAAAAATAAGGTTAAGAGCTGTGCTATCTCGGAAAAATACATAAAAGGCATTTATATAGATAAAGATGGAAAGAAGAAAAGGTTTATCACTGTTGTTGTTAATGACCCTAACCTGGTTAAAGATTTAGAAACCCATGGTGTTGATTTTTCCGGTAAAGTAACAAATACATGGTTAACCAACCTTATCTTTGGCTGGATCTTGCCCTTTGGTTTTCTATTTTTTATATGGTGGCTAATGACGAAGAAAATGAGGGGCACAAGTGGTGGATTGTTTGGCTTTGGAAAGGGCCGGTTTAAGGTTTACCTAAACGAAAAACCTGATGTTAAGTTCTCTGATGTTGCCGGAGCTGATGAGGCAAAACAGGAGATTCAGGAAATTGTTGAATACTTAAGGGACCCTCAAAAGTACCAAAGACTCGGCGGCAGAGCCCCCAAAGGCGTTTTATTAGTTGGCGTGCCCGGTGTCGGAAAGACGCTATTTGCAAAAGCTACTGCGGGTGAAGCTGGAGTTCCGTTTATAAGTATAAGTGGGTCTGAGTTTATAGAAATGTTTGTTGGTGTTGGTGCAAGCAGAGTTAGGGATTTATTTAACGAAGCCAAAAAGCTATCACCATGTATTGTATTTATAGATGAAATAGATGCCATAGGAAAAAGTAGAGCTCTTAATTCTTTAACAAGTAACGATGAAAGAGAACAAACCCTTAATCAATTGCTTGCCGAGATGGACGGTTTTGATTCATCTAAAGGTGTTATAATTATGGCTGCCACTAACAGACCTGAGGTTTTGGATCCTGCCCTTCTAAGACCCGGGAGGTTTGATAGGCAGATAATTGTAGATAAGCCCGATGTAAGGGGTAGGGAGGCGATATTCAAGGTTCATATTAAAAAAATAAAAATAAGCCCAGATGTTGATATTAAAAAGCTTGCCCAAATGACGCCTGGACTTGTTGGTGCTGATATTGCTAATATAGTTAACGAGGCTGCACTGTTGGCGGCGCGTGAGAACAAAGATGCGGTATATATGGAACATTTTGAAGAAGCTATAGAGAGACAAATTGCGGGCCTAAAGAAGAAAAATAAGGTAATCTCTGAGGATGAAAAGAAACGTGTTGCATACCATGAATCTGGCCATGCCATCTGTGCCTATTTATTACCCGGCGCAGACCCTGTCCATAAGATATCAATTATACCCAGAGGTCTTTCTGCACTGGGTTATACACAGCAGTTGCCTGTTGATGATAAATATCTTTTAACCAAAGAGGAAATGTTGGATAAGGTTATAACACTTCTTGGCGGTAGAGCGGCCGAGGAGATAGTCTTTGGGAGTATATCCACAGGTGCGCAGAATGACTTAACAAGGGCAACGGATATCGTAAGGGCTCTTGTTACCCAATTTGGCATGGATGAAAAAGTTGGGCTTGTTGTTATAGAAGAGCGTTCAGGTGGTAAATTCCTAACAAGCGAAGGTATAGTAACTCAAGAAAATAAAGTCAGCGAAAAGACAAAGGAATTGGTTGATGAAGAGGTTTCGAAAATGATGGGTGAGTGTTATGCTAAGGCAAAAGCGATGCTTATATCTCGCAGGGATAAGCTTGAAAAACTCGCCTCAGAGTTGTTGAAAAAAGAGGTAATAAACGAAGAAGAATTAAAAGATATAATGGAGGATGAGAATGAAGATTGAAAATATATTAGCATGTGTTGATTCAAGTGATTACGGCGTTAGTGTAATGAGGTTTTCCTCTTATTTTGCAAAAATATTGAAATCAAAACTGACGGGCTTGCATGTTATTGATATTGTACAACTTGAAGGTCCTTTTATGTATGATATAAGCGGTGCTTTAGGGCTTGAACCGTTTATCGATTTTTCATCCAAAGTTAGGGATGTTTTGAGGCAAAAGGGTGAGAATATATTAAGCGCATTTGAAGGTATAGCAAAAGAGTATGGTATAGACTTTAAAAAGGCGATGGATTTTGGTGTTGTTCCTAATGTAATAGTAGATTTTGCAAAAGATCATGATTTAATTTTTATGGGGAAAAAAGGTGTTAATGAGCAATATGAAAGGGGTATTTTGGGTATCGTTGCAGAAACAGTTATAAGAAGAATAGAAAAGCCTCTTTTTGTTGCCCCTAAGCATTTTTACACATTCAAAGAGATTATAGCTTGTGTAGACTCCAGAGAGCCCTCCATGAGGGCGTATAGTATGGCAAAGGAGCTCTCAAAACTCTTTGGGGTTAAGTTGAGTTGTGTTTATGTAAAAGGAAAGGCACCAACCCCACAGATAGATGGTGTGGAGGTTGTAGAGGGTGATAC
Organism: Hippea maritima DSM 10411; assembly: GCF_000194135.1. Lineage (GTDB taxonomy): Bacteria > Campylobacterota_A > Desulfurellia > Desulfurellales > Hippeaceae > Hippea > Hippea maritima. Next base: position 1,323,628 of record NC_015318.1, on the reverse strand, counting down.
TGTTGCTGATAGTTTAGAGGAATTTATAAACCAAAGAGAAAGACCTCTTGTTTGTATTGGGGCTTATGCAAAGTCGAAGTTGCTCGAGATGGTTTTAGGAAGTACAACTGAGGCTCTGTTAAGAAAAGATGAAGATAATGCGTTTTTAGTGGTTAGATAGGCATGAAGGATATACAAAAAGAGTTTTTAGAAAATAGAAATAAGAATAAAGATCTGTGGCGGCTTTTCAAGGTCTTATCGGATTTTACCGATGCTTTTGAAGAGCTTGATGATATAGGTTTAGCTGTTGCTGTCTTTGGCAGCGCAAGGGTCAAAGAGGATGACTTTTACTATAAAAAGGCATATGAAATAGCGAGACGGTTTGCCCAAGAAGGTTATGCTATAATTACCGGTGGAGGTCCTGGCATTATGGAAGCCGCCAATAAGGGTGCTCATGATATTGGCGGTGTTTCTGTAGGTTTGAATATAGAACTCCCTCATGAACAGATGCTTAATCCGTATGTAAATATCCCTCTTGATTTTAGATATTTTTTCACGCGCAAGGTTACATTTATGAAGTACGCGGTTTCTTTTGTTGTTATGCCAGGTGGGTATGGTACTATGGATGAGCTTTTTGAGAGTTTGGTTCTGATACAAACGGATAAGATAGGCAGATTCCCTGTTGTACTGTTCGGTAGCGAGTTTTGGAATAAGGTTGTCGATCTTGTTAGTTTTTTAGCTGATAGGGGATATATATCAAAAACGGACTTGAGCCTGTTTAAGATAACCGATAGCGTGGAAGAGGCTGTCTCGTACGTTATAGATAAAACCCGATATATAGACACTTTAGGCTAAATTTGACAAGAAAATCCTAAAGTATTATGATTGGGCAAATAAAAAAGTTTAGTTGGAGGTTGTAAGATGTCCCACGGTCACGGAAATGAGCATAGAAGGTTAATGGGTTTCTATAACGCTGCTAAATGGGCGATGGAAGGTAGATGCTACCTGGATGTCTATGCCGATGATTTGAATGAAGAGGAAGAAGAGCAACTAAGAAGGCATCTTGAGGATTTGGGTATAAATTTTGATGTTAGTGAAAAAGGTATAGTTAAGGGTTATTTTGAGGGAACATATGATAAGGTTTTTCCCGTTATGAGACAGCTTTTGAAAGAGGGATGGAGCTGGTAGTTACTTGAAAAAGCTTGTTATTTTATTAAATTAATGAGAGCGGAGTGAGCTGGATGGCCGCCGAGCCAATAAGTATTGGCTTGGAGGAAAGTCCGGGCTCCATCAGGGTCAAGGTGCCACTCGAAAGGGTGGTTGGGGTAACCCAAAGGAAAGTGTCACAGAGAAGAAACCGCCCTGCACCTATCTTTTTTCTAATACAATTCTTTTCAAAAGAGAAAAGGATTGTTTATTAGATATCTGCTTTATAAATTTTAGCAGAAATAAAAAGATGGGTGCAGGGTAAGGCTGAAACGGTGGTGTAAGAGACCACCGCAGTGGGTAGTAATATTCACTGGCACGGCAAACCCCACCTCGGAGCAAGACCAAATAGGAGAACCTAACGGGGTGACCCTGCCCATCAAATCTTTGTATTTGAGGGTTCTCGGGTAGGTCGCATAGATAAATGGCCATCCAACCTGTGAAGGCAGGTGGACAAAACCCGGCTTATAGGCTCACTCCGCTTTTTATTTTTATTCCGGTTTTTGATATGCTATTGCCATCTTAAAATGGCAAAGTTTGAAGCTGGTGTTAAGGCGGGATATAGATTCTGTGGCCCCTAAAAATAGATAACCACCTGGATTCAATATATCGTTGTAAAATATGTTTATTACCTGCTGGCGGGATTTGGCATCGAAGTAAATCAAAACATTGCGGCAAAATATCACATCCATCTTGCCGACCTTTCTTCCCAATGTTGGATCCATGAGGTTTATATTCTTAAAAACGACCTTTCTTTTTACAAAATCTTTTATCTTGTATTTGCCAAAACCGGCGTTATCAAAGTATTTCTTCTTTAGATCCGCCGATAGCTCCTTTACCGAATACTCTCCATAAATGCCGTCTTTGGCCTTTTGAAGAACCTCATTTGATATGTCACTCGCCAGTATCCTTGCAGGTATGTTTTGTCCATATTTTTCCATTAGAGCTATAACTAAAGTGTAAGGTTCCTCGCCGGTTGAGCATGCCGCACTCCAGACGTTTATTGAGCGTTTTTTCTTAAGCAACTCAGGAACTATTACATCTCTAAAAGCTTCTATCTGTCTTATGTGGCGAAAGAAGTATGTCTCGTTTATCGTTATGGCATCGAATAGGGGTGCTAATTCCTGCGAGCCCTTCGGTGATTTTAGATATTGCAGATATTCCTCAAACGTATTTAAACCTAATTCCTTTAGCCTCTTGTTTAGTCTGTTTGTCAAAAGGTATTCCTTGGATTTCTCAAAAAATATACCCGATTTTTTATATATAAAGTCTCTAATTTCTTCAAAAGTTTTGGGGTTCATTTTTTCCGACACTTTTTATGACTCCTCAAAGTAAAGTTGTTTTGCGTTATCTATCTCCTCGTACAGCTTAAAAGTGAAATAAGCAAGGTCAAACTCTTCCTTAAGGTTTGCCTCTTGTATGAGGAATTGCCATCCATCGTCTTCTTCCAGTGTAAATTTTGCATAGTTTCCACCAAAACCAATACCCTCAGAGTATGTAAGAAGGTCAGCCACATGAACGGCTGACACCAAAAGCTTGTTGTGTGCATTTAGTGGGCTGTGGTGGTTTTCTGCTATATCTATTATTTCTTCGGGCAAACCCCAAATGGATAACAACTTAGCGCCGAGCATAGAGTGGTTAACGCCGTAGAGCTCCATCTCAGATTCTATAAAAGATATGCCTTTATTGTATGCGTTTTCTAAAATTAGGTCTAAGCATTCTGGCGCATACAAATCAAGTAAAACTTTACCAATATCGTGTATAACGCCACCACTGAACTCAGCGGAGGAGAAGTTTAAGTTTAATATGTTGCTTATTATTTTTGCCGTTACACCACAACCGAATGAGTGCTCCAAAAACTTATCCCTGTTGAATTTTTTATGTAGAGGCAGTTTTCTGACACTGGACAGAATTACTGAAATCATTACTATGTTTTCCACCTGGACAAAACCCAGAAGGTTGATAGCATGATTTAGTGATGTAATTTCCCTTGACAAGCCATAAAGAGATGAATTTGCCATCTTCAATATTTGGCTTACAAGGTTAGGGTCCTTCTTGATTACATCTTCTAAATTTCTCGATGTAGTATCCGGGTCTCTTGTCAGCTTTATAACCTCGAATGCTATAGCCGGGAAGGCCGGTAAGTCTTCAATCTTACCTAAATTATTATAAAGTTCCTCAATTTTATTCATATTAAAAGTCTATCTATGAAAAAAAATTAGTCAAGTTTTTTGTTGAGCTTGCCCGTGCAAAAACGAGACAGTTAAAAATGCTTTATTTTTGTTAAATTTGTTTAAAAACTCAGATAAATTTGATAAACTTTCATTTATGAAGGAACTTTATGATGTGCTTTTTCATAAAGGTGAGCTTTTAGTTGAACAAGGAGAATGCGAAAAGGCTATAGTTTATTTTCTAAATGCTGTAAAAGAGAATCCTTCCTTTGAAGATGCCTATATAGAGATAGGGTATTGTTATGCCCAGTTGGATAACTTTGACGATGCTGAGGATTATTGCAACAAGGCCATAGAAATAAACCCCAATAACTTAGAGGCTTACAATACACTTGCCATGATTTATCATAAGTTTGGTTTTTTTGAAGATGAAATAGAAGCTTTAAACGAAATAATAATTAGGCTTGATGAACCAGATGCTAGTATCTATCTAAATATAGGCAATGCTTATTATGAGTTAGGCGAGAATGATAGAGCCATAGAATTTTACGATATGGCTATAGGCATGGAGCCTGATTTTGCCGAGGCTTATGCCAATATGGGCAATGCATACATGGCAAAAGATGAGTACATAAAAGCTACTGAAGCATATAAGCAAGCCTTGCAGATAGATCCTAATATGTCAGATGTCTATTTAAATCTGGGTATAGTTTATGGTGAATTGGGTAGTTACGATGAGGCAGTTAAATACTTTGAGCAATCTATAAGAATAAACCCTTACAATCCTTCGGCCCATTACAATTTGGGTATTATATGGGTTATGCTTAACGAGAAAGAAAAAGCTCTAAATGAGTATGAAAGGCTTAAAAATCTTAATAAGGATTTGGCTTTAAGCCTGGTTCAGCTGATAGATAAAGAGAGTTATAAATTTAGACAGTAAACTTATTTAGCAAGATAGATAAACAAAAGGCCAAAAAAGAAAAAATATCCCACAAAGAGAAACTTAATTAAAAATCGTTTATCTTCCGGATAGTGGGTTATGTATATCCTGTAAGCTATCAAATTTGCTAGTGATCCTATTAGGTTTCCATAACCACCTATACTAACGCCCCACAAAAGCCTTTGCCAATCATTTGTGAAATCCGAAAGAAACAAAGCAGTTGGCACATTACTTATAAGTTGACTCAAAAAGGCAGAGAATATCACTACACTTTCTTTGAGTTGTGAAGATATATTTATCAGGTGCCTTAGATTGTCGGTTAAGCCAAAAAACATAAAGAATATACCTATAAGAAAATAATCTATCTTCAGTGACTTTCTGTCGAATATTAAAGCATATGCAGCTACAGATACACCAAACCAGATAGGGATTAACCTTAGAACAACGCCAAGCATGAGCATAAGAAGAGCCAAGTATATTTTATAATTTCCTTTTGGCGTTATGTCTTTTTGCTCATTTGCTTTTTGATTGCCTACAAAGAGTGATATTAAAATCAGAATGAACAATGAGGTTAATGTAAAAGGCAATATGGTTTTTAAAAAATCAATTAGGCTTGGCTTGTAAAACCAATAGATAAACATATTTTGGGGGTTTCCGGCTGGCAGGATAGCGCTTCCTGCATTTGCCGCTATAGCCTGGAATATAATGAGAAGGTCTTTGTGTTTTATGTTTAGTGTAAGTGTTATAGGCACGAACATTAAAAGGGCTATGTCGTTTGTAAAAAAAATACTCGCTATTGCTGTTAGTAAAACTATTTTGATATGTATAAACTTTCCTCTTATAAGCTTTGATGAGATATAGGTTAAAAAGTTTGATCTTTCAAGCCCCCTTAGGACTACTAAAAATAGTAATAGTATAATAAGTATTTTGAAATCATCAAAACTGTATGATGGAAATCTGTGAAGATATATAGATGTTAAGATAACGCCCACGGTTGAGGATAAAAATAACCACTCTTTTATGAGTCTTTTAAGCCAAAAATTTACCTTAAGCATTTAGCATATTCGAGGCATCTTGTCTGCAACGGGCATTTTAAGCAGTCTTGTTGAGCCGAATTTTGTTTTTAGTATTACATTGCCGGCAGTTTTTTTACTGACTTTGCCGATGATTTTTGCATTGGAGCCTTTGGGGTTTTTCTTAAGGATATCTAAAGCCCTGTCTTGGTCTTTTTTTGATACGACTATAACCATCTTGCCCTCGTTTGCAGAGTAATACGGCTCTATACCTAAGATCTCAGATATTACCCTGACATCCTCCATTACAGGTATCAGCGATTCTTCGATCTCAAAGCCAAAATCCCGTTTGTAGCATAACTCATTTAGGCACATAGCAAGCCCGCCCCTTGTTGGGTCTCGCATGAACTTTATCTCCACATCGGATTCAATAAGTGGGAGTATTAGATCTGTGAGATTTGAAACATCGCTTCTGAGTTCTGTATTCAGATTGAGGTTTTCCCTTTGGTTTAGTATTGCAAAGCCGTGTTCTCCTATGCTTCCGCTGACGATTACCGCATCGCCATCGTTTATGTTATCACCCTTTATAGGCCTTATTATTTTGCCTATGCCTGATGTGTTTATATAAACACCGTCGCACTTTCCGTTTTCCACAACCTTTGTATCACCACAGACTATCTTCACACCAGCATCTTCAGCCTCTTCCTTTATGGATTTTACGATTCTATTTAGCTTATCTATCTCAAAGCCAGCCTCTATGATGAATGCCGTTGATAGGTATAAGGGTTTTGCGCCCACGCATAGAAGGTCGTTTACGGTGCCTGCAACCGAGAGTTTTCCGATATCACCCCCGGCAAAGAACAGTGGTTTTATGGAGTGGGAATCTGTGGTAAAGGCGATGTCTCCTAAAATTGCACTATCCAGACCGCTTTCTGATTTAAACACCTCTTCGATCAGCTCCAGGGTGAGTTTTCCACCAGAACCGTGGTCTAATGTTATCTTTTGGCTCAAATCAAACCTCCATCATACCAGTTTTTGCAGGTTCCCTCATCTGAAACCATGCAAGGGCCTATCGGGTCATGCGGTGTGCACCTCTTTGTAAACAGAGGACAATCCTTTGGCGTTAGATTACCTAATATTATTTCGTTGCATTTACATCCCTTTTGGTGTTCTATGTAATCGTTTGTGTATGTTATATTGAATTGCTTTTTTGCATCAAACTGTCTGTATTTGTCTTTTAATTCATATCCGCTGTTTTCTATCTCGCCCAAACCCCTCCAGATAGAGCTTGTAAGATAGAACACCTCATCAATTGCCTGCTGAGCCCTTTTGTTGCCTTCGTATTCTATAACCCTGGTGTATGCGTTTTCCACCTTTGCTTCTTTGTTGTTTATCTGTTTTACTATCAAGGCTATGGCAAGCAGTATGTCTGCAGCTTCAAAGCCTGCTGCAACAGACGGCAATCCAAATTCATCTGTAAACCTCTCATAGGTTTTTAGGCCTGATATGGTTGAGGCATGGCCGGGAAGGATTAATGCATCCATCGAGATCTTGCCGCTTTTAAGTAGGGCATACACGCCGTTTGGTGTGTATTTGTGCACGCTGTATATATAAAAGTTTTTTGGTATTTCCAAATCCTTTAGGGCTGCTGCGGTTGGTGCTGCTGTTGTTTCAAAACCGCAGGCAAAGAATATGCACGGCTTGTCTGAGTTTTTGGCTATCTCTATGCCATCAAAGATGCTGTAGATCATCTGGATATCTGCACCCATTGAGATGGCTTTTGAGAAGGATAATCTGCTGCCTGGCACCTTTAGCATATCCCCGAATGTCAAAAGCTTGATATTTTCCTTTAACGCAAGTTCTATTATAGCATCTATATCCCTTGAGCTTGTAACACATACAGGACAACCAGGTCCTGCAATAACTGTGATGTTGCCAGGCAATAAATCCCTTAGGCCAAACCTTACGATTGAATTTTCATGTGTGCCGCATATGTGCATAATTTTTATGGTTTTTTTTAGCTTTTCTGCTTCCTTTTTTATGAAGTTGCTTAGTTTTTTTACTATCTCTGGGTCGTTGTAAATATTAAGTTTTATCCTGTCCACCTGCTTCTTCTCCCAATAAGCACTGTTCTATTAGTTTTAGATTCTCCTGGGCTTCTTCTTCCTCTATCTTCTCTATAGCGCAGCCAGCATGAACAATGACATAATCCCCAACCTTTAGATCGTCTATCATGTGGAAGAAGCAGTGGCGCTTAACGCCGCCAGCCTCAACCACACCGTTTAGGCCACCGTCGTATATCTCAACAACCTTCATGGCTATACCAAGGCACATATCCCCTCCTTTAGTGAGACACAGAAAGCACTATCTTTCCAAAGTGCTCGCCCTTTTCCATTATCTGATGGGCCTTTGCGACCTCTTCAAGCGGCAGAACGGTGTAGATTATGGGAACTATTGTCCTGTCTGCAAACTTTGGAATGGCTTTTTCTTTAAACTCCTTTATTATCTGGGCTTTGTTTTCCACAGGGCGTGAACGCAGCACAGAGCCTATAATTTTCTGCCTTTTAACCATCAAAAGTCCCAAGTTTAACTCCGCCTTTATGCCGCTTATAACGCCGATTATTATCAGTCTGCCCTCGTATGCTAAGGATTTGATATTCTGGTCTAAGTATGTTGCACCGACATGGTCTAAAATGATGTCAACGCCGCGTTTTTTGGTGTATTCTTTTATGATATCTGAAAAATTGGGGTTCTCTTTGTAGTTTATTACGAGATTTGCCCCAATCTCTTTAACCTTATCCATCTTTCTTGGTGATGCCGTGATTATTATATTGACATTGTTTGTGAGTGCTCTTGTTAGCTGTATGGCTGCTGTGTTTACACCACCTCCACCACCGTGATATAGAACATAGTCGTTATCCTTTATGCCTCCTATCATAAATACATTGAGAAACGCCGTAATATAGGCCTCACAAACGCAGGCTGCTTCCTCAAAGCTCATAGATTCCGGGATGGGTATGATATGGCTTGCATAAGCTGTTGCATACTCTGCATATCCTCCACCGCCGACCAGAGCCATTACCTTATCGCCCTTTTTGTATTCTTCAACCTCGCTGCCCAACTCCTCGATTATGCCTGCAACCTCCAAACCCAATATCTCAGACTCACCTGGAGGTGGCGGGTATTTGCCCCTTCTTTGCACGATATCCGGCATGTTAACGGATGTGGCCATAACCTTTATTAAAACCTGATCGGGTTTTGGTTTCGGTTTTTCCACATCGGCTATCTTTAAAACCTCAATCCCACCAAATCCATCGCATATAACGGCTTTCATCCTTCTCCCCCTTTAAACTTATTTAACACTTAGCAAATTTACCCTTAGAATTCCTTACAGTCAAATATTTAAACGGCTATTTGCAAGCCATATCTGACCTAAAGCAATCCCTCCATCGTTGATCGGTGCGGTGTTGTTGAAATACACATCAAACCCCTTTTTATTTAGCCTGCTTACTATTCCGCTTAATATTATTTCGTTTTGGAAAACACCGCCGCTTAATGCTATGTTTTTTATGTTATTTGAGTGTGATATATTGAGTATGTTTTCAAAAACAGCGTCTATTATGGTGTTGTGAAACATCATTGCTAAATCTGAGCGATTTGTTTTTTTGTTTAGATACACAAGCTGCTCTATTGTGGGTGAGAAGTCCACTATGTTGTTCTTTATGGTGTAGGACAGCTTTTCTTTTGAGTGCGATCTAAACGCCTCATAATTTAGATTAACAGCAGCCTCTGCCTCGTATGAGTTTTTCTCCTTTATGCCAAGCAGCACTGCTGCAACATCAAACAGTCTGCCTGCTGAGCTGGTTTCTGTTTTTTCTATGAATGCTGCTGCTTTTGTTATTTCTGGGTATTTGTCAAACAGGGGATGGTTGGTTATGTTTAGGTGTTTTAACCATAGAATAGCCAATCTGAACGGCTCTTTTACGGCTTTTTCCGAAAACGCAAACGGCATATACTTTAGATGCCCAACCCGTTCGATATTTTTCCCATCCCAGATAAAAAACTCACCTCCCCAGATAGCCGCATCATCGCCAAAACCTGTTCCATCAAGAACCACACCCAAGCATGGTTTTTTGATTTGATGCTCAAATAGGACGGATGCAAAATGTGCCTTGTGGTGTTGAACCTGCAGGGTGTTTTCAAAGTTTTCTATTGCATAATTTGATGATAGATAGTTGGGGTGTTTATCGCATACGACAATATCCGGTTTTACTTTGAAAAAGTTAAGAAAATCATCAACCTTCTCTTTAAACCTCAAATAGTTCTCGTATTCTTCTAAATCCCCGCTGTATTGGGATAAAACAACCTTATCTTTCAACGATACGGCTATGTTATTTTTTAAATCGCAGCCAACGGCCAGTATGTTGGGTTTTGTTTTTCTTGAATACACGCCCGGTGCAAATCCCCTTGCGTATCGGTATATCAGTTTTTTATTGCCTACGAGTTTGACAATTGAATCTTCGAGGGGTCGTATAATTCTGCGGTTATTTGTTAGTACATAATCCGTTTCTGAGAAATTCACCGCATCCTTATCTGAATAGATCAAGGGCTTTTCTGTAAAATTTGCGCTGGTTGCTATAAGAAACTTAAGCTTTGAGAAGTGAAATATCAAAAGGTGAAGTGGTGTGTATGGCAGCATTGCCCCAAGGTATGGGCTGCCCATCGTGGCCGATTGCAGTTTGTTGCTTTTAAGCCTCAAAAGAACGATGGGTTTTATCTGGCTTTCTATGAGCTTTTGTTCTTCAGTTGACATGAAGCAGTAATCGCTTAAGGTATTTATATCCCTTACTATTACGGCAAACGGTTTTGAGTATCTGTTTTTTATCTGTTTAACCCTTTCTATTGCATCTTCATTAAATGCATCACAGTATAGATGATACCCGCCTATGCCTTTAACTAAAGCGATACCGCCTTTTGTTAAAAACTCTGAGAGCTTTTTTATGGCTTCTATACCCTTTGCTATAATCTTTTTTTTATTTATCAGAAAATACTCAGGCCCACACTCGTTGCAGCAGATGGGTTGTGCATGGAATCGCCTATCCGATGGGGTGTTGTATTCCTGATTGCATATTTTGCACATGGTGAAGTATCTCATCGTGGTTTTATCTCTATCATACGGTGCTCCTGTAATTATAGAGAACCTTGCCCCGCAGTTTGTACAGTTTATAAAGGGATGCAGAAACCTCCTGTTTTTTTCATCAAACAGTTCTTTGGCACATTGGTCGCATATGCTCAAATCCGGCGGTATAGATGGCGTTGTGTTTTTGTTTGAGCTTGTTTTTATAAAAAACCCATCAAATGCCCTTTTGTTTATTTTAAACTCCTCTATGTGTATGGAGTCTATTTGAGAGTTAGCTGGTTTTTTTGTTTTTATCAATTTCTTGATTTTTTCCTTTGATGTTTGACACTCTAAGTATATCTCAACATAACCGGAGCTGTTTCTCACCCAGCCTGAGCAGTTCTTAAATAGCCTGTATATAAACGGTCTAAAGCCTACAGATTGAACGATACCTTCAACCTTTATTCTGAACGCCTTCATGTTATTTTTTTGAGCAATAGTCCGGTTAGATACAGTGATGTGGGTATGTTTAGCATATAGGGATGATCTGATGCCTGTTTTAAAAGCTCAACAACCTCAAGTTTGCATCCTGCAGCAATACTTGATGATAGGGATAACTCCAAAAGCTGCTTAAACCCTATAGAATGTGAGCAGCTAAAAACAGCAAGATGTCCATTTTCCTCTAATAGATTTAAGCTGTTTGTAAGCAGGTATTTTAAGCCTTTGAATGCCCCTTTTACTGCATGTTTATTCTTGGCAAAAGCCGGTGGATCTATGATAATCATATCGTATGTTTCTGTTTCGTTTTTTAAAAAATCAAATACATCGCCGTTTATGATTTTATAGTTTTTTATGCCATTTAGAGAGCAGTTGGTTTCTATTTTTGAGCAGGCATCGGCTGAGATCTCAACAAATTTAGCGAATTCTGGATTTAGATAGATGCCAAAGCCGCCCGAGTGTGCAAACAGATCCAAAACCCTTTCTGCTTTGTAGTGGCTAACCCTTAGCCTATTGTCTCTTTGGTCTAAAAAGAATCCGCTTTTTTGAGACTGTTTAAGGTTTGTTGTGAATCTTCTGCCGTTTTCCTCAACAATAAACTCATTGTCTATTTTCCCGTATACGGTCTGGCTTTCTATTGTAAGCCCTTCTTTTTTTCTTATTGGGTTGTCTTTTTTATATATGCCCTTTGGTTTGATAAGCTCAACAAGCGTTTCGATTATTTCGTTTTTCAGCCTATCTACACCTGCAGAATCAAATGACACAATAAGGTTATCTGAGTATCTATCCACAACAAGCCCGCTTAAGCCATCAGCATCGGAGTGGAACAGCCTTAATGAGTTTGTGTTTTTTATATGGCTTCTTCTTTTTATGGCGCTCTCTATTCTGCGTTTGATAAAATCCCTGTCTATTCTTTCATCCTTGAAGCTTAAAACCCTTGCTGTTATCTTGCTTGATGGGTTTACGAAGGCTATGGCAGCTGTGTTGTTCTTGTATGTTAATCTGCATATCTCACCGTTTTTGATGTCGCCTTGCAGTTTTTCTATCTCCTTGTTGTATATCCAGACAAGGTGGTTCTTTATCTTATCAAAGCCTTTGTGGTTTAAGAGGACCTCTTTCATGGCTTGTAATTCTAAACCTTTTAAAATATAATTCAAGCACTTGGAGGTTTTATGGCAATAACCCTGATTACAGGCGGTGTAAGATCCGGCAAAAGCAGGTATGCTTTAAAGATGGCTTTAAGTTATAAGCGTCGGTTGTTTATTGCAACGGCTGTGGCTTTTGATGATGAGATGAAAAAAAGAATAGAAAAGCATAAACAGGAAAGAGGCAACCTATTTAAGACGATAGAGGAGCCTGTTTATCTATCAAGGGCTTTGGATGGTGCAAATAATTTTGATGTTTGCCTGATAGATTGTCTTACCGTGTGGGTTTCAAATCTATTGTTTTACAAAAAAGAGGCTCAAATAGAGGCTTTTTTTAAGGCTTTGGACAAAATAACATCCGATGTTGTTGTTGTCTCAAATGAGGTTGGGCTGGGTATCATGCCTGATAATACCCTATCACGACGGTATGTGGATCTGCTTGGTGAGGTAAATCAGAAGCTGGCCGATGTATCGGATAGGGTTGTTTTTATGATTAGCGGCCAGCCTTTGAATGTCAAATCTTAATGTATAACATCAAAGCCAAATTGGGTGTATATGTTGGGGTGGTTTAGTATAAATCGATACAGATCATCCTGTGCTTTTTTGTTTTTGCTGAAGGATATCTTGGCTATGTATCCTTTCTTTATCTGATTGAACTCTTTGGGTATTTCCACATAATCAAACCCGTTTATCTTTGCTGTTGATTTAAACACAAGACCAGCATCCACTGTATCTTGTTTTAGATAGTTTATAATCTGGGATATGTTTATCGCCTTTACTTTTACATTGTTTTTGAGTTTTGTTGCCATTCTGCTTGAGAGTTTATTTAGTATATGCATGTATGTTTTGCCCAGCGCCATGGTTTTAGGATTGCCTGCTGCTATTGTTATACCGTTTTTGAATATATCGTTAAAGGTCTTTATTTTGTTTTGGCCTTTTTGTGATAGTCCTATAACGGGTGTTAGTTTGATAAAACTCGTATATTCCAAAATCAGGCCTTTTTCTTGAGCAATTTTGAAAAACTTAGGGTCGATGCATGTGTATATATCGCCCTTTTTTGATAGAATCATCTGTTGCAATACCTGGCCTGTTCCACCGTTTATCAAAACAACCTTATCTTTATGGGTTTTGTTGAATAATTCGGCTATCTTCTGGGATGGTTTTTTGATAGCTGCCGATGAGAACCAATACAGTTGATAGCAAAAAGCGGTTTTTGTAAATAGGGCAATTGTAAAAACGACAAATAACCTTTTCATTTTAACACCTCAAATCCATAGTTTTTGTAAACATACAGGTGTGTTAGTATAAAATTGTATAGCTCTTTTGCTGCCTCTTTGTGTTTTGAATATGAAACCAAAGCTACATAGCCGTATCTGTTGACATTGTATTTTTGTGGTATGGTTATGTATTTTAGGTGTGTGCTTTTTATTAGAGCTTTATCTAAGACGATACCTGCATCCACCACTCCTTCTTTTACATATCCAACTATTTGAAATACATTTAGGCATCTAATTCTGATATTCTTTTGTATTTTATTGGCCAACTCTGATGGAAGCTTTGACATTATCTGCTCAAATGTTTTACCAAGACACATAGCCTTTGGATTTCCACCTGCTATTTTTGTACCGACCTTTGAAAGGTCATAAAAATTCCCTATCTTTTTCTCTCCGATTCTGGATAAAAGAAATATAGGTGTTAATTTGAGAATCTTTTTGTATGTTGATATAGCGTTGAACCGCTTTGCCCTGTTTAAAAAATCAACATCCACAAGGGTATATATATCACCCCTTTTTGATTGTATTATTTGGTTTAAAACCTGACCAGAGCCGCCAGCTATAATTACCACTTTGTCTTTGTGTGTTTCGTTATATGCCTTTGCTATCATTTGTGCCGGCCTTTTTATGCCTGCACCTGTCAACCAATAAAGCGTATAAGAATGACACTCAAAGGAGAAAAACAAGATAAACATAAACACCAACACAGAATAACGCATCATAAAACCTCCTATAAATATGAAATATAGGGATAGATTTAAGAATAAAAGCGGGTTTTACGCATAACCACCTTCCTTTCCAAATACGGGAGGCACAAGCGTTTCCGCTTGCACCCTATCGGCCAGCCTCCATAGCTAAAGCCTTAGGAGGGTAGGCTCGGAAAGTTTTTTAAAGTTTACAAAATAAAAAACAGACCTGCAACCCTTGCTCGGCCTTTATATTATGCTAAATACAACTATTGTTATTATAAACATAGCAAGTATGTAAAATACATAAAAAGAGATTTTTCCATTCATAATTGCATGGCTTACTATATAGGTTGTTTTCTTGGTGAGTTTTGTAAGTTTTTGATACACTAAATCGAATACATCAACCACCACGACAAATGCCTCTTTGTTTTGTTTTATCTCTTTCATGTTATAGATAAAGCGCAATACATACTCAAGAATAAATGAGAATGCATTGACTGTAAAATACTCATTTTCTTCCAATTTCAATCCACCGTTCCATGACACAACCCTTTTGGTGGTTTTTCTGGTTTTTATGTAAACAGTAAAGGGCAGTATGAATAAAACTAAAATCACAATCATCAAAAATGCGGGTGATACAACGCCAAATATAGGTTTTGCACTTAGGATTAACCATCCGTTGGGCACGCCCAATAACCCTCCAACAAACTGTGGATAGCCTAAATAGATAAACCACAAAGAGGCAAAACCTCCAAACCCAATCAAAAGAATAGTTAGCAATAGCTGGGACAGATGCATGGCAAATACAGGCATACTCAAAGCTTTTTTATTATGATGATACCCGAGTGCTGAATATCCTATAAGTTTTATCATAGAAAATGAGACAAAACCCATAGCAAGGGCCATCAATATGCCCGCCGCTGAGCTTGTTATTCTGTCAAGCATGCTTGTAAATTGATACGACTGAAACACCGATTCAAGCAGCATCCACTCTGCAATGTAGCCCAAAAATAGCGGAAAGCCTCCAAACGAAAGCCCCGATGTTAATATACCCAAAGCCGGAATTTTGCCTACGCTTTTATATATGCCTCTTACGCTGTCTATGGTTTCCTCCTGAAGCCTTTCTTTTGCCTCACCTATGGATAGAAACATAAGTGTTTTTGCTGTTGTATGGGATAGGGCAATTACTATAGCTCCCAAGAAGGCAAACTCATATAGTGTTGATTTTGCAGAAAACGAGTAAGCGATGGCAGATAATCCAAGAAGGGCTAAAATCATACCGTTATTTTCTATAGTTGAATAAGCCGGCAACACATTCAACTCTTTGGATGCTGCTGCTCCAATGGCACCCCAGAAGGCTGATATGCTTCCTAAAATTAAAGCCGCTATTCCCCAGCCGTGCATATATCCAGTTATCTGTATTGTTCTGATAATCCCATATACACCCATCAGTGTCATTGAGGCGCTGAGTATAGCTGAGGCGTTTGCGGGTGCTTTTGAATATACCCTTTTTAGCCATGTATGAAACGGCACTATGTCCATTTTTATCATGAATCCTAAGGATGCAAAAATTATAAATGGTAAGCTCTGTGATTGCGCAGTTAAACCAAAGCTTTTTGTTGACGCAAATAGCGCCGCTGCAGCGATTATTAAAGATAGGGTTGATATTTCACTGAATGCTAAGAACTCATAAGCCTCTTTGTATGAACCTCCATGTTCTGCGATAAGCATATAGGATGAGATGGTCATAACCTCAAGTCCAATAAGCAGCATCAACATATCGTATGATACGAGCAATAAAAACATGCCTAACATTGCAAGGTTTATAAAAATAGACATCCTTTGCTTGTACCGTTCTCCAAAGTCTACTGAAAATAGGGATATGGCAAACCATGAAATGGATGCTATCATTAGAAACAAGCCGGATGTTTTATCCAGATAAAAACCTATATTTATGCTATCTATAAGATGGGTTGTGTGTGTGATGGTAAGGTTTGAAAAGGTTGCTTTAAAGCCAAGAATAAAGCTTAAAAGAGAGGCTATAGCAGCTACTGTATAACTCAACTGTTTTTTTGCAAACCCCAGAAGGGCGCCTGTTATGAATGTGCCTATTATAACCTCAATCATTCTCAGCCTCCATTATATTGAGCAGGACATTTAATAACTCATTCGCAGTCAGTGATTTTTCATAGTATCCTAAGACATTGCCTAAATTTAGATCCTTTACAGGTATGCCTATATCATTTTCGTCCTCTATAACCAAAATGCCGAACGGCTGTGGCATTTGATTAACTGTTTCTTTTAATGGTTCAATCATTTTTATTGAGCATTTGCCTAAGACAAGGAGAAGGTCTGCATGCCTGGGTGAATCACAGAAGAATATGCCGAATCTATGTATATTGTATTGTGGTGTTTGGAGTGCGGCTATCTCTAAGTTGAGCCTGTTGTCATTTGCTACATCAATCGGAAAGATGTGAAGTGATTTTTTGAATATAGGGGATATTGATTTTATCTCCTCTTTGGTTTTATTAAATTTTTCTGTTATTCTTTGAATTATACCGTAAATTGTCCATGGTTTCATACATCCTCCTTATCTTGCACAGTCTGCAAAGTTTATGCCGAACGAATCGAAGATGAAGCTAAAATCTGTGAATATGTATCCTGTTATGGCTTCTGCGAATGCTCTAAAGCCAAAAACTGATGGCGTTGAGATATAAACATAATCTATAAGCCCTTTTCTTATCTCTAAATAGTAGGCTATGATACCTGTTGGAGAGCATGAATAACCTAGATAATCGCCGTCGTTTATAGGGATTTCCTCTTTTTGGGGTTCGTTGTCTATCTTTTCTATCTGTGATAGTATTATCTCACATGAGTTTATAAATTCCTCCGCTCTTACCTCCATTCTTGCTAAGGCATCACCCTCTGAGCGTGTGGCTATTTTAAGGTTTTCGTATAACCGATTGAGCTGTCTTAAATCTTCATTTATGCCGCATGCCCTAAGAGAAGGACCTGTAAGACCTATATTTAAAGCCTTTTTTCTTTCTAACCTTCCTACACCGTAAAGTCTGTCTATAAAATTATAGCTCTGCAGGGCATGTTCGTATAGTTCTTCAAATTTTTCTTTCAGTTGGGTTATTCTGTTTTTTACCTTTTCTAAGTTGTGGAGGTTTATTGTAGTACTGCCCAAGAAATTTGTGTGTTTTAGAAACCTGTTGCCAAAGAGTAATTTGTTTGTTCTTAGAAGCTCCTCAAAGATCCATTCAAGATGGGATGTTAAAACGGTTTGGGATGCTCCCTTTGCAAGCCTTGCTATTTGGTGTATGTGATTGTATGTCCTTTCTAATTCAAGACCTATTATTCTCAGCCTTTGAACTGTTTTGTTTAACTCTATTCCTGTTTGGTTTTCTAAGGCTGTTGTAAAAGCCAATGAGTGTGAGAATGAAAAGTTTCCGCATACAGACTCTGCCAATTTTAGGGCCTCAAAGGGTGTTTTTCCCACCATTTGGGCTTCTATGTTGCGTTTTTTATAGATCGGATCAACCTCGACAGAAAGGATTCTTTCTCCGTATGTATAAAGATTAAAGATTCCGGCTTCTCCTACACCTGATGATACAGGACCATATCTGAAGTTAAAAACACCTTTGCCTTGAGTTTTGCCGTTTCCTATTGATATATCCCGATTTTTTATTAAATCGTAATTTTCAAATGTTGAGCTGCACTGGTTGAGGTTTCTTACAAAGAGTTTGTCCTTATCCTGAACAAATAATCTATCGTTTTTTAATATTCCCAACAACCTCATTTTATCATCCCCGTAATTATGAGTTTTTCAACAAAACCTGTAGCAAATATGACCAAGAATGCCAAGATTGTGTTTAAAACAGGTATAACTAAACTCATAGATGATTCAGTCTTTATCCTTGTTTGTTGGGTTTTTGAAAATGCCATTTTGGCTACCTTGGTGTTTAGTGCCAAAAAGTCAAGTAAAAGAAAAATAGCTAATAGTAGCGTCAGCATTAACCCTTTTATTGAATATAGAGAGTAGATTATCAATACTTCACCTAAAAATGTGCCAAAGGGGGGCGCCGAACTCACAGCCAGTGTGGACAATACCAAGTTATATCCTGCAGTTGGCATCGTTTTTGTTAGGCCCTCTATATCGCTGATTTTTCTTGAATTGAACACTGCCAATATGTTTCCCGTTGTATAGAATGCCGATGATTTAGCAAAAGCATGAGCCATAAGCAGTATAAACGCCCCCAATAATGAATATTTTGTATTTAAAGATAAACCTATAAGTATCATACCCATGTTTTCGATTGAGGAATATGCAAACATCCTTTTGTAAAATTTTTGGTTTATGAGGAATATTGATGCAAAGGCGACACTTAAAAATCCAAGTATAAATGCAAATGTATGGAGTTTAACAGCCGGTATAACTTCAAGTACCCTAAACAGACCAAATAGAGCAACAGGTAATAAAACAGCCGAAAATATAGCACTGATAGGTGCTATAGCCCTTCCATGCACATCAGCAAGCCAACTATGCATGGGAAAGATTCCAGCTTTTGTTGCAAAGCCAACTATAGCCAATGCCCCACCCAGCATGAGCAATCTTTTGTTTGGCAGTGTTAGTTGTTTTATCTGACTTAATATGAGCGTGTGAGTCGATGCGTAAATGAATACGACGCCCACAAGGGATATGATAAGACCAGCCGATACGATTATTATGTATCTCCATGACGATTCAATGGCAGCTTCGTCGTTATCTATTGCAACAAGCAGGGTACTTGTTATTGTTGTTGCCTCTATGCCGACCCAGATAAGCCCCAAATTGTTAAGTATTACACTAAAGAGCATGCTTGAGGCAAACAGGTTTAGGAATAGATAGTAAAGGTTTCTTCTAAGCAGCGGTTTTTGAACATGTTTGAGATATGTTAAAGAAAACAGTACACTTGTCAGATAGATTATCGATACAATTATGAGCATTATCTTTGATGTGCCATCTATTAAAAGAAGGTTGGAGGTTATCGTAGGAAGGCTTAATATGTAGAATGAGGTAGCCACGCTCAAACCGGCTGCTATAATAGAGGCTAGGGCAGCCAGATTCTCTCTTTCTATTATGCAAAGCAGGGAAGCTATCAAGCTAAACCCTACTGGTAAATAATAAAACATTTTCTACCCCCTAAACTCTTCAAATTCATCTATTACATCAGGAACAGATTCTTCCCTTAGTTTCATTATAATTGCAGATACCATAACAACACCTATGAGGTCTAGGAGTATGCCCCCTTCCACAACGAATGGTAAATCTGGAAACATATATCCTCCAAACAGGAACAATCCGTTTTCTATAACCATATAGCCTATAAGCTGAACGAATGCATTGTTGCGCGATACAATTAGGAACATGCCCTGAATTATTATAGCTATAGGTATAAAACCGGCTTGTATGTCTATGCTGTTGAACAGTGTTGTTTTGTATATTGTGTGAGAAAATACAACCAGTAGTATAGAGATGATTATGGAAAGGCTTGTGGGTATTGTGTGTTTTACCTCTCTTTCTTTATGGGGCAGTTTTAGTTTTTTCAAGATGTATGAGGGTATGAATATGGCTCTTATAAAGAGAGTAAGCAGAACCAAAACCAACAACGACAGTTCTTGCGTTGTTTGAAAACTTACAAACAAAAATCCTGCTATGGCAATTGATGATATGGCAAATGTTAAGATTATCTTTTTTAGATATATTTGCCACTGCATAAATAGTATGAGTATTATTTGCAGAAAACCTACAACTATGTAAGCATCCTTCATAAAACACCTCCGGTTGTGTAAAAGACCAGTATGGCAAGTAAAGCAAAGGAGAAGGCTATAGCAATATATTCAAAATTTTTGAACAGTTTGTATTTGGATATGGTAGATTGAATGGTTGCAATAACAAACACAAGAACGGTTAGTTTTATTAGGTGGATTAAACTGTAAATACAGATATTCAGAAAATTGGGTTTCATCGGCAAGAAGAAGGGAAGTAGGAAATCATTTAAAAACACACTCATCAGGAGAAACTGTTTTATATAGCCGCCCCACCTCATAAATGCTAACTCCTTAGATGAATACTCCATCTCTATGGCCTGGTCTATCATACCGAATTCGTTGTTTGTATGCGATTCTATAGGCAGTTTACCCGTTTCAACTAAAAGTACCATGAAAAAGGCAAATACAACAAACCAGTGAACAAGGGAGATATACCAATGGGTTGATGTTTGCAATATGTTATTGACTACATAGGGATTGTTTGTGTGGGATATAGCGCCAAATGTGATAAAAATAAGAACGATTATAGGCTCTGATAGTGCGCCGATGCTTGAAGTTCTTGAGACGCCCATATGTGAATAGTTATTTCTGCTATCCAGGGCAGCGAGTTTCTTTAGCGTTGCTATGGCTGCGAATATCAGTCCGCCGCCAATAAAGTCAACTGTTGGGCCAAATGTTAGGGGAAAACCTGTGATGATAGGCAAGACTAATGTTAGGAATAGATACATGGAGAATGTTATGTAGGGAACAAGCTGAAAAAGATCCGATGCGACCTGTGGGATTACGCTTTGTTTTTTGAATAGTTTGGCAAGGTCGTAATAGGGTTGCAAGATTGGAGGACCTTCTTTGGATTGGTAAACCTCAACGAGCTTGTTGAAAATGCCAGCAATTAAGGGTGCAAAGATAACCACAAAGAGCAATTGCATAACACTATAAACCCACAACATAAACCACCTCAACTATAGTTTTTGCAGGAGTTATTGGCCCAAAGAGAGAGGGCAGTTTAAGGCGAACTCCACCGCCTTTAAGCTGCACCTGTTTTATATCAAAGGGTTATTTTTTTGTCAAGATTGGCTTTCTAATGCAAAAAATACTTAATAATAGAATTTTAGAGTTATAATTTAAATTAAGTTTAGCCTTATTAGTGGTTTTTTAGGAGGTTTAGGAAGTCTTCTTTAGGTAAAGGCTTTGAAAGTAAGAAGCCTTGTGCAATTTGGCATCCCATTTCTTTTAGAGCTGTTAGGTGTTTTTCTGTTTCTATGCCCTCTGCAATTGTAAACAGGTTAAGCTGTTTTGCCAGATATATTATGGTTTTTACTATAGCCTTTGTCTTTTCATCTTCCAGTATTTTCTTTACAAATGAAATGTCTATTTTTATACAGTCTATGGGAAGGCTTGATAGGTAAGATAGAGATGAATATCCTGTTCCAAAATCATCAATGTAGATTCTGAAGCCCTTTGCCCTTAGTTTTTTTAGAAGAGACTTTGCTTTGTTTAGCTTATCCAGAAATAGTCTTTCTGTTATCTCTATAT
Organism: Hippea maritima DSM 10411; assembly: GCF_000194135.1. Classification (GTDB taxonomy): domain Bacteria; phylum Campylobacterota_A; class Desulfurellia; order Desulfurellales; family Hippeaceae; genus Hippea; species Hippea maritima. Next base: position 1,302,247 of record NC_015318.1, on the reverse strand, counting down.
TTATGAATTGGCTTAATTTTCCTGCCATTGAGATGAGCTTGTCTATAAAATCATCATCCATTAAACTCGTTGGTGATAGGTTTACAGATAGCGGTATTAAATTTAATTTGTTTTTGAATTCCTCTATAAATGCTATAGTCTCTTTTATTACATAGTCCTCCAGTTTAACTATGTTTCTTGTCTGCTCAAGTACGGGTATAAATTCAGATGGCGGTATAGTAACCCCGTTTTTTATCCACCTAACCAACACCTCAGCTCCTACTATCCTTTTTGACTCTATATCGAAATAAGGTTGGAAGTATAATTTGAATTCTTTGTTACTAAGTGCTTCCGGAAAATCCTGATTTATTTGAAGTTTTCTTTCTGTCTCGCTTTTTAGATTTTCTTTGTAAAAGCCTATAGCATTTTCTCCTTTTAGGCGAGCATCTATTAGGGCTATCTCTGCCTTTTCCAAAAGGTCCTTGGCGTCATTTGAATCTATAGGGAACATACTTATACCTATATTGAAAGAGATGTTTAATTTTCTGTTATTCACATAATAGGGCCTTGCTAACTCCTTTATAAGGTCGATGCTTATAACAAATATGTCTTCTTCCCTTGCAATATCTTTAAGCAGAACAGCAAATTTTGACGACTCAAGTTTAGCCACCAAATCATATTTTCTTAAGAAGTTTTTGATTCTATTGGATATCTCTATGAGAATTTTGTTTCCATTCTCAAAACCCATTACTTCGTTGATTTGAGAGAATTTTATTGGCTTTATAACTATTATTGAGCTGAGTTTATCTTGGTATTTAGCCCTTTCCAAATACTCTTCTGAGGCATCTATAAAGGCATATCTGTTTAGAAGATTGGTTAGAGGATCCCTTTTTAATGTGTTTTCTATAATCCTTTGGAGTTCTGTGTTTTGTGTTATATCTTTACCTGTTGCTATAATGTATGTTTGGGGTGTGGCTATTTTTGATATGTGTAGTATCGCTTTTTTAAATTCACCTCTCTTTGTCTTTAGTTTTACTACTATATAATCGCCGCTAGATGCGAAAGTTTGTTTGGTAAGGTAATTTAGGATTTTTTTGTCATCCTGATGAATGATCTCTTTTATAGACATTCCTATAATGTCTTTTTTAGAATAGCCCAACATCTGAAATGCATTGGCGTTTGCATGGGTTATATTTAATCTGTCGTCTATTATTAAAACGAAATCAAAACCAAAATTAACGGCTTGCTATAAGATATTGCTCCATTTTTCCGTTTCTATCTTGGCAAATGCCATATTTGTGGATTTGCTTATACTTGTTATTAGGTGTAGGAATTCTTCTTTAAATATATTTGGTATTTTAGAGTAAAGAACAAGAATATAGGCTATTTCGCCGTTTTTGAATAGAGGTATAGAGCATACAGAGTAAACCCCAAACTTTGTTTGAGCTTCTCTCCAGGCCTCCATGTTTTTGTCCGAATAAATATCATTTATGGCAACAACCCGTTTTTCTCTGTATGCCCTGCCCACACTTCCCCTGCCTTCTGGTATGCTCTCATCAACGGAGATCTTGATGCTTCTGAAAATGTCTATATATTCCTGTTTACCCGATATGAACTTTTCCTTGAAGAGCTTTGTGTTTTTGTCGATCTCGCCCACGCATACAAGGTCAAACCCCACATCCTTGTTTAAAGCCTTGCAGACTTCGCTTAATATCTCATCCTCGTTGTTTAGGTTTGCAACTATCTCGTTGACTTTTGCTATACTTTTGTAAAGTGTTTCGTAGGTCTTCTGTTTTGTTATATCGACGGTGATCACAAAGCCTGATGGTTTGCGTTGTACATAATTGTGTAACCGAAGTTCAAAGCAGGTTTTGTTTGTCTATTTTTGGTTATATATAAAAGCTCGCTGAACTCCCTTGAAAAGAACTCGCCCGAAACCCTGCGGTCTATTAAGCTTTTTGCTCTATCTCTAAAGTTGTCTTTAATTAAATCTAAGAGTTTTATCTTGCCGCTTAGAAGTTCCTCTTTGTTATAGCCTACTAATTTGCAGAATGCATCGTTTACAAAGACAAATCTACCATCATCTTGATATGCATACACACCGAATATATAGGTATTGCCTATAGCTTTTAATGTTTCTTTGTCGAATTCTATCCTCTTCATATTCTAATTATCTACCAAATTGACTACATTTTGTGCAACATCTTTAAACATAATTTGCAAAATTTATTCTGTTTTACTTAAACTTACTCAACAAATCTGAAACATTTTGTGCTGCGTCTTTTAATTCTACAGACAAAGCAGCTATAGACTCTGCTGCCTTTGCATTCTCTTTTATTGCCTCTGTGATTTCGCTTATTTGAGAATCTATTTCTGTCATTGTTGCAGATATTTCTTCTGTTGCTGCACTTGTTGAGTGAATTTCATCTATGGTTCTATTTGTTCTTTCAACAACTTCATTTACATGCTCTCTGTTTTTCTCTATAGATTCAGCCTCTGACAGTATGCTCTCCTTTGTTTTAATCGTTTGTTCTATAGCTTTCTCTACATCGTGTTGCATCCTTGCGATTGTTATTCTGATTTCTTCTGTTGAGCGCTGAGTCTTCTCTGCTAATTTCCTTACCTCATCGGCAACAACGGCAAAACCACGACCAGCATCCCCTGCGCGAGCTGCCTCAATAGCAGCATTCAAAGCCAATAGATTTGTCTAGTCTGCTATGTCGCTAATTACATCAACGATCTTGCCTATCTCTTTTGATGATTCACCTACAACATTAATTTGCTTTGTTGTTTTTTCTGCTAATTCGGCATTTATTCCCATCATTCTTAGCTTTTCTTCCATATCCTTAATTAACTCTTGATTTATTTCTGCTATTCCCTCGGCTAAGGATGTTATGTTCTCTGTGGACTCTGCTATGCTTTCAATAGCCTTTGTTGCATCTTTTATTGCGTTTTCTATCTCTCCCATACCCCTTGAGGTTTCTTCATTTGCAGCAGATATTTGAACAGATGTTGATGAAAGGTTAGATGAGCCCTTTAGCATATTATCAGATGCAGTTTTTGTTTCGTTTACCATCTTTTGCAGGTTTTCAACCATTGAGTTAATATTTCTTTTGAGTTTACCTATCTCATTGTTCGTGTATATTTTAAATCTCACACTTAAATCACCGCTACCAATTCTATCAAGCACCTCACCAACGCCACTTAGTGGCTTTATTAGGTATTTCATAAAGGCTAAAAAGCCCAGCACTATTATTGCTGCGATGATGGCATATATTGTAAACATTAGTTTGTTATGATTGTCTAAACCCTTGTAAATATCTATAATTAAAGCTCTAATTAAACCAATCCTGTTATCTAAAATTGAATCTATCTGTTCATCTATGGATTGCGTTAGTTTGTCAAACTTTTGGAAGTCGTTTATATTATTTGAATTGAGATTCATTTGATTTAGGGCAACCCTTAATTGATTGTCTATTGATGACTTCAGTGTCATTAATTTCTGTTTCTCTGTTTGGCTTATATTGGTTTTATTTATGTTTTTATCTATAAGCATATCCACTTTCTCAAAATACTTTTTGGCTAAATTAAGCATATTTTTGTCTTTTAAAAAGTAAGCTTTAAGCAGGTATTTTTCTCCTTTTGAATAGTTTTTCCTGATTTGGTTGTATAGGCTAACTTGGTTCAAATCTCTTGTATATATAACTTTGGTTCTGTGTTTAACACTTTTGCTTGATGATACGGTGGCATAAAATCCTACTATTAAACCAAGAACAATTAGGGCAAAAAATGCAACAATCATTTTTCTAACCGATACATTCCCCATCGCTTACCTCCTAAAAATAATTTAATTTTTAGTTAGTAAAAATTCGCAAAAAAAAAATACTCTACATAAATTACTAATTCACTTATTAATTTAATATTATAAATTGTTTTTTGTATTTTCAAGTGTCAGCTTAAAATTATAAGCAAATCTATAAATTCCCTACAATCATCTTGTTAGGCGTGATTCTGGGTTCAGGACATTTTCGTTGATTTTACTCTATTTTGTGGTATAACTTGGCAAAAATTTGTTTAGGGGGAGGAAGTGGTTATAATAGGCTCTGATCACGGTGGATTTGAATTGAAAGAAAAGATTAAGGATTTTCTAAAAGAGCTTGGTGAGACTTTTGAGGATGTGGGTGTATTTTCTTCTGATTCATGTGATTATCCAGATATAGCAAAAGAGGTGGCTATTAGGGTTGCAGAAAACGGCTACAAAGGTATACTAATCTGTGGAACGGGAATCGGTATGAGTATAGCTGCCAATAAGATCGATGGTGTTAGATGTGCTTTGTGTCATGATGCATATACTGCTGAGTTTGCCCGCAGGCATAACAATGCTAACATCTTGGCATTCGGTGGCAGAACAACGGGTATTGAGATTGCAAAGCAGATGGTTAGTATATTTTTAAAAACCCCTTTTGACGGTGGAAGACACGAGCGTAGAATAAACAAAATATCTGAGTTGGAGGCGTTATGAGCGTTTTGAAGGATTTTGACCCTGATGTTTATCAGGCTATAGAGAACGAAAAGAAGAGGCAGATGTATGGCCTTGAGCTTATTGCAAGTGAGAATTTAGTGTCTGAGGCTGTCCTTGAGGCTCAAGGTTCTATAATGACAAACAAATACGCCGAAGGATACCCACACAAAAGGTATTACGGCGGATGCGAATATGTTGATGTTGTTGAGGAGCTTGCCATTAATAGGGCTAAGGAGCTTTTTGGAGCAGACCATGTGAATGTTCAGCCCCATTCCGGCTCTCAAGCCAATATGGCTGTCTATCTTGCAACCCTTCAGCCCGGTGATAGATTGCTTGGTATGGATCTAACAAACGGCGGTCATCTAACCCACGGCTCAAGGGTTAACTTTTCCGGCAAACTCTTTATAAGCTTTGGATATGGCGTAAATCCCGAAACAGGCCTGATCGATTATGATGAAGTTGCAGCTATTGCAGATGAGTTTAAACCGAGGCTGATTGTATGCGGCGCAAGCGCCTATCCAAGGACAATAGATTTCAAAAAATTCAGGGAGATTGCAGATAGCGTAGATGCTTATTTGATGGCAGACATTGCCCATATTGCAGGCCTTGTTGCTGCAGGTATCCACCCAAGCCCCATCCCATATTGTGAGTTTGTTACAACAACGACACACAAAACCTTAAGGGGTCCTCGTGGTGGTATGATTATGAGTAAGGAGTTCTTCGCAAAACCGATAGATAAGATGGTTTTCCCGGGCATGCAGGGTGGGCCTTTAATGCATGTTATTGCAGCTAAGGCTGTTTGCTTTAAAGAGGCGTTGACCGATGAGTTTAAGGAATATCAAAAGCAGGTGGTAAAAAACGCAAAGACGCTTGCAAAGGTGCTGATGGATAACGGCTTTAAGTTGGTTAGCGGCGGTACGGATAACCATCTGATGCTTGTTGATTTGACTGATAAGAATATAACAGGCAAAGAGGCAGAAGAGGCCTTGGGTAAGGTTGGTATAACGGTTAATAAGAACACCGTGCCCGGTGAGACAAAAAGCCCATTTATCACAAGCGGTATAAGGATAGGAACGCCAGCTATTACCACCCGTGGCATGAAAGAGAAAGAGATGGAAAAAATAGGGGAGTTTATCACAGAAACCCTGAATAACCTGGGCAATGAGCAAAAATACGCCCAAATTAGAGAAGAGGTGAAAAAGCTCTGCGAAGAGTTTATGTTTTACTCTGTCTGATACTGTTTATTTCCATAAGGGCTTTTGGGGTTGAGCTTGCCTTTTATAAGGGGGATAAGACCCCCTATTTTAAGTTAAACGAGGTGCCGCAGAATGCCTATCTCTATGTTAAGGGTAGGTATTTTGTGGCCTTTTTCCCTGATAAGCTTGTAAAAAAACAACTCATAGCCAGGAACATAAAAGATAATTACTTTAAAAGTTTCTATGTAGAAAACAACGATAATTCATCCCAAATTGTTATCGAATGCAATAAGGGGTTTGAACCGTTATTTGAAAAAGATGGCGATGTTGTAATAGTAAAACCACAATTTGTTGTAAATCAGAAGAAAAAGGAAATTTTAAGCGGTGTACCTACAGATTTAATTGCAATACCATTCTATGTCTCTGAGAACACCTTCTCACCCGCCCAAAAATTTAAACAAACCTACGATGAGACGCTCTTTTTTAGTGGCATAAGGGCATTTTATATAAAAAATTACAGGCTTGCTGCGGCCTTTTTTAAAGAGATTGTAACCAAATACCCATCAAGCAGCTTCTTTATCAATGCCTATTTCTTGCTTGGTGATTGTTATAAGAATATAAAAGAATATGATAAGGCTATAAAAACATATAATGAGGCTATCCATTTTGCCCCAAAGAATTCAGCCGTTGCTCAGACTCTGTTTTCAATTGCAGATATTTATGAGAAAAAGAAGATGTTTATGAGCGCAAGGAATATCTATAAAAGGATAGTAAAAGAGTATGCCGACACAAAATGGTCATATCAGGCTGAATTTATGCTGGGGTATAGCTACTATAAGGAGAACAGGTGTAGGAATGCACTCAAGATATTTTTGAATGTTAAAAAGAAGAGTGAGTTCTATCCTGTAAGCATGCTACTTACTTCCGAGTGCTTCTTTAGGCAGAAAGACTATGCAAAAGCTGTGTTGGCTTATTACTATATGTCTTCTAAACTCAACGATATAGAGCAGTCGGAATTTTATAGAGAGCTTGGGGATGTGGGTATAGCCCTATGTGAATATGAAGACTACAAGGAAGCCGATAGGGTATTTTCCTACATAGAGCAGACCCATAAGGAGGATATGGTTAACTATTCTTACATTAAGAGGATGAAATGCGATTTAAAAAAGGGTGATTTTAATGATTTAAACTATAGGGGTAAGTATTTGATCAAATTTTCCAAGGATGAAAAGATTAAAGCCCAGGCAAGAAAATTAATGGATGAGGCAAAGCTAAAGAAGGGTAATGTTGATAAAAAGACAATCGATAAAATTATGACAAAATATCGAAACGACCCAGAGGTTGTTTCTTTGGCTTTATTTGTCTATGCAAAGAAAAACTACAGGGAGAAGAACTACGAAAAATCACTTGATTATCTATTAAAACTCAAAAAGCTTTATTCGAATAGCCCCTATAATAAAAAGGCTCAACCTATGGCATCAGATAGCATCAACAAACTCTTAGATGATTTCTACAGGATGCCCTCCGTAGATAAAATAGACAAGATTTACTCATATGCAGCCCCATTGATGCCCGAGGGGTGCGACTACTGCAGGTTTTCCTGGGCATTGATATTTACGCATAAGGTTGGTTATGTTTCTAAATTCATGCATATCATAAAGGATGATGCCTGCAGAGGTGCTGTTATAGCTAAATACTTTGTTGAAATGGGCAATAATATGCGAGCGCTGGATGTGATGAATAAGCTACCCCAGCAAAAACCGTACAATAATTACACGGATATGATATTTGGTGATATTAACTACTACAACGGAGACTATAATAAGGCTTATGAGTTCTATCAAAAAGCCTTAGAAACTAAACAGCCACTCATGGCTGATTATCTGAGACTTAGAATAGCAAGAGTTTTATATCATATGAAAAAATACAAGGAAGCAGAAAATATTTTGTCAAAAATAGTCGCTAAAATTTATTCAGATGAGGTAACCTACTTAAAGGGTCTGTGTGAATACAAGCTTAATCACTATAAAGATGCTATAGAAATCTTGAGTAATGTTGAAAACAATCTTAAGTTTAAAGAGAAGGTGTTGTTCTATAAAGCTTTGGGTTATTTGAAATTGGGCAACACAAAGAAGGCCAGAGAGGCTTACGATAATCTCAAAAGAACATATCCGCACAGCGATTATGTAAATATCTTAAAGGCGTTATTAATGTGAGTGAGGATAAGCTAAAAAAACTCCAGTTGATGTTTGAGACTGTCATACAAACCAGCAGAAAATTGGAGAATTCCTACAATCAGCTAAAACGTAAGTTTGAGGTTTTAGAGGGGCGACTTGAGAGTAATCGCAGGTATTTAGAAAATATACTAAAAAGCATAGATACAGGTGTTTGCTCTGTTAATGTAGATGGTTATGTTAGGACATTCAACAGAAAAGCGAGTTCTGTCTTTGGTATAGATGAGGAGCAGGCAAAGGGCAAACATCTTGGAGAGATATTTGCTATTGATGAACTTAGAGGAGCTTCTGCATGTAATATTGTAGATTATCTTAAAGGCTCCAAAAAGATAACAATAGATGTTAAAGGGGAGGGGAAGATTCTTAATATCTCGGCCTCATGTGTTTTAGAGGATGATAAAACCGATGGTGCCGTTGTTGTTTTTAGCGATATAACGGAGATGGAAAAACTCAAAGAGGAGAACGAGAAAAAGGAGAAACTTGCTATAATTGGCCAGATGGCGGCATCTATCGCACATGATATTAAAAATCCCCTTGCTAGTATAGAACTTTTGGTGCCTCTACTTGATGACGGCAAGAAGAAGGATATTGTTGATAACATAATGATGAGTATAAAGCGTATAAATAATATAATTAATAATACGCTTCTGTTTACGAGGACTATAAACTACAACCCAGAGAAATTCTTAAGTTTAGATTTTGTCTCAGAGGTTGAGTTTGAGGTTTATGCGAGACTAAAGGGTAGTGATGTTGAATTGTTTAAAAAGTCTGAGGAGTTTTATATTGTTAGTGATAGAAATCTCCTTAAAAGTGTTGCTGTTAACATATTGATAAACGCCATAGAGGCTGCAAAAAGCAAGGTAATTTTAAGCCTAAGAAAAATAAAAGACAATGTTGTTTTGAGCATAGAAGATGACGGTGAGGGGATAGAGGATACATCTAAAATATTTGAGCCGTTTTATACAAGTAAAAAGAATGGTACAGGTTTGGGGCTTGCAATAGTAAGACAGGCTGTTGATATATTGAACGGTAAAATAGAGATAGAGACATCCAGAAGAGGTAGTTTATTTAGAATAATCCTATGAAGGCGTTTTTTAACTTTATAAGATTTGCATTATTTACAGGTTGGTATATTGTAAAATCGAAAGAAATAGACGAAAATATTATAAGGCGCTGGGTTGTAGATGTTTTAGATATGTTTAAGATTGATGTTGAATGTAGAGGGGATTTTAAGGATGAGCGCTTCGTTATTATGCCTAACCATTCAAGTTATTTTGATATATTAGCTTTGTATCATTGTAGCAGGGTCAAACTTAACTGGATAGCAAAAAAAGAGCTTTTCAAGATACCGCTTCTTGGAAGGGCTATGAAGGATGTTGGCGTTGTGGGTGTTGATAGGGCTAATGAAAAGAAAGCAGCAGCAGCTTTACTTAGGTTTGTAAAAACCGATTTCTCTGGTGGTGTTGTTATTTTTCCTCAAGGGACACGAAAGAATAAGACGGCCTTTAAAAGGGGTGGCATCTTAATAGCAAAAAAGAGGGATTTGCCCATATATCCAGTTAGGATAGAAAACTCTGCCTATATTATGCCGGTGGGTAAACTTGCCCTAAACAGCGGCAGGGTATCTGTTAACATATTAGATAGAATTGACCCTAAAGAGTTTTCAGATATAGAAATTGAGAAAATGGTAAGAGAGAAGGTATATGATTAAACGTTTTACTGTTTTTGCTATAGCTTTGCTTATTTTAACATCCTGCACGCATAGGGGAGGGTATATAGGCGGCGGTTATTATCCGTATAATGTGATGAGTAGTGTTCCTGTAGGTTATACTCAGGAAGGGATAGCTTCGTGGTATGGACCGAATTTTCATGGCAAAAGGACTGCAAATGGAGAGGTCTATAACATGTACGATCATACAGCTGCGAGCAAAACCCTGCCTTTCAATACTATAGTAAGGGTGATAAATCTAAATAACGGTAAATCTACAGTTGTAAGGATAAATGATAGGGGGCCTTTTGTTAAAAATAGAATCATAGACCTATCGTATGCAGCAGCTAAGGACATAGGAATGATAGGTACGGGGACAGCCCCCGTTAAAATCGTTGTTATAGGTGGCAATAGCTATGCGAAAAATAGTTACACATACAAAAGTAAACCTCAAAATATAGATGAGCTTGATAAGATTACAATTAACCAAAACATAGATGTTGGTTTTACAGATTATGCCGTACAGCTTGGTTCTTTTAGGAGTTTACGTAACGCATTGAAGTTTAGGGATAGACTTAACTCTTCTGTTAAGGGTCTTTATATAGTAAAAGCTATTGTTAATGGGCAAAGATTTTATAGGGTTCTTGTGGGGAATTTTGACTCTAAAGATGACGCTTTGAGGTTTGCCTTAAAATACATTGCCCCAGTTGTAATTTCATACTGTATAGTTAAACGATGAGCTTAAGCTCTTTCGCTTATAAAATAGCCAAAACCGAAGCAAATACAATTGTTGTATTAAAGGATAATATAGAGATAGAAAAGTTCGCTCTAAAGATAAACTATTTTTCTAAGTTCAATTCTACTGGGTCGGATATATGCAAGTTTTTCTGCTATGAAATCCCGCCTCATTCTTCTATAGAACCTTCGAATTATCTTGTTTCAAATAGATTGAGTTCTATCTATAAACTTATCAATTCCGATAAAAGGTTGGTTTTTCTTACCAATATAAGCGCACTAATTCAACCTGTTATTAGTTTTGATAGTTTTATTGATAAGGTTATCCAAATAAAGAGGGGCGATGTTGTAGAGTTGGATGAATTTATAAAGAGGCTTTCTGAGTTGTTTTATAAGAGGGTTGATATGGTCTATGCGCCTGGTGAGTTTGCAAAAAGGGGCGCTATAATTGACCTATTTTCTACTTTTTATGATAAACCTATGAGGATTGAATTTTTTGATGATGAGGTAGACAGCATAAAGCTATTTTATTTGGAGAACCAAAGGACGTTTGAGACGATTGATGAGGCTGTCGTTTTACCTGCATCCGAATATAAAGCTAAAGAAGATGAATTTGGGTATATATTGCTTGAAAATAGAGAATTTTTGAGCGATTTTGGCTTTGAGGATTTCGTAGGTTTTGCCAACATAGATGAGAATGATATCAATTCAGCCTATAGGCTTATAGAGTTTTATGAAGATAAAAACATATTTGCTCCAAGGATAGATGTGTCTAAATTTTTAGATAAACTTGAGTTATTTCAAAATGATTTTTCTTTAACAAGGCTTATAAATGAATCTTTGTCTATGGATGATAAAGTGAAGCTTCTTAGGGAGAAGTCCAAAGACAATAGAGTAATTATAGCGTGTGGTTCAGAAACAAGAAGAAAAAGGGTTGAGGAGTTTTTATCTTTAAAGGGTATCCCTTTTAAGGAGTTAAGAGAGGGTAGGGCTGCACTTTTGCCTGCTGTTTATCTGGATAGCGGATATTTAGATGAAGGTATTTGGGATAAGGACAACAAGATAGCGTTTGTGAGTTTTGCTGAGCTTTTTGGATTAACTGAAGGTGGATTTTCGCTTAAACGTTTTAGAAAACCTAAAAACGTTGAGTTTGAGATTGGTGATAGGATAGTTCATAAAAAATACGGAATAGCGCAATTTAATGGACTTAAAAAGATAAAAATTGAGGATAAACAGGAAGATTTTTTTGAGCTTGAATTTGATGAGGGCGATAAGGTTTATGTGCCGGTTTATAACAGCGACGCATTGCTTGCCTATCACGGTAGCGATGGTTTGAGCTCATTAAGGAGTAATAAGTGGCAGAGAAATCAAGAGAGCATAAAAAAGTCTATAAAGAAGATTTTAACTGAGCTTGTGAATACTTACGCAAAAAGACAACTTGTAAAAAGAAAACCCTATGATATTGACCTGCTTGAGATTAAAGAGTTTGAGGCCATGTTTGAGTATGATGAAACCCCTGATCAACTTAAGGCTATAAGTGATGTCAAGGATGACATGTCAAAAGATGTGCCTATGGATAGGCTAATATGTGGTGATGTTTCCTTTGGTAAGACAGAGGTTGCAGCAAGAGCTATAGCAATAGCCGTGTTTAATCTAAAACAGGCTGTTTTTATGGTTCCAACAACGGTTTTGGCTCTTCAACATTTCAAAAACTTAAAGGATAGATTTAAAAGTTTTCCTGTGGAGATTCAGCTTCTTACTCGCTTTAGCACAAAATCAGAAAGGGAGAGGATTCTAAAGGGGCTTAAGCAGGGAAGAATAGACATACTCATAACAACCCATGCTGTATATTCTAAAGATGTAGAATTTGCAGATTTGGGTCTTGTTGTAATCGATGAGGAACATAGGTTTGGCGTTAAAGTTAAGGAGCATTTAAAGTCCAAATATCCTCATGCCGATATGCTTTATTTAAGCGCTACGCCCATACCAAGAACGCTCAACATGTCTCTTAATGGTATTTTAGATATCAGCGTGATAAAGACGCCGCCGCTTGAGCGAAAGCCCATAGAAACTATAATAGCAAAGAGAAAATCATCTATTATTAGGGATGCTATCTTAAGGGAATTATCCAGAGAGGGCAGGGTGTATTTTGTTCACAACAGCATAGAGACGATGGATAAGGTAAAATCTGAGTTAGATAATCTTCTTCCTTTTGCAAAAAAGGGTATTGTTCATGCAAAAATGCCCAAAAATCAGATAAAATCGGTGTTTGAGCGGTTCAATAACGGTGAATTTGATATACTCATCTCAACCTCAATTATAGAGTCTGGCTTGGATATAAAATCGGTCGACACAATAATTATAGACGATGCCGATAGGTTTGGTCTGTCTGATTTGCATCAGCTTAGGGGAAGAGTGGGTAGGGGAGACAGAGTGGCTTATGCCTATCTGCTTTATAGAGGCAAGCTTAGTGAAAATGCCACAAAGAGGCTTGAGTATATGAGTGAGTTTATAGAAAGGGGCTCTGGCCTCAATTTGGCCTTGAAGGATATGGAAATTAGAGGGTATGGCAATATATTGGGTAAAGATCAATCCGGTAAAATAAAATCTGTGGGTTTTTCAACCTACCTATCGTTAATAGAGGAGGCTATCAAAGAACTTAAAAGTCAGCCAACTCAGAGGGAAGTTGAAATAAAGCACTCCTTCGATGTGTATATTCCTGATGAATATGCATCCTCTCAGAAGAAAGTTGAGATTTACAAAAGACTTGCAAGTATTAGAAGTCAGGATGAGCTTGAAGAGTTGAAAAATGAGCTTGTAGATAGATTTGGCAAGTTTGTTGAACCAGTTGAGAATCTTTTTCTGCTTGCGTCTTTAAAAATAGCCGCTCAGCAGGTCTATGCTAAGAAGTTATCGCTTTCAAAAAATGGTGTTATTGTGGAGTTTTATATAGATGCAAACATAGATACAGACAAGCTTATATCTTTAGAAAATTGCAGATTTTTATCGGAAACCTCTGTATTTTTTCCTCTTTTAGGCAAAAGGCTCAAAACCATTCATAGAAACCTGATAGATATATTCAATTCCATAAAAAAATAGCGGAAGGCACCACATCAGGGTGCTTCCCGTTCAATAGGGCTCTCTCTGGCGAGAGAAACAGGGGGGAGGCCCCACTTAAGGGGGAGTGAGGCGAAAAATTTAACTTCTTTTGGCATTTTATAATAAAAACCTAAAAAATCAAGTAAAAAGTGATTGTTTAATTATGTTTAAGTAGGTTTTTTGTATTGATTAGATAACAATTTAATATATATTCTAAATGTTTGAAGTAATCAGATGAGTCTACTTTTTTACTTTTTTTTATAGATTCTATTAAGTCTTTGCTTTTTGTATCCTTTAGTTGGTTTATCATATTTAGTTTTTTTAATTGCTCCACTTCTTCAGAAAAACTTTCCATAAACGGGCCACATATGACGACGTTATTATAAAATAATGGTTCTATAGGGTTGTGACCTTTTAGATTTTCATGAAAACTTCCACCAACAATACAGACATCTGTAAAAGAGTATATACCTTCAAGCTCTCCCATTGTATCCAAAAGCAAAACTGTAGATGGTTGTTTTTTTGAGGTTCTATTTGAAAATGGTATTTGATTTAACTGCAGTTGTTTTTCAAAAAGGGGTACATCCTCAAGGTGTCTTGGGGCTAAAACAATAAAAAAATCGTTTCTCAGTTTATCTATTATCTCAATTGCAATATCGATTTCTTCCTTGTGAAAACTTGCTAATGTTAATACAGGTTTGGTGGATTGAATCAAAAAGGTCTTTTTAAGATTATCGGGGTTGAATTTTTGGGGTTTTTTGTACTGTTTTAGATTTCCACATACTATTGTATTTGTGTTAAAATATTTAAACCTTTTTGCGTCTTCGTGTGATTTTGCAATAATTAAATCAAACACGGATATTATTCTTTTAAAAAAGAAACCAAAACGTTTATAGGTTTTGTATGTGGAGTTTGACATTCGAGCATTTATTAAGACCAGTTTAGTGTTCCTTTTTTTTAAAAAGCTTAGGTATGACGGCCAGATCTCTGTCTCAAAAAATAGCGCTATTTTAGGGGGATGCTTGAATATTTTAGCATACAATGGATAAAAATCTATCGGTGACAATATTCCATTCTCATTTAGTAATTTATGTGCCGTATCAGTAAAAACGCTAAAGACAACCTTTGAGTTTAGTTCTTTTTCAAAAAACTCCTTAACAGAGAATAGGGTTTTTGTCTCACCAAAACTCGAGGCATGAAATAGTATGTAGTCCTTTTCATTTATGCTTTTTGGGAGAAACCTATCCTTTATGCGGTATCTTAGACGTTTGTCTGTGATTGATTTTATTAGTATAAGTGGTGCTGCTGCAATAGAAAGAAAAAGAATCAGAAGGTTATACAATATCAGCATCACCGTTTGCCTGTAGATTGTATAATTTTCTGTAATATTCACATTTTTCTAATAGTTCTTTGTGTTTTCCTTGGGCTAAAATTTTACCACTTTTCATTACCACTATTTTGTCTGCTATCATTGCTGTTGATATTCTGTGTGCTGCCATTATTACTGTTCTGTTTTTCATGAGATTATTTAGGGCCTTTTGAACAATCTGCTCACTCTCTAAATCCAATGCACTTGTTGCTTCATCTAATATCAGGATATCGGGGTCTTTGACGATTGCCCTTGCAATTGCTATTCTCTGTCGTTCACCGCCAGAGAGTATTACACCCTGCTCACCCAAATTTGTATCGTATCCATCTTTGAGCTTCATTATGAAATCGTGGGCATATGCATCCTTAGCAGCTTTTATGATTTCTTCATCGGTTAAATCCTCCCTGCCGTAAGCTATATTCTCTTTGACGCTTCTGTTGAATAGCATGATTCTTTGGGATACTATAGCTATCTTTCTTCTTAGGGTTACAAGGTCAAGTTCTCTTAAATCAATGCCATCTATTGTAATCCTGCCTCTTGTTGGTTCATAGAATCTCGGTATTAATTCAAGTATTGTGGATTTACCACCGCCACTTTCTCCAACAAGTGCGACCACGCTTTTTGCCGGTATGGTTAGGTTTATATCCTTTAGTGCGTATTTATCATCGCCACTATACGAGAAGTACACATTTTCGAATTTTATAGAGTCTTTTACACCTTCAAATCTTATACTCCCTGAGTATTTTTCCTTTTCTGTGTCGATGATCTCAAAGATCCTCTCAACTGAAGCTATGGATGTGTTTATCTCGTTGTTTGCTTTTGCTACTGTTTTAAAGGGTTTATAAAGCATAAATAGAGCCGCCATAAAAGAGAAGAAGCCACCAACGGAGAGCATGTCTTTAAAAACTATATATCCACCTACCCAAATTAGCACGCCTATACCCACAGAGCCTATGAATTCCATTAACGGACTTGTTGCTTCATCAATTCTTATTGCCTCGAGTTTTATATTTAGGAATCTATCGCTTTCATCTAAAAACTCATTCGCCTCTTTTTTTTCTGTCGCAAAAGCCTTGATTAGACGGATGTTTGTTAGTGTTTCCTGAATTATCATTGTGATATTGGCTATGGAGAGTTGCCTTCTTTTGCCTATTTTTTTCATCTTTTTGCCAAAATGGATAACAGGGTATGCAGCCAGAGGGAATACAACCGTTGAGATGAAGGCTAGTTTGTAGTTGTTTACATACAAAACAACTACAAGGCCTACTATTGTAAATATTTCCCTTATCGTGTTTGGTATTACATTGGCTATACTGTTTTGGACCTGCTCGGTGTCGTTGAGAATTCTCGACATGATTTCACCCGTATGGTACTTGTCAAAAAAATTGGTTGGTAGGTATACAATGTGCTCAAATAACTGATTGCGTATGTTAAAGAGCACCTTTTCAGCTATATAGTGGGTTTGATAACCCTGCAGGTATGTAAACATCCCTTTGAAGAAATAGGTTAGCATTATGGCGATAGGCAGAAGCATAAGCATCTGCTTGTTTTTTGATATGAATACGCCATCCAGTGCTGGTTTTATCAAGTATGCTGCAAGTCCACTTAGACCACCGACGCCTATCATGCATATGAAGGCAAAGATGAGCCTTTTCCAATATGGTTTTAGGTATTGTAAAAGTCTTTTAAATGTTTTTTTGTCCATCTAATACTTCCTTTAAAACCAGTCTTAAGTTAATCTCTAAATCTATATCGATGTAGCATACATCCTTTAGGTGTTCTAATTTTACAAAGTCTTTTAGGGTTGTTATAAACACCTCTGCACCAGACTGCTTTTTTTTCTTTTCCAGAATCTTCAAGTCGTAGGCTGTATATTGGTGGTGGTCGTTAAAAAATTGATAATCTTTGATTTGTGCGCCTGTATTGCTTGCTGTATTTAAAAACCCTTGAGGGTTTCCTATTCCACAAAAAGCAAATACAGTTTTATCTTTGATGTCTATTGGATTATGATTTGAATCGAATACACCTTTAATCTTTAGGTTTGCTTCTATACAATCAAATGGTGGTTTTTTGTCTGTTTTATTTTTAGATACGCATATTTTTATATCACATCTATCTATTGCCTTTTTTGGTGCCCTTAGAAGCCCTGCAGGTAGATAAAACCCGCCTCCAAATGGATTGTCTTTATCAAATACACAAATCTCTAAATCTTTCTTTATGTTATTTACATGTAATGCATCATCTAAAATAACAAAGTCTGTATTTAAACCTACTGCAAGCTCTATGGCTGCAATCCTATCTTTTGATGCTATAACCGATGCATTCGGGCACTTTAAGGCAATCATGTACGGTTCGTCATTCACTTTGGGAGGTTTTTTGAATATGTTGCCATCTATGGAAACCAAATGAACCCTTTTATCCTTTAATGGATAGTTATTTGTGATAACACATACTTTTCCGTAGTTTGCTAAACTGTTTGCAAGTTTTATTGCTAAAGGGGTTTTACCCACACCGCCAACCACCAAGTTTCCTATGCTTATTATCTTTTGCTTTGGGAATTCCCTTTTGGTTTTTTTAAGTGTATAGCTGTCTGCTATATTTACTGCTGTCCCGTAAATAAAAGAAAACGGGATGAGGAGGGGTTTTAACTTGGTTTGTAGTTTTTTTGCTTTAACCTGATTCATTGAGTATTCTCTCAATTAGTCTTGCTTTGTCTTCGAATTCATCTTTTGATGAAATAAAAATAGGTTCTTTTAGAATGTATTTTACTCTTGAGAACGGTTTTGGAATAATCATTTTATCCCAACTGTTAATTCTGAAGTAGTTTGAAAATTTACCCACTACAGGCACTATAGGTGCCTTTGTTAAGTATGCAAGTTCTAAAATGCCTTTTTTTAACTTGCGCGGTGGACCTTTTGGGCCATCGGGGGTTATGCCTATGCTATAGCCGCTTTTTATCTCTTTCACCATGCTTCTAAAGGCTTTTAATGGTTCTCTGTTGCTTGATCCCCATACAGTTTTTAGGCCAAACTTGTTTATAACCATACTTGCTAAAACGCCGTCTTTATGCGTGCTTTGAAGTATTTTTATTTCTCTTGTTTTGTCGTATGCTAAGGGTGTAAACAAAATAACCTCATGCCAAAATGCAAGGATAACCGGTTTCTTGTAGTCTCTTAAACCTTCGTTTATAAGCTCAATCTTGCACGTTTTGCCGTATAATTTTAAGGATAGGTATATTATGTAGGCCTTTATTTTCATGTTAGCTTTGCTATCTCTTTTGCTATCTTTGGTGTTATGGGATAATCCCCTAAAATCTGCCACAAACTCAGCAGTTCACTTCTCATGTTTTTTCTTATTTGCGCATTTAAATGTATTCTTTCAAAATCTTCGAAGATGCTTTCAGCCGTTGCCTCATCCTCTATGAGCTCTTTTACTACTTCTCTATTGAGTATCAGGTTGGGTAGAGATATATATTTGATGTTTTTTATAAGTATCTTTCCCATTCTATAGCTTAGTTTACTTAACCTATAAACAACAGTCATTGGAAGACCAAACAGCGAAGCTTCAAGTGTTGTAGTTCCGCTTTTTAGGATGCCATAGAAGGCTTTATCCATAAACTTATAAGGATTGTGTTTAATTTTGATAAAATCATAACCTTTTTTTAGTTTGTTGGCAAGGGTCATGCTCAGGTGTTGTGGGAAGATCCAGACAAAGTCAAAGTGTGGGTATTTTTCATGGATAAGCTTTGCAGCCTCAAACATAGGTTTATAGTTGAACTCTATTTCGCTTTTTCTTGAGCCTGGCATCAGTAATATTATGTTCTCTTTTTTGTGAATACCTACTCTGTTGTGAAGTATGTCTACTATTGGATGACCGAAAAATTTGGCGTTTTTTAGGCCATTTGATTTAAAAAATAACCTCTCAAAAGGCAGTATAGGCAATGTTAGATTTGTATATTGATTGAGTTTTTTTATCCTATATCTTCTCCAAGCCCACACCTGCGGTGTTATGTAATATACGACTTTTGCCTTATTTTTCTTTGCAAATCTTGCTATCTTTAGGTTGAATTCTGGAAAATCAAGCAGAATCACAAGTTCTATATTTTTCTCTTTTATGGTCTTTTTTGCTTTACCTAAAAGATTAATGGCTTTCTTTAATATCCCAAAAGCCTCTCTCGCCCCAATTATAGATATATCTCTATAGTCACCTATTTTTGTCGTTTTTTTATCCAGAATGTCTGAGCATATACTGAAAAAATTGAAGCTGCCCAGCTTATTTAACTCATCTACCAAAAGAGATGCGTAATTTTCTGCTGATCTTTCACCTGTTATAATAAGGACATTCATCTATCCCTGCAGAAGCCCCTGTTTGAATTTTTCAGAAAGTCTATCATATGTATAACATTTTTGGATGGACTGTTTCTTAATTTTTCAAATGCCTGTTCGAATGTTAGATTGCTTTTAAATATTGTTTTGTAAGCGTTTTTTAGTTGTTCTATTTCTTCTGCAGAAAAACCCGCTCTCTTTAGTCCCACTAAATTTAGCCCATGTAGTTTTGCTCTTGGCCCAGCAGCTAAGCAGAATGGTGCAACATCCTGACCTATACCGCTCATACCACCTATCATGGCGAATTTTCCTATTCTTACAAATTGGTGTATACCGCTCATGCCGCCAATTACAACATTATCTTCTACTACAACATGTCCTGCAAATTGAACGGCATTTGATACAATAATATTGTTACCCAAGATGCAGTCATGGGCTATGTGAACGTAAGCCATTATTAAATTGTTGCTACCGATTTTTGTGATGCTTCCTCCACCCTTTGTTCCTCTATTTATCATGCAGAATTCCCTAATTGTTGTATTATCACCTATGATTAGTTGGCTGAGCTCACCTTTAAATTTTAAATCCTGAGGTATACTACCAACAACAGATGAGGGAAAAATCCTGCAATTCTTGCCTATTTTGGTGTAAGAACCTATATAGGCGTTTGCTTCAATAATAGTATTATCGCCTATTTCCACATTGCTTTTTATATTAACAAAAGGTCCTATGACAACGTTTTTCCCTAACTCAACGCCGTCTTCTATTATAGCTGTTGGATGTATCTGTGTTGACATTACTCCAACTCCCTATCTATTTTTGCTGCCATTTTTGCCTCTGCCACAATTTTGCCATCAACCGTAGCTTTTCCTTCCATTTTCCAGATATCGAGCTTGTGTTTTAAAATCTTTACCTCCATTATTACCTGATCTCCAGGTATTACAGGCCTTCTAAATCTGGCCCTTTCTATTTCAACAAAATATACCATCCTTTTTCCACCGATAGACCTTTCAAACTCTTCTTTATTCATGGAGAGAAAAGCCAGGATTCCTCCGCTTTGAGCCATCGCCTCAACCATTAAAACCCCGGGCATAACAGATACCTGCGGAAAGTGGCCAGTAAAGAAGGGTTCGTTATAGGTAACATTTTTAAGTGTTTTTATCCAATCCCCTTCTTTATATTCCAAAACCCTATCGACGAGTAAAAATGGGTATCTGTGCGGCAGCATCTTTTTAATATCTTCAATTGTTAGCATCCTCAAGCTCCTTTATCCTTTTTTCTAACTCTTTTATCTTTTTATACATTTCATATAGTTTCGGGGCAACAGCACTATTTTTTAACCATTTGGAGTGTTCGTATGCCGGAATTCCACTGTATGCCCCCGGTTTTGATATGCTCTTTCCTATACCTGACTTTGCCGTTATTATAACATTGTCTGCGATTTTTAAATGCCCTGCAATACCTGTTTGACCTGCAAGTATTACGTTTTTGCCAACTTTTGTTGAGCCTGATATGCCTGTTTGTGCTACAATAATTGAATTCTCTCCTACCTCTACGTTGTGGGCAATCTGAACAAGGTTATCTATTTTTGTACCTTTTTTTATCACAGTGCTTTGCAAAGCTGCTCTGTCTATAGTTGTACCTGAACCTATCTCTACATCATCCTCTATTACTACATTGCCAATTTGGGGTATTTTTAAGTGATTACCGTTTTCGTCTGTTGCATAGCCAAATCCATCGCTACCTATGACAGCACCGGCCTGTATTATGACGTTGTCGCCTATTACTGTATCTTCCCTGATTGTAACATGGGGATATATAAGGCAATTATCACCTATAGTTGTGTTGTCGCCAACATAGACAAAAGGCATTACTCTTGTGTGTTTGCCTATTTTTACATTTTTTCCTATATATGTGAACTCCTCCACTCTTGCCGTTTTGTCTATTTCTGCTGTTGCATCTATGTAGCTTTGGCTGGCTATGTAGGGCTTGGGTGGTTTGGGTGCATATACAAACCGTATGATTTTTGCAAAGGCCAGATATGGATTATCACAAATAATAAAATTTAAATGTGGGTATTCTTTTATGTCTATATCAGGTTTTACTATAATGCAACCAGCCTGAGTTGTCTTTAGGTATTTTTCGTACTTGGGATTGGAAAGAAAGGCAAGCTCATTTTCTTTAGCTGTTTCTATTGGAGCAACTGAGTTTAGCTTTACCTCTCTTTTTACTATGGCCTTACACCCCAAAAGCTTTGCTACTTCTTCTGGCTTCATTTTTTAGTGTTTTTACTGCTATCCATCAGTTTTATTATTGTTTTTGTTATATCCAAAGCATCGTTCCAGTATATTACATTACCCTGACTCAACTCAAATACACCGTCTATGTGGTGTTTTTTTGCATAGTTCTTTATTGTACCTATTGCAAGGGATAAAACCTTGTTTGTTTGCTCTACTTCTTTCTTTCTAACCTCTTGAGAGGCTTTGGATTGATATTGTTGCAAGTCGTTTAGTTTTGTTTCGTATTCTTTCTGAAGCTTTTCCTTTTCTGTTTTGGAGAGTTTTTTGTTTTTTAGTTTCTTTAAAATGGCTTTAAGGTCGTTTGCTTTTTTTTCTATGACCATCTTTTTTGCCTGTATTATTGCCTCAACTTCGCTTTTTGCTTGTTTTCCAGATTTACTCTCCTGCAATATTAGCCTTAGGTTTACAAAGGCTATGTTACTTGCTTGAGCTTTTAGATAAAATCCTCCCAACAGTGTTGCGATAAGCAGTGTCATTAAAATTCTTCTCATAAATAAATCCCTCCTTTTTTAAAATAAAGCTCCTGCGGAGAATAGGAACACAGTGCTCTTTTCTCCATCTTTAGGCGATAGATTCTTTCCTATTGATATCCTGATGGGTCCAAGTGGTGATATCCACCTTATCTCAACTCCAGCATCCTTTTTTATGCTGCCAAAACTATTTGTCCAACAATTTCCTACATCGCCAAAAACAACACCATAGAAATGTAATGCCTCAATAATAGGGAAAATTACCTCAGCTGAGCCATAAAACTCCTTTTCACCTCCTATATAATTGCCATCGCTGTCCTCAGGTGATACCTTTCCCTCTTCAAATCCTCTCAATGAATCAATGCCACCTATAAAAAATCTCTTATCTACAGGTGTTTTTTTACCACCGTATGCTTTTATGATACCTCCCTCTCCCTTTATATGGCCTATAAAATCCCAGAATAGCGGGTGAAAATACTCGCTAAATAATACAGCCTTGTAATACCTTCTATCACCCCCAAGGCCCGCAAACCTTAGTGTGAGATTTGAATTTATACCCTTTGTTGGAAGTATGTAATTATCAAGGGTGTTGTATGATATGAATGGTATTATAGAACTATCTGTGTGGGTTCCTTCCTGTTCTTTCAAGTAATATCCTGGGTTGTCTGTATCCAATGTAATTTTATCCCTTGTTATTGAGTATTTTACGCCTACAGTAAGTGTTTGATCCCAGAATCTTTTTGATATTGCAGGAACTATACCAGTGGATTTTCTTTTGTAATCATAGTTGTCAAATTCTTGATGGAATATGTCTACTCCTATTGATATGGGTTTATTGTGCCACCACGGGTTTGTTAGGTTTAAGTCAAACAGGGATGATTTTGATGATATATTAGCTGAGAGTTTTCCGTGTATGCCCGTTCCGAATAGGTTGGTTTCAGAAATAGAACCCATTGCCCCAAATTTTGTATATGATCCATATCCTACACCCAGGCTCAGCATTCCTGTTCTTTTTTCTTTTACATCTACAATCATCTTTACTTTATTTGGAGCTATCCTTTTTGTTTTTATTTTAACATTTTCAAAATAATCCAAATTGGTAATATTTCTCTTTGATTTTTTTATCTTTGTTGTTGAATACAAGCTGCCTTCCTTAAGCAGCAACTCTCTCCTTATTACGTTGTCATGGGTTCTAATATTTCCAGTTATCTCTATTCTTGAAATGTAGACCTTTTGTCCTTTATTTACAATAATAGTGAGTTCTACCTCATGCGTCTTTTTGTTTTTTCTTATGTCTGGGTAAACGTCGGCAAAGGCGTATCCCAAGTCTCCATACATATCCGTTATCTTTTCAATGGCTTTTCTGAGTTTTACAACATTTAGAGGTTTGCCCTTTTCTAAGTTAAGCACCTCCAGAAGCTTTTGGGGTTTTAGTGGATCGATATCTTTGAACCCTATAGAGCTTAGCTTATAAGGTTGACCCTCATGTATGGATATATCTATATGAACAATGCCTGTATCTGGTTCTATGTTTACCATAGGTTCGCTTACATCTACATCCAAATAACCTTTAGATAGGTATTTGTCTATGATTTTTTGTCTATCGCTTTCTAATGAATCTATTCTCAATTTACCTGTATAGAACCACGGTAGGAATGTTAATATGTAAGGTCCTTTCTTTACATGGTTTTTAAGGCCATCTTTAAGTTCATCAACATCTAAATGTTTATTGCCAATAATATTTATATCACGAATGACGGTTTCCTTGCTTTCTTTTATGTGGAATATTATATCGACCCTGTTGCCTGATACTTTTTTTAATGTGTAGTTTATTCTTGTTAGATACATGCCTTTCGAGGCATACATGCCCATTATGTTGTCTATAGTGGATTCTATGAGTTTTTTGTTAAGGATATTATACGGTTTTATCTTTAATGCCTTTTGTAGTTTTTTATCACTTATCTCGTCATTTCCCTTAAACATTATGTATCTGACAGAAGGCTTTTCTTTTACTTTAAATGTTATAATTACGCCATTTTGGGTAATATCTTCAGTAGCTGAGACTGTTTTGTAAAAACCCAGGCTATATATGTTTAATATATCCTTATCGATTTGCTTTATAGAGGCCTTGCTACCTACCTTTGTCTTTATAACGTTTTTTATCGTTTCCTTATCCGTTCTTAGATTGCCCTTTATTCTTATGGAGACTACGGGTTTTGCATAAACCTCTAAAGAAAGAACTACAAAAAACAGTATAAATAAGGCCTTAATTTTTTTCATGTAATAATCCCCCTGATAAAAAAAGAATCCTATCGCACATATTCGCAACATCCTCGCTATGGGTAGCTATTATGAATGTTTGATTGGTCGAATGATTAATTTCCCTCATAGTTTTAACTATATCTATTGAGGCAGCTTTGTCAAGATTAGCCGTTGGCTCATCGGCTATCACCAAGGCAGGGCTTACCATCAGTGCTCTGGCTATTGCAACCCTCTGTAGCTCACCTCCAGATAGAGTTGATGGGTATTTATCTTTTTTTTCTGTACCCAGCCCAACGAGTTCTAATAACTCTAAAGCCTTTTTTTTATCTGGTTTGTTGTTTATCATGGATGGTAACATTATGTTTTGTACTACATTTAGTTCGCCGATTAATGAGTAGAATTGGAACACAAAACCTATATACCTGTTTCTTATAAAGGCAAGCTTATTTTCATTTTTGTATGTTATTTTACTATCCAAAAAATATATTTCCCCCTCGTCCGGTTCGCTTAGAAGGCCCAGGATATGCAAAAGTGTGCTTTTTCCAGAGCCAGAAACACCCATTATAGCTACCATTTCTCCTTTTCTTATCTCTATGTTCAATCCATTTAATATCGTTATAGTTCTCTGGCCACTTACAAATGACTTTTTTATGCTTTTGGTTTCTAAGATTATACTCATTGTCTTAAAACCTCTATTATATTGAGCTTTGAGGCTTTAAATGCAGGGTAAAGGCTTGATGCTACAACAAGCAAAAAAGCCACCGCACTTATTGCTACAACCATAAATGGACTTAACTCAACAGGAATGGTGGTTATGTAATAAACATCGCTGGGGAGTTTTATAAAATGGTATTTTTTAAGCAAGAAACTCAATGCAAGACCTAAAATATCACCTACAATAACTCCTACAGCACCTATAATGGCAGACTGTTTTATGAATATGTTTTTTATGTTTTTCTTTGTTGCTCCAAAACTCCTTAATATTGCTATATCTTTTGTTTTTTCCATAACAAGCATCATTAGAGAACTTGTTATATTGAAAGCTGCAACTATGACTACTAGCATGAGTATTATAAACATTGCGAATTTTTCAAGCTTTAAGGCAGTGAAGAAATTGCTGTTTAGTTTAATCCAACTTGATGCATAAAAGCTAAACGGCATAACGCCAGCAAGATGCTCTGTAAATTTGTTTGCTTTGAAGGGATCGTTTAGCTCTACAGCAATAGTGTTTATCTTGCCTTTTAAACTTGTTTTCGCCCATAGCTCTTTTAAGGGAATATAGACAAAGCTTGAGTCATAATCGTACATGCCACTTTTAAATATTCCAACAACCTTCTCCTTAAATGATAGAGGTGCGAATCCAAACGGAGTGGTTTTCCCAAATGGCAGGATTATCCGTACATTTCCACCCACGCCAACACCTAATATTTTTGAGAGTTCAAATCCTAAAACAACCCCGCCTTTGAGTTTGCCTTTTGTGATATATCTTTTTATATTTTGCTCTTTTGATATATCTATTCCGTTGATTACAACGCCGGTTGAAATATTGTTTGAGCTTATCATTCCCTGGGTTACAAGTAGAGGCGATACAGTTTTTACACCTTTTTGGCTATTTATCCTATTTATAATGGTTTGATTGTAATCGAATAGACCTGAGACATTTTTTACAAGCACATGGGGGTTTACATCAACGATTTTACGTTGAAGTTCATTATCAAAACCGTTCATAACCCCCATTACGATGATCAAAGCTGCTACCCCAACAATGATGCCTAAAATAGACATCAAAGCCGAGAAGGAAATAAACTTTTCTTTGTTTTTAGATGATTTTATGTATCGAAAAGCTAAAAAGCTTTCAAAGTTCACTTTATGGGCTTTGCTAGTGCTTTATCAAGCACTTCTTCCATTGTTTTTACAAAGTGGTATTTAAGTTTTTTAGATTTTATCTGGTTTTGTACCTCTTCGGCATCCTTTTTATTATCATAAGGTACAATAATTTCATTTATCCCTGCTCTTAGCGCTGCTAAGGTTTTTTCTTTTAGTCCTCCTATTGGCAGAACCCTTCCTGTTAAGGTTATTTCACCTGTCATGGCTATGTCATGCCTTACAGGGGTTTCCGTTAAACATGATATAATAGCTGTAGCTATGGTTATGCCAGCGCTTGGCCCGTCCTTTGGTGTTGCCCCTTCTGGTACATGTATATGCAGGTCGTATTTTTCATAAAAGTTCTCGTCTAATCCTAACATTTCATATCTGCTTCTTGCAAATGTTAACGCTGCTTGGGCAGACTCTTTCATTACATCACCCAGTGAGCCTGTAAGCAGGAGCTTGCCTGAGCCTTTTACTTTTGAAACCTCTATAAACAGTACACTTCCACCCACCGGCGTCCAGGCAAGACCTGTTGCTATGCCTATGTAGTTTTTATCGAGCTTTTCATCTACACTGAAGCTGGGAACGCCCAAATATTTTAGCAAGTTGTTTGATGTAATTTGGAAACTTGTCTGCTTTGAGCCTTCTGCTATTTCCTTTGCTATTTTTCTTAATACTTTTGCTATTGTTTTTTCTAAGTTTCTTACACCAGCTTCACGAGTGTAGTTTTCTATGATTTTCCTTATAGCACCGTCTGTGAATTTCACTTCGAATTTATCCAGGCCATGCTCTTTTATCTGTTTTGGTATTATGTATTTTTTTGCTATCTTCATTTTTTCTTCCACGGTGTAGCCGGATAATCTGATTACCTCCATTCTGTCAAGAAGCGGAGGGGGTATTGTTTCTGTTGTATTTGCTGTTGTTATAAAAAATACTTCGGATAGGTCAAACGGTACACCCAAATAATGGTCTTCAAACTCGCTGTTTTGCTCTGGATCTAATGCTTCAAGTAATGCACTTGCCGGATCACCACTAAAATCCCTTGAGAGTTTATCTATTTCATCCAATACAAACACAGGGTTTTTCACGCCTGCCTGTTTTAGGCCTTGTATAATCCTTCCAGGCAGTGCTCCTACATAGGTTCTTCTATGTCCCCTTATCTCAGCCTCATCCCTAACACCACCCAAAGAGATTCTAACAAGTTTTCTGTTTATTGCCCTGGCTATGGATTTTGCTAATGATGTTTTGCCTACACCTGGCGGTCCTACAAAACACAGAATAGGACCTTTCATGTCTTTTTTGAGTTTCTTAACTGATAAGTATTCCAATATCCTTAGTTTTGCTTCCTTTATATCGTAATGATCTTCATTTAGTATGCGCTCAACCTCTTTTATGTTTATCTTCTCTTGTGAGCGTTTACTCCATGGCATTGCTATAAGCCAATCTAAATATGTTCTAATAACATTTGCTTCGGCTGAGTCGGGGTGCATTTTAGAGAGCCTTAGGAGTTGCTTTTCGGCCTCTTTTTGTGCCTCTTTCGGCATTTTGGCCTTTTTTATCTTTTCTTTTAGCTCTTCTATTTCATCGGAGATATCTCCCTCACCTAATTCCTTTTTAATGGCCTTCATCTGCTCGCGCAGGAAATATTCCTTTTGTGTTTTTGATATTTCCTCTTTGGCTTGATTTTGTATTTTTGTCTGGAGGGCCAAAAGTTGGAGTTCTTTATCAAGTATTTCATTTAATCTTTTTAATCTTTCTATAACAAGAGGAATCTCTAATAATTCCTGGGCCACGTATGTTTTTAACTGCAGATTACTTGCTATAATGTCTGTAAATTTGTCAGGTTCCTCTATGTTGTTGGCTATTACTACTATGTCATTAGGTATATTTTTATTATATGCTGAGAGCTGTTGAAGTTGGTCCTTAACAGCCCTCATAAGGGCCTCCGTTTCCATTTCTTCATGTTCGCTGAGTGGAGGTATATCTACTTTCTCTTCAACTTCTGCTTCCATATATGGCTTTAACTGTGTGAAATTTCTAACCTTAACCTTCTTAAGACCTTGAACCAAAACCTTAACTCGCCCATCGGGCATCTTTAACATTCTCAATATCAAACACGCCGTTCCTGTTGTGTAAAGCTCGTCTTCTTTGGGTTCATTTATATCTGCTTTTTTCTGTGTTAGTGTTACTATTATTCTATCTTTTGATAGGGCCTCATCTATAGCCTTTATGGAGAAATCCCTTCCCACAAACAAGGGGATTATCATATAAGGAAACACTACCATATCCCTTAACGGCAGAACCGGTAGGGTGTCTGGAAGGTTTATTATATCTCTGTTGTCGGTATCCTGTTCCATATCTCACTCCTTTATTAGTGTTATTTTTAAAATACCATCTGAGTAATCTATATTTTTAAGCCTGACAGAGCAGGGTAGATCTAACTGCTTTTTAAAGCTTCCAAAAAACCTTTCTGCTCTTAGGTAATTTGAGCTTTTAAAAATTGTTTTGTGTTTGACCCCCGTAATTGTTATTTTTTTTCCATCGTTGATATTAATACTCAATTTATTTGTATCAAGGTCTGTTATCTCTAACTCTATTGTAAATACACCCTTATGCTCAAAGATATCGCATGGTGGCTCCCATAATGGACCTTTTTCTATTAAAAGGAGCCTTACAATTTCTCTAATGGCTTGACTCATTTATAAATTCTTTTGCTTTTCCTGCGTAGTCGCTATTTGGGTATTTTTTTATTAATTCTTTGAAAAATTCTTTTGCTTGCTGTTTTTTACCTAAATGGTAGTAAACTTTACCCAATAAAAACAACATCTCATCATTGAAATTTACATTTTTGAAGTGTTTATACATGTAATTGAGTCTATTTTTGGCTGCGTTAAATTCATCTAAATCTGCATAAAACTTTGCTACAAATAGCTCGTGTTTGTATAGCTCCTCAACGCTCTTTGTTATGTAGTAGTAAATTTTATCCTTGTATGGATTGTTTGGGTATTTGTCTAAAAGGTCTAAAAATTCTTTGATTGCTTCCCTTACCGGTGTTGCATCACATTTATAACCGTTTCTTGCTTTGTAAAAACTTAAGGCTATGTGGTATTTTGCATAAACTGCTTCTTTGCTGTTTGGGTATAGTTTTATAAACTTTCTATAATAATCTCTGGCTAGTATATATTCACCTTTGGCAAAATAAACGTCACCCAGAGCAATGGTTGCCCTCTTTGCATAGATGCTCCCCGGGTGTTGGGCATTTATCATTGTCAATGCGTGCTCTGCTTCGGAATAGTCGTGGTTTATGTAGTCTTGAATACCCTCGTTGTACCATTCATAAGCAGGCTTTTCTTCTTCTTTTGGTATAATTTTTTTATGAGATGAACATCCTGCTAAAGCTATAGCGCAAATACCCAACAATGCTATGGTTTTTTTCACCTTAAGCTCCCTTTTTAGCCGCAACCTGGGGATATGCCACTTGGGTCATCCTCCCAGTCATCATCCTCCCACGTTTTGTCGGCTATGCTTTTTTTCTCTTCGTTTTCTTTAATCTCTTCTTCTGAAAGTCTGTCTTTGTCTTCCATGCCAAGCCTCTCTAAACCTTATACCTTTTAAAACGGGTTCTTTAAATATGCCATTAACCTTCTCTATTATCTGATTTTCCCATAATGACAATTCTTGAGAAAACACGGAGCTTGGCGTTTTTATCCAGATTATGCCATCCTTGAAGCCGGACATCTCTATATGCGAAGATAAACCTTCACCCATTACTGCCTTTATAGCTTCATAAACATAAGAAGATAAATTTACAATCTTCCACTTATTATCTTTCGCTAACTCTTTCTCTATAATTTCTCCGACGCTTCGTATCATGGCGTACCCGGGGGGATTTGAACCCCCAACCTTAAGATCCGGAGTCTTACGCTCTATCCAGCTTGAGCTACGGGCACCTCATTTTTAACCATCACAACCCAGTCTTTTTCGTTTTTCTTAAGCACGTTGTCAACGGTGGCTTTAGATGCAAAAGCTGCTTTTGCAACAACTGAGATATCCTCATACCTGTTTACATAAACAAGCATGAAGTTTCCTTCCGTCACGGTGTTAAGATTATCCTGTATTTTCTGGGTTATAGTGCCCTCATCCAAACCCCTCAGATCCAACTCCTTATCGATGTTGAAGGTATCACTTTTTCCGTCCATTTTTATATACCCCCAAACACTAATTTTCTTTATTTTGGTTTCTTCTGTATTTCCTGTTGAACTTCTCAACCCTTCCGGTCTCGTCAACGATTCTCTGCTTACCTGTAAAATATGGATGACATTTTGAGCAGACCTGAACGGTTAAGTTTTCCACCGTTGACCTCGTTACTATCTCGTTTCCGCAAGCACATCTGATTGTCGTGATTTTGTACTCAGGATGTATACCCTTTTTCATTCCTTCACACCCCTTCTCAAAAGAATTTCTGCGTTAGGTTAGCATAAAATGCCTGCTTAGGCAAGAATAAAGCTTGGTTTTTTTCCATGTCTCTATATCTTTATGTTAAGTTTTTTGGGTCTAAATATTGGTCTTTTGTCTAACATTTCAATTGAAAGGCTCACATTTTTGGCCAGGATTCGCTTTATATCCTCCAATTTATTTGAAAATATTTCAAATGAGTTTTTGCTTTCAAAAGATAACTTTATTGATATTCTACCCTCTATCTCTAAAGCGTCAATCTGGAAAAAACCAAACCTTTGACTATTTGATGCAACTGTTATCTTAAATGATTTTTTGTTCTGTTTTGTATTGTTTTTTTCATTTTTTATATATAAATGATGCGTTTTTTGATCTTTTATCAGTGGTATTTGCATAAATAGATTATTTGGGTTTTCTATTTTTATCTGTTTTATAACCTCCTTTATTATATGGCTGAGTTTTTCTAAGTCTTTATGTGTCTCGGTTTTGTTTATATTTTGCTCTAGTTTTAATATCACTTCATTTATTTTTCTTTTGTCTATAAGCTTATTTTTTACAAACTCTTGTTCTATATCAGATAAAATTGCTTTAATTTGGATATCATTTGTTAGATTATTTAGTTTTGCTATGTTTGAAATGAGTTTTATGGGTTCGTTTTCTGTTTTTACATCTTTTATGCTGTGTAATATATTTTTTATAAGGTCTTCTTCCTTTAGATCTAAATTTATGGGTGGTAGTGTTGTTTTTATAAACTCTTGAGGTTTTTCTCCATCAAGGATTTTGAGGATAATTGTGGGAGAAAGCTGCTTTACAACAAACTTTGTTTTATTTGTGGGTAGTTGGGTGTTTGAAGTAGCCTCAAATAGCTCACCCTTTATTTTTATGATATAGGTGTTCTCTGATTTTTTTGATACAACCTCTGCATCTATTATTTCACCTACATGGATTAGGTTTTTTATGAGTATTTTAGCTTGCTTTGGTGATAGGTTTATTGAGCTTATCTGCATGGTTTGATGGCCGGACAGAGTTTTTTTAGTTCATCCAAAGAGAATGACCTGAGTTTTTCCCAAAACGGAAAGCTTTTGCATTGGAATGGCCTTTTAGGATAGACCTCACATCTGTAATTATCATCCAAAAACACGCACCGTTTCTCATTTTTTATAACAAGGTCTATGAGTACAACCTTACCAAAAACCTTTCTTGTGTATTTATTTAGGAAGTCTTCTTTTGATATTCCCAAAAATGTGTATAAGTTTTCAATATCTTTATCATTCAGGAATACATATCCATCCCCTATGCAACATTTAGCTTTACAGGTTTTACAAAACGTATCGTCAAAACAGAACTGAAAACCGTCCTTTTTTATCATTTTACCCCTATCTTTGGGCATATGTCGTTTAAAAAACATTCATCACAGTTGGGTTTTTTAGCCTTACATATGTGTCTTCCATGCAGAATCAATCCGGAATAGAACACTATCCAATCCTCTTTCGGTATCTTTTGTTTTATCTCCTCTTCCACGACATCGGCTTTTTTTGAGTCTGATATACCCAATCTGTTTGCCATTCTCAATACATGTGTATCCACACCCACAGCCGGTATTCCAAAGCCAAATGAAAGTATGATATTTGCCGTTTTTCTGCCGATACCAGGCAGCTTTGTTAGCTCCTCTAAACTTTCTGGGACTTTGCAGTTGTGGTATTCGCATAACGCTTTTGCAATAGCTATCAGGTTTTTTGCCTTTGTGTTGTGCATGCTACATGATGAGATTAATTCGTTTAGTTCATCATAATCTGCCTCTTTTAGCGCCTCTGGTGTTGGGAATATTTCAAACAACTTGGGCGTTATTTTGTTTGTTAGCTTATCTGTGCATCTTGCAGACAGCACTAAAGCAACTAGTAGCTCAAACGGAGTTGAAAAGTTGAGTTCTAATTTGGGCTGTGGATAGTGTTTTTTAATCCTCTCCAATATCTGGTTCATTTTTTGAGCTCCTATAGGTTATTTTTATGGAGCAACCTTTGAAGTTGAACAGCTTATACATACTGTTTCTTACATACCTTTTGTAGTTTTCCTCGATATCCTCGGGTCTGTTGGTGAATATTACAAAATGTGGCGGATTTGTATCTACCTGTGTTATATATTTTAATTTTACCTCTTTGCCCTTTTTTGAAAACGGTGCATTTTGCCTTATTATTGTATGTAGTTTTTCGTTGAGTTCATGCGTAGGGATACGCCTTGAACATATCTTCTCAACAGACTCAATCTTTTTAAGGAGTTTACCTATATTTTTTACTTCTATTGCGCTTATTGGCATGAATTCTGCAAACCAAGCAAATGGCAGGTGCTCTTTTAGAAGCTTTTCATACTCTGAAAACGGTGTGTTTTTTACAAGATCCCATTTGTTTAAAGCTATTATTAATCCTTTATTTTTCTCAATAATTTTATCTATGATAAATTTATCGGTTGATGTTAAGCCCTCTTTTGCATCGATTAAAAACACGCATATATCGCTTCTGTCTATAGCAAAGAAAGAGAATATACTTGAGAGCTTATCTATTGCCTTTTTTGTTTTGGCTTTCTTTCTTATTCCTGCTGTATCAATTAATAGGTAGCAGTTTGAGTTATAAATAAATGGTGTGTCTATGCTGTCTGTTGTTGTGCCTATTTTATCACTTACAACGCTTCTGTTTTCTCCTAAAATGGCGTTTATTAGGCTCGATTTTCCTACATTTGATCTTCCTGTTATAGCTATTTTTGCGAGGCAGTCTGCTCTTTTTTCAACTTCATTTATTAAAGATCCGAGTTTTTCTTTTAATGTATTCAAGTTTCTTTTGTGTGCTGCAGAAATCTTCAAAATATCGCCAAATTTGTAATAATCGTATTCAAATTCTTGTTTTTTTATGTCGCTTTTGTTTGCCGTCAAGATATATGGTTTCTTTGATTTTACCACATATTTAAATATTTCCTCATCTTGGATGCTTAGAGGTGTTGTTAGGTCAAATACTACTATAACAGCATCACTTGAGTCTATGGCCAACTTTATCTGTTCGTTTATGTTTTGGGAGAATTCTCCTTCTGTTTCAAAGCCGCCCGTATCTATGAAAAGCACATCTTTATCGTCAATTTTTCCGTATTCAAATATCCTATCCCTTGTTGTTCCGGGCATATCCAAAATTAAGCTTTTATTTTTTTTAACTAAAGCGTTGAATAGAGTTGATTTGCCCACGTTGGGTTTTCCTACAATTGCAACCTTAGCCATAACACCTCCTTTAATAAATAGATTATCAATTTAACTATTATTTGCAAGTTCTTGCCAGCTGCCTTTCCTTTTTATAATATTTCAACGAGGAGGTAAAAATGGATGTAAATAGAGTGTTGTTTGAATTGAGTAGGTTATCCGACTCTATTGAAGGTAATGATACTTTTCATCAAAGAAGGGTTACTATAATTGCACACTCCATCGCTTCTGAGCTCGGGCTTGAAGAGTTTGGCTTAGATTTGCTTGTTAAGGCTGCCCTAATTCACGATATAGCCCTTTTAAATGACACCTCCAAGGTTGAAACCTTTAGACAAATTGTTTATGAAGATTTTAAAAAATTAAATAGACATTCCTTACTAAGCGGAAGGGTTGCACGATTCTTTAATTTACATTTGGATGTTACAACGGCTATAACACTACATCATACGCCGAGCAACTCTAATTCCTCTGTTTTAGGTAGTATCTTGTTTTTGGCAGACAATATAGAGGTCGCCTATAGAAGCCTTACAAACCCATACGCATTTGATGAGTTGTTTGATTTTTTATCTCAGAAAAAGGAACTGTTTGATGGTGAGATGTTAACGGCTTTTGAGAAACTTTCAAAAAGGGATTGTTTCTGGTTTAACTTGCTTGAAGAAAATGTAGATAAAAGTGTTTTGAAGATATTGGATGGACTTAAAGGTCAAAAAGTTGATGATAAATTCAAAACAGCAGTAGCGTATTTTCTGGCTTATATAAGCGATAACATTTCCCCATTTTTTGATGGTTATTCGATTTTAACCAAGAATATAGCTATATCTTTGGGTTATAAGCTTGATCTTGACATAAAAACGCTTCAATTTGCCTCGCTTGTATCGCATGTAGGTAATCTTATTATACCGTTTGATGTATTTTCCTTACCGTCTTTGGATAGTGAAACTTACAATATTATAAAGTCTCATACATATCAAGCTGATTGGATGTTAAGGGGATTGGGTTTTAATGATGAGGCTCAAATTGTTGCAATGCACCATGAGAACTATATAAAAGACGGGTATCCCTGCAGAAAAGAGCCTATGCTTGAGTCTGCTGTAGTTGGTCTTTCTTCTTTTGTTGCAGCTATGATGCAGGATAGACCTTATAGGGAATCTTTAGACGATGAAGAGATTAAAGTTCAAATAAGAGGTTTTAAAAATAAATATCCTGACTATTTGCTTGAGGCTTTAGTTGAGGTAGATTTGAATAGAATTAGAAAGACAAAAGATGAGTACTATGAAGCTGTAAAGAGATTATTTATTTGAGGAAGGGGAGAAAAACATGAGACTTACAATGATAGGAAGCGGCTATGTAGGGCTTGTTACGGGGGCTTGCTTTTCTGAGATGGGAAATAGGGTAATCTGCGTGGATATAGATAGGCAAAAAATAGAGAAACTAAAAAAGGGTATTGTTCCTATATTTGAGCCTGGCCTTGATAAGATCATAAAAAAGAATTTAGAGAAGGGGAATATTGAGTTTACAACCGATATAGCCTACGGCGTGAAAAATAGCGATATTGTCTTTATAGCCGTTGGTACGCCTCAGTCTGAAGATGGAAGTGCAGACCTTAACCATGTTTTAAAAGCCGCAGAAAGCATTGGGCGGTATATGGACCATGAGATGATAGTGGTTGACAAATCGACTGTTCCTGTAGGAACAGCAGATAGGGTTAGATCTGTTATTGAAAAGAAACTTAAAGAGAGATACGGTGAAAACATTCCATTTGAATTTGATGTTGTATCGAATCCTGAATTTTTAAAAGAAGGTGATGCTGTAGCCGATTTCATGAAACCAGACAGGGTTGTTGTGGGCGCCAATAGCGAAAAATCAATGAAAATAATGAAAGAGCTTTATAGGCCGTTTACCTTAAATCATGAGCGTTTCATAGCTATGGATATCAGGAGTGCAGAACTTACAAAATATGCAGCAAACGCCATGTTAGCCACAAAGATATCTTTTATAAATGAAATTTCCCGCATTGCAGAGGCTTTAGGGGCAGATATAAACATGGTAAGAGTAGGCATAGGAAGCGATAGAAGAATCGGTTATCACTTTATATACCCTGGAGTAGGCTATGGAGGCAGTTGTTTTCCAAAGGATGTTAGGGCACTTGAGAAGATGGCCGTTGATGCAGATATAGAACCTGCAATAATAAAGGCTACCCAGAAGGTGAATTTCTCTCAGCGCTACTACTTCTTAAAAAAGATACTAAATAGATTCGGAGATAATCTAAGCTCAATGACTTTCGCTGTATGGGGGCTGGCCTTTAAGCCACAAACAGATGATATGAGAGAGGCGCCTTCAATCACAATAATAAATGAATTAACAAAGTTAGGTGCCACGATAAATGCTTACGACCCAGAGGCTATGGAAAACGCCAAAAACTTTTGGTTGAAAGATAATAAACATGTAAACTACTTCAATAACAAATACGATACACTCAACGGTGCTGAGGCAATGATTCTGATAACCGAATGGAAGGAATTCAGGAGCCCTGATTTTTACGAAATAAAAAAGAGGCTTAAAAACCCAATAATATTTGACGGCAGAAATCAATACAACAAAGAATTTTTGAAGGAGTTTGGTTTTGAATATTATCAGATAGGTGTGAGGGCTTAACCCAGAAGGGCCCTCGCCTGTTTCTTTAGTTGGTTTATCTTTCTTTGATTTAGTCCTAAATTTTCCAAAAACTCATTAGAGATCCTTATGATATCAGTTGCCATTACAAGTTCATGTTTTAGTAATTTTTGTAGACTGTCTTGTTTTATGCTTAATACAGTTATAGGATAAAGTTTCTTTTTTTCTATAAGCTTCTCCAGCCCCCCATCCTCCGGATATCTCCATCCCATTGCTTTGAAGCTATAGCATCTTGAGAATTTAATAGCATCGATTGTGAGTCGGGTGTTTGTTACAAGCCATCCTTCATAACGCTTTTTGTGGTATTTTTTCTTTAATTTGTCTTCTAAATCTTTGAACCTTGAATATACATACATGGCAACCTTTGCATCGGATGCCCTAAAAGCAGAGGAGTGATATTTACATTCAACGCTGACTACCGTATTTTTATTAAAGGCGAGCACATCTATCTCGTGATTTATGCATCTTCCTTCTTCGACGATATCTACTTCCGTTTCAAATCCGTATGCCTGCATGATTTTTGCAAAAAACCTCTCAAATGGATATCCAGAAGGCCCGAGACGCATCATTGCTTTTTTTAAGGAATATTTCATAGATGAAGAAATATTTGTTCTTTTTAAAAGATTTTTAGCTAGTCTATAAATTGTTCTTGTAGGTGTTGGCTTTGTTATCTTTAGCTGAATTATGTTTGTTATTTCTTGAGCTTCTTCAATAGAGGCTCCAGAGCGGATAAGTGAGTTTATCAGTTTATCCGCTCTGAAATCTTCTATCTCACCATTTGATTTAATTACCTTCATTCCAGATGAAACCTATCCTTAAGCCACCCCAATGCTTACCCTCAAAATATATGGGTGTGGAGATGTCGTTCATGACAACACCTGTATCTCTCATGTATGTTTGAAGTAATACAGGATTTGTGTTTCTTGCCGCTGCAAGACCTGTTGGGTCGTTGAATATTCTCATAGAGCGATTACCTACTAAGTCTTTTTCGTAATCCCCTG
This sequence comes from Hippea maritima DSM 10411, assembly GCF_000194135.1. Taxonomy (GTDB): domain Bacteria; phylum Campylobacterota_A; class Desulfurellia; order Desulfurellales; family Hippeaceae; genus Hippea; species Hippea maritima. The sequence goes on along the minus strand of NC_015318.1, from coordinate 1,264,812 downwards.
TTAGAGGTTTATCGTATATTGTATTATGAGCAGGTAGATATCCATTGTTGTCCACTAAAACTACAAATTTAAAGTTTGGATCCATCTGAAGGTATTTATCCTCAATAGGTTGAATGTATTTCTTTGCAAAGTCGGTGAAGCGCGTTTTGTATTTCTGGGGGTTGGTATTTGGTACAGGTATATAGTTTCTATCCCATAAATCGGATGGTGATATAATTCCATTTTCCACTGATTTTTTAAACGTATCTTCTATTTCTTCTTTAGCTGCAAGTAGAATAGAATAAACTTTATCTATGTATGAGCCGGTTTTGAACTGCACCATAAATGTAAACAACTCTTCTGCGGTTTTTGAAATTTTATAGGTATTTTCTTTTATTGATTCGATTCTATTTGCCGATTTTGCAACATCCTCTGCCATTTTTTCTACTCTTTCTGCAATCATATCAACAGCTGAGGATTGTTCTTCTGCTGCAGCTGCAACATCCTCTATCATCTTGCTTGCCTCAGATACACCGTTTGCTATTTCTATAAGAGAATCTGAGGCTGTTCTTATGAGTTCTTTGCCTTCATCCACTTTTTCGATTAGGGTTTGTGTAGCATCGATGGTTTTTTGTGTTTCGCCCTGAGTTTTCATAACTATTTGTCTTATTTGTTCTGTGGAATGTGCCGTTTTATCCGCCAATTTTCTTATCTCATCCGCAACAACAGCAAAACCCCTTCCGGCTTCTCCTGCTCTTGCAGCTTCGATTGCTGCATTGAGTGATAAGAGGGCTGTTTGATCAGTTATCTCATTTATAACCTCAACAATCTTTCCTATCTCTTCCGATGATGAGCCCAAATCCTTCATCATGTCGGCGTTTCTTTGTGCCTCTTTTGCTATGTCTTCAATTTTATCTATTGCTAATTCTGCTTTATCTGCACCTGTTTTTGCCAAATCATTTACTTTTTGCATAAACTCTGATGTGTTTGTTATGTTTCTTGAAACACCGCTGATAGAGTCTTTAATCTCTTCCATTGTTGTTTTAATCTCTTCCATACCTTCAGCTTCCATTTTTACGTTTCCTGATATTTTTTCTGCATTGAAACTTACCTTAGCGGCCTGTGTGGCAACGCTATTGGATGTTGTGAGCGTCTTTTTTAGTGCATTCTGAACATTGGATATAAATGCATTTGCTAAGTTTAGAAACCCGAGTGTCTTGGGGGCTTTTGGAAGTCTATCTGTTAAATCGTAGGTTGTGCATAGCTTTGTATTACAGAAATGGGTTATATTATTCAGTGGTTTTATAAAAGTTTTGTAGTAATACAGCAGGAACCCTACAAAAAAGCCTATGGAAAGGACAACAAAAGAAACAAAGAAGGCACTTTTTGCTGTGAAATATACATTAATGCAAAATAACTAAGAAAGATTAAACTACTGGTGCCTATTACCCCCATTTTAACCTCCCATTTAACGATAAATTTAAATATTTTATATTATTTTACTCAACCGTTGTCAAATATAATCTCATATTTAAAATTTTAATTAGATAGTTGAGTTATAGTTCTTTGGCTTTCTATAAAGGCTTGACTTATTTTTTTATTGTGGTAATAAATATAGCGGCATAGAAAACAATAAGATTTTTGAAAGGAGGCTCAAGTGCACTCTTTAGTTTTTATCAAGCAGGTTCCTGATGCTGCTCAAGTGAGGGTGGATTATGAAACTGGAACGTTAATTAGGGAAGGTGTTCCAGCTATCATCAATCCATTCGACAAACACGCCATAGAGGCAGCAGTAAGGATCAAGAATGAGTTTGGCGGCAAGGTTTCTGTTGTTTGTATGGGCCCGCCTATGGCTGAGGATGCCCTCAAAGAGGCAATGGCTATGGGCGCAGATAATGCTTATCTTTTAAGTGACAGGATTTTTGCTGGTTCTGATACGCTTGCAACAAGCTATGCTTTGTGGGCAGGTGCTCAGAAGATTATACAGGAAGAAGGCCCGGTAGATTTGTTTTGGGCTGGCAAACAGGCAATAGACGGTGATACAGCTCAGACAGGTCCAGGTATTGCAACAAGGTTTAATATCCCTTTGATTACGTATGTTGTTGATATTAAAAAGGTAGACCCAGAGAATAAAACCATTGAGGTTGTAAGGCTCGTTGAGAGTGGTCAAGAAGTTATGGAGGCTCCCATGCCATGCTTCTTGACAGTGGAAGAGGAGTTGAATACTTTAAGCTATGCTCCTTTGCCATACTTAATAAGGGCAGCGAAGACTCCGGTTAAGCTACTCAACTCGAGTAACACTGAAATTGATGCTTCCCAGTGCGGACTTAAGAATTCTCCAACAAAGGTTAAAAAAGCATTTACACCTCCAAAGAGAGAAAGAGGTGAAATGTTAGAGGGCGATTCTTTGGATGCTATTTTAAACACTCTTTATGAAAAAATTACTCCCGTTTTGAAGCAAATGGGAAAAGTACAGTAAGGGTGAGGTTGAGAAAATGATAAAACATGATATTAGTAAATATAAGCATATATGGGTTTTTGTTGAGCATGAGAATGGTGAGGTAGCAAGGGTATCCTTCGAGCTTTTAACAAAGGCCAGAGAGCTTGCAAAGGATTTGGATTGTGAAGTTCATGCATTTACCGTAGGTGATAAAGTTGAACAGTTTAAAGATGAGGTATTTAAATACGGTGCTAAAAAATTCTTCATTATTGAGGATCCAATATTAAAAGACTATATGACAGAACCTTATAGGGATTCTATTGTCTATTTGATAGAGAAATATAAACCAGAAGTAGTTCTAATTGGTGCTACAACATTGGGAAGAGATTTGGCAGGAACAATAGCTACAGTTCTTCAGACAGGACTTACAGCTGATACCACAGCTTTAGATATAGATCCAAAAACCAAGAATCTCTTGATGACAAGGCCTACCTTTGGTGGAAATCTAATGGCTACAATTTTCTGCCCCGACAACAGGCCTCAGATGTCAACATCAAGACCAGGTGTTTATAAGGCAATTGAAGAGCCAGTTAAGGGAGAAGTAATAAAGGAAAAATTTGAATTTGACAAGGCTAAATACACTAAAAAGATTCTTGAAAAGATAATAGAAGAAGGAGAGAAGGTAAACTTAGGATTCTACGATATAATCGTCTCCGGTGGATTTGGTATGGGCTCAAAGGAAAATATGAAGTTTGTTCAAGAGCTAGCTGATGTTCTTGGTGGCACCTGGGCTGCCAGCAGAAAAGCTGTCCAAGCAGGTTGGGCTCCCCAAACAAGACAGGTTGGCCAGACAGGTCAAACCGTCCATCCAAAGATCTACATAGCCTGCGGAATCTCCGGTGCTATACAGCATGTTGCTGGAATGAAATCTTCCGATGTTATAATAGCCATCAATAAAGATCCAGAGGCTCCTATTTTTGAGTTAGCCACATACGGTATCGTTGGTGATGTCTTAGAGGTTCTTCCTAAGATGACGAAAATGTTTAAGGAAAAATTAGGAAAGGCTTAAAAGGAGAGCAAAATGGGAAAAAAAGATTTTGATGTAATTATAGTCGGTGCTGGTCCTGCGGGTTTGGCTGCAGGTTATGTATTGGCAAAGGCTGGCGTTGATACAATAATAATAGAAAGGGGCAAATTCCCTGGTGCTAAGAATGTCATGGGTGGAATCCTTTACAGGAAACCCATGGATGATTTGATACCTGAATTCTACAAAGAGGCTCCTCTTGAGAGGCATATTATAGAACAAAGAATGTGGCTTCTTGATGAGGCTGCTCATTTCGGCTCTGGTATCAGGAATCAGAAATGGAATCAGGAGCCTTATAACTGTTTTAGTGTATTTAGGGCTCACTTTGATAAGTGGTTCTCTAAGCAGGTTGTTGATGCTGGTGCCTTATTAATCAATGAAACGGTTGTTACAGAGCCTATTGTTGAGAATGGCAAGGTAGTCGGTGTTAGGACAGATAGACCTGAGGGTGATCTGTATGCAGATTGTGTAATTGCCGCAGACGGTGTTCAGTCTTTCTTAGCTAAATCTTTGGGTTTGAGAAAGAAAATAACCCCTGAGAAGGTTGCTGTTGCCACAAAGGAGATCATAGGTCTTTCAGAGAAAGAGGTTAATGACAGATTCGGTGTAACAAACCCGGATGAGGGTGTAACAATAGAACTTACTGGCCCATTCTTTGAAGGTATCGAGGCTATGGCCTGGATTTATACAAACAAGACATCTGTATCCATCGGTGTTGGCGCTATCATCAAGGATTTGATTGAACACCGCATGAACCCAAATGATTTACTTGAAAAGGTCAAGGCTCATCCATCAGTATTGCCTTTGATCGAGGGTGGAGAGACAAAAGAGTATCTTGCTCATATGATTCCTGAGGGTGGATATTTTGCCGTTCCGAAACTTTATACAGACGGATTTATGGTGGCTGGTGATGCTGCAATGCTTGTAGATTCTGTTCATAGAGAAGGCTCAAACCTTGCAATAGAGAGTGGTAAGGCAGCAGCTAAGACATATCTTGAGGCAAAAGAAGCAGGTGATTTCTCTGAAAAAATGCTCTCAAGATATCAGGATAAGCTTGAAGAGATGTATGTGTTGAAGGATCTCAAATATTACAGAAACTTGCCAGAGTTGCTTGAGGAGAAGAGATATCTTCTAACTGACTATCCGCAGTTCATCATTGATGCAATGACAGAAATTTACAACGTTGATGGTACTCCAAAACCAGATAAGTTTAGAAAGATTAAAGATGAACTCAAACAGAGGTTTGGTTATATCAACCTTGCTAAAGACTTGTATACTATCTGGAGGAAATTAAGATGAAGAAATTAAGAATTGAAGATAAGCTTTATCTTGTTGGATATAACGTTGATCATGAGTATAGTCACTTAGGTATATCTGATCCTGAGGTTTGCAAGACCTGCGAAAAGAAGCAGTGTACATACGTTTGTCCTGCAAGCGTTTACACCTGGGATGAAGCTGAGCAGAAAATAAACATCAACTACGATGCCTGTGTAGAATGTGGAACATGTATGATATCCTGTGATTATATAACATGGAAGTTTCCAAGGGGTGGATTTGGCGTTGCCTATAAATTTGGATAAGATCTGAAACGTAAAAATGAATCTAAGCCTCCTATTCGAAAGAGTAGGGGGCTTTTTTATTTTACGGAGATTGATATGGTTGTGAAAGTTGTTGTAGGAGAGTTGGAGGAGAACTGCTATCTTGTTTTTGATGAGTCTTCCAAAGAGTGTACGATTATAGACCCAGGGGATGAGCCTGAAAAGATAATAGGCGTAATAGAAAAATATGCGCTTACACCAACGATAATTCTAAATACACACTATCATTTTGACCATGTTGGTGCTAACGCCTTCTTGAAAAAGAGATATAACATAAAGCTTGCGATTCATGAAAACGATTTATCATTGCTTAAAAAAGCCCATATCGATGCTAAGATCTTTTTATTAAAAGATCAAGAACCATCTCCAGAGCCGGATATTTTATTAAAAGATGGGGATATTGTTGATGTTGGTTCGTTGAGTTTTGAAGTTTTGCATACGCCAGGACACACACCCGGTTCTGTTTGTTTTTATGAGAAAAATAAAAAGTGGCTTTTTAGTGGAGATACGCTGTTTTTTGAATCTGTTGGAAGATGGGATTTTCCTTCAGGTAGCAAAAATGATTTATTGGATAGCCTAAAACGACTAATAAAGCTTCCAGACGATGTTTTGGTCTATCCCGGACATGGTGAACCTACAACAATAGAGCATGAAAGAAAGCTTAATCCTTATATAGACTATAAATAAAAAACCCACCCAAGGTTTTCCCTTAGGTGGGTTGGTTTATCGCTTGGAGGAGGCGGGGTCTTAATACATACCAGCGCCACCAGCAGCGCCAGCCATAGCCCTATCTTCCTTCTCCCTCTCTTTTGGATCATCTGTGATGAGTGTTTCTGTTGTTAGCATTAAGCCTGCAACAGAAGATGCGTTCTGAATTGCAGTTCTTTCAACCTTTGTTGGGTCTATTATGCCTTTTTCGAACATGTTAACGAACTCACCATTCCTTGCATCGAATCCGTAGGAGACATCGTTGTTCTCTCTTATCTTGTTAATTATAATGGAACCTTCAAATCCTGCATTGCTTGCTATTACTTTTGCCGGTTCTTCGAGTACCTTCTTAATTATCTTAATTCCGATATCTTGATCGTCATTTTCGCCTTTTATGTCGTTCAATGCTGCTTGGCATCTTAGAAGTGCTGTTCCACCACCAGGTACTATACCCTCTTCAACAGCTGCTTTTGTAGCATTGAGGGCATCTTCAACCCTGGCTTTTTTCTCTTTCATCTCTGTCTCTGTTGCAGCACCTACTTTTATTATGGCAACTCCACCAGCCAATTTTGCCTTTCTCTCTCTTAGCTTCTCTTTGTCGTATTCGCTTGTGGATTGTTCAATCTGGGCGTCGATTTGTTTAATTCTTGCCTCTATATCCTCTTTGGAGCCGAATCCATCAACGATTGTTGTGTTTTCTTTATCAACGATTATCTTCTTAGCTCTTCCAAGAACATCTAAGTCAACATTGTCGAACTTCATGCCAGTCTCTTCGCTTATTACCTGACCACCCGTAAGGATTGCTATATCCCTGAGCATCTCTTTCCTTCTGTCGCCAAAACCAGGGGCTTTAACTGCACAACACTGCAATGTTCCTCTTAATTTGTTGACTACCAATGTTGCCAAAGCCTCACCTTCAACCTCTTCGGCTATTACCAGGAATGGTCTTCCTGTTTTTGCGATTTTCTCTACAAGTGGTAAGAACTCCTGCATTGAGCTTACCTTCTTATCTGTGATTACGATGAATGCATTCTCAAGCTCTGCGATCATCTTGTCGGGGTTTGTTACGAAGTATGGAGACAAATAACCTCTGTCAAACCTCATACCCTCAACAAGCTCTAATGTTGTCTCAGTACCTTTAGCTTCTTCAACGGTTATAACTCCGTTTTTGCCAACCTTATCCATTGCCTCGGCTATTATCTCACCGATCTCTTTGTCATTGTTTGCGGAGATTGTTCCGACTTCCGCGATCTGCTTTTTCTCTGTAACCTCTTTGGAGATTTTCTTTAGTTCCTCAACCACCTTCTCAACAGCCTTATCAATTCCTCTTTTGATCTCTATAGGATTAGCACCAGCTGTTACGTTTCTTAGTCCTTCTCTGTATATAGCCCTTGCCAATACTGTAGCCGTTGTTGTTCCGTCACCTGCTACATCGCTTGTCTTGGATGCAACCTCTTTAACAAGTTGTGCACCCATGTTCTCATATGGGTCTTTAAGCTCGATCTCTCTTGCAACAGTAACACCGTCTTTTGTTATTGTGGGGCTTCCAAATCTTCTGTCTATTACTACATTTCTACCCCTCGGGCCCATTGTAACGGCTACTGCATCGGCGAGCTTATTAACACCTTTCATTATTGCTTCTCTTGCGCTATCACCAAACTCTAAGATTTTTGCTGTCATTTCTTCTCACCTCCCTTCCAATTTTTTAGTCAACGAATTTTGCCAATACTTCGTCTTCTTTGAGAATTACATACTTCTTGTCATCCAGCTTGATTTCATTTCCAGCGTATTTCTCAAATACGATAACATCACCCTTTTTTACAGTCTCAACATCCTCTCCAACCTCAACAACCTTACCCTGCTGTGGCTTCTCTTTTGCTGTGTCAGGAATGATGATTCCACTTTCAGTTTTCTGCTCCAGATCCTCTGGTTCTACCAGGATTCTGTCCATCAGGGGTTTTAATGTTGCCATTTTCCCACCTCCTTTTATTTTTTGTTAGCACTCATCACTCTCGAGTGCTAACAATACTCCTTTTTTTGCTTTTTTCAAGTTGAAATAAAACAAAATAAATGCATTTATATAGAAATAAATAAAAATAAACTGAAATATTCATTGAAATCTAAATCATTATCCAAACTTGATGGTAAGTGGTCCACACATACTTACCACCTCTACTAAATATATACAGGTTCACAAACTTACTCAACCATTCATAAGGGTAGCCTGCTACCCTTATGATATCTTCCAGTAGTAAGGTTGGAAACCTTACTATGTTTTCAGATATCATAGCTTTTGTTGATTTCAGTTTCTCAAAAGGCGTTAGGCCGTTCATGTCTATGCCATAGTGAGGCCTTGCTGTATTCCATGTATCCTGCCATTGTTGAGCTTTGAGCAAGAACTCAGCGTCATTCCTGCACCTTTCTGGATGAATGGAGAAAAATGATTCATCGTCTTTTCTGTGTGAGTTTTCAACTATAGCCTGGAGGTGTTTTGCACCTGGTGGTATGGGTTTTAACTCTACATTCAGTTTTGAAAAGAATTCGTTGTATTCATCCAATTTTCTTCTGCTTGAGGATGCAAATTCAGAACCGTTGTCCAACCTTATGTTTATTTTTCCCCTTACATTGTGCAGCTTTAACCACAGTACGACAAAAAGGATAAAAGCAAATCCAAAGGATGCAGAAAGAGTATGGGAGTAAGCTGTAAATCTCATTCTCGTTTTTACATCTATTGCGTTCCATTCATATTTTGGCAGGTCGTATTTCTCTATGTGTCTATACACGCTCTTTGGTAGAGATGTTTCATACAGTATGTGTTTTGTGTCTATCTGAAGGTGGCTAAAGGGCGTCAGGTGTTCATAATCATAAAGATGCCTTCTGTTTTTGTTTAGAGTCCTTATTTTCTTTTTCCTCACCCTGTTTCTCTTTAAAACCTTCTTTATTGTGTTTTCGCTTATCTCTATGGAGTATTTGTTCTTTAGGTAATAGCTTAGAAGCCTGTATCTGTACCCTGTGCTTTTTGCCTCTTCAACAATGAGTTTTTCAAGAGAACAGTCTATCTTTTTTCTTATGTTCTTTGGTCTTCTTGATAAGTCATTTAGTTCTCCATCCCTTGCCCTTCTCACTGTAGCCCTTGATATGCCAAGTATTCTTGCTGTTTTTGAGACATTGCCGTTGTTTTTCTCTAAAACCTTTCTGACCAAAATTCTTGCACTTGCAGGGTTTGATTTTCTCAAAGTGTGGTATATACTATCCATGATGCAGCCTCCATCCCTTTAGGAGTTTTATGGGTCTTCCTATTATATTCAAATCCAGTGATTTGAATATGCAAAAGAGGATGTGGGCTGCATCAGCCCTTGAGAAAGAGAAAGATTTAACGGGCAGAAAACCTACTTTCAGGTTTTCTGCCCCTACTATCTTTCTTATTCTCTTCACTTCCATGTTGGTGCCTCCACTCTCTTTTCTATCATTCTCATTCTCAGACATAGATATTACCTCTATTTGCTTTAGGTGGTAAGTATGTTTGGACCTATCTGGTATATGTATGAATTAAAAAATTGACTTTAAAAAATCTTTATGGTAAGAATTCTAAGCCATTTTGAGAAAAAGAGAAGGAGGGGTACAAGTGGCGAACCACAAGTCAGCCATTAAAAGGGTAAGGCAGAATAAAAAAAGATATATGAGAAATAAAGCCTATAGAACAAGGCTTAAGAACATCCTTAAAAAGAGTAGAATGCTTATAGAGGCAGAGAGCGATAAAGAGACAGTCGAGGCTCAACTCAAAGAAGCAGAAAAGGTAATAAGAAAAATCTGCTCCAAAGGCATAATACACAAAAACAAAGCCTCAAGGCTAATCTCTAATCTCTATCAAAAAGCTCACAGAAAATTTAAGCAAGCTCAGGCATCATAAAAGTAAAGCAAGCCAAGGGGTAAATCTTCCCTTTGGCTTTTTAAGTTTTTAATTTATAAGTTTTAGAACAATAAGAAGGCAGGAAAGTGTTGTTTTTGTTTGATTGTTAGCTTTCATCGATTAAATGACATGCAACAAATCTGCCGCCGACATCCTTTAGTTTAGGCTCTTGTTCTTTGCATATGTCTTTGGCAAACGGGCATCTTGGATGGAATCTGCAGCCCTTCGGAATCTTTGTTGCAGAGGGTATCTCACCCTTCGGCATAAGTTTCTTTCTCTTTATATTGGGATCCGGTATGGGTACAGCGCTCATGAGTATCTGGGTGTAGGGATGAAGTGGATTGGTAAATAGATCGTATGTATTTGCCATCTCAACGATTTTACCCAGATACATAACGCCGATTCTGTCGCATATGTATTTGGCGCTTGCCAGATCATGCGTGATAAACAGATAGGTTAGTCCAAACTCCTCTTTTATATCTATCATAAGCTTTAATATTTGAGACCTTACAGAAACATCCAGCATAGCTGTGGGCTCATCTGCCACGATAAACTTTGGATTTGTGATTAATGCCCTTGCTATAACAACCCTTTGCCTTTGGCCTCCAGATAGCTGTTTTGGATATCTGTTAAAGAATTCTTTGGCTGGAATTAAGTTAACCTTTTCAAAGATTGAAAGAACCCTCTCTTTCTGTTCTGTCTTTGAGCCAATGTTGTGGATCTCAAGTGGATGGGATACTATCTTTCCTATTTTCATATATGGATTTAGGCTTGCCATAGGGTCTTGAAATATTATTTGGAAGTCTTTTCTTGCTTTTCTTAGGTTGTTTTTGGATAACCCTAAAAGGTCATAACCGTCAAATATTATCTTTCCCGATGTTGGTTCAATAAGCCTCAAAATAGAGCGCCCCATTGTTGTTTTGCCACTGCCCGATTCTCCTACTATACCGAGCGTTTCACCCCTTTTGATTTCAAATGAGACATCGTCAACGGCCTTAACAGTCGGTGTTTCTTTTTTAAACAAAGCCTCAAGCCATGGGCGTTTAAGCTTAAATTCCTTTCTTAGGTTTTCAATCTTTAGAAGTGTTTTATTCATGTTTTATCACCGTATAACCAGCATTTTACTTTTCTGTTTTCTATTTCTACAGTAGGTGGTTCTTCTTTTTTGCATATATCTTTGGCAAACGGGCATCGTGGGTGAAACCTGCAGCCTTTGGGTGGATTCTTTAGGTCGGGTAAGCTCCCCGGTATATGTTTTAACTCCATATCGTCTATCTTTACATTAGGGATGGACTCAAGCAAGAGTTGTGTGTAGGGGTGTAGGGGTTTGTTGTAAAGCTCTAAAACAGTTGAGTATTCAACCATCCACCCAGCATACATTACAGCCACTTTTTCTGCCAATTCCGCTACTATACCCATATCATGGGTTATAAGCATTATGGACATGTTTTTTGTTTTTTTTAAGTTCTTTAGAACCTGCATAATTTGCTCTTGAACAACAACATCTAAAGAGGTTGTTGGCTCATCGGCTATTAAAAGCTTGGGTTTTAAACAGATGGCTATTGCTATCATGACCCTCTGTCTCATACCACCTGAAAATTCAAACGGATAGTTATCAAGCCTTGATGGGTCAACACCCACAGAAAGCAAAGCTTCACTCGCGATTTTTATCATTTCTTCTTTGGTCATTTTTGGGTAATGGACTTTAAACAGCTCAAAGAAGTGGTCTCTTATGCGCATAATCGGATTCAGGCTTGTCATGGGGTCTTGAAATATCATTGAAATATCCTTGCCCCTAATTTTTCTTACATCTTCTGATTTTAGCTTTAGTATATCTTTACCTTCAAAGATTATCTGGCCTGTTAGTTTGGCATTTTGTGGAGATAGCTTCATAATGGCCGTACCAAGTGTTGACTTTCCACACCCAGATTCGCCCACTATACCCAAACTCTCCTGCTCGTTTATGTTTAAATTTAGGCCTGCAACGGCGCTTAGATTGCCGCTTCTTGTTTGATATTCTATCCTTAAATCTTTGATTTCCACTAAAGCCATTTATCTTTTTTCTCCTATGTTGGGGTTGAAGTACTCATTTAGACCTTCTGCAAACATGCTAAAGCCTAAGACAATCAAGATAATTGCGATACCTGGAAAGAAGCTCATCCACCAGTCGTTTGATATGAGGAACTGTTGGCCGTTTGCCAGATCATACCCCCAATCCGGCGTTGGCGGTGTTATGCCAAGACCTAAAAAGCTCAATCCAGCCTCTGTCATAATTGCATCGGCTATGTTCATAGACAGAACAACGATGATTGAGGGTAAAACATTGGGTAATATGTATTTGAATATTATTGTTGAGGTTTTTGCACCGATGGAGTATGCCCCTTCTACATAGAGTTCTGATTTTACGCTTACGACCTGACTCCTTATAACCCTGTAATATGTCGGTATATAGACCACGGCTATGGATAGTGATATGTTTATGATGCCTGGGCCTAAGACCGCTGCTATTGCAATAGCCAAAATTAAACCCGGAAATGTATAAACAGAGTCCATTATCATTGTAAGAGTTCTATCCAATACACCACCCGAATAGCCAGCAATAAGCCCCAATGGTATGCCCACAACAGAGGCTATAAGTGTAGCGATAAATGCAATTATTAAAGCCATTCTTGAGCCGTATATGAAGCGGGAGAACACATCATACCCCATGTTGTCTGTGCCCATTAGATGTTGCATGTTGGGTGCTAACAGCGGTGTGCCTGAAGGCTCTATTGGACTATAGGGTGCAATCAGTGGGGCAAATATGGCCATCAGTATGAAGATCACAAGGATCGTAAGTCCTGCAAAGGCCATAATACCGGAAGAATCGCCAAGAAGGTTTTTTATAAAAGAAGAGATCCTTGAGGATACCATCTGATTTGAGTTTTCTATCATCTAACTAATACCTCACACGTGGGTTGATCCAGGCATTTATTACATCAACAAGTATGCTGATGATGGCAACGAATATGGCAAAAAATACAATTGTTCCTTGAATGGAGGGAAAATCCCTTGCATGTATCCTTGATACTAGATAGCTTCCGATGCCGGGCCAGGAGAATGTGACCTCTGTTAAAACAGCCCCTCCCAAGAGAAGGGCGAACTGTAATCCCATTATGGTCAATATCGGAGGCAGGGCGTTTTTTAAGGCGTGCCTGAAAAGAACGGTTTTTTCCTTTACACCCCTTGCTCTTGCTGCCACAACGAACTGTTGCGACAGTGTAAGAACAACATTGGCTCTAACCATCCTGACAAATATACTCGATATAACAACACCTAAGGTTATTGATGGCAGGATAAGATGATTTATAGAATCCTTTAGGACATCCCACTGACCGTTTATGATTGCATCGATCACATACATACCGGTATAGGTTTTATCCGGAGTCATAAACGGGCTTGCCTCCCCTGATACAGGAAGCCAATGCAGCCAGACTCCAAAAACGAGCTGAAGCATAAGGCCAAACCAGAAAACAGGGAATGAATAGACAAAAATTGAATATATTCTTGCCGAGACATCTATGGGGTTCCCTAGATTATATGCTGCGTATGTCCCGTAAAATATACCAATGAAAACAGCCACTATCATGGCAAAGATCGTAAGCTCAAGTGTTGCCGGAAACTTTTGCATAAGCTCTTTAATAACGGGCATTCCCGTAACGGTTGACTCTCCGAATTTACCCTGGGCTATGTTTTTTAAATAATTGACATACTGAACCAAAATAGGCTTATCAAGCCCCATTTTGTGTTCCATCTGTTTGACCACCTCAGGTGGCGCTTTGGGTCCTAACATGGCAAGTACAGGATTGCCTGGTAAAACTCTGAGAACAAAGAAAACGATGGTTAGTATGATTAGAATCATTGGGATGGATAAGCCTATCCTGGTTAAAATGTAAGACTTCACGACGCAAAACTCCTTAGAATCAAAGGGGAGGGCTTTTACCCCCTCCTTTATTTTTTGCGGATGAGATAGTATCTAAATATTTGCAGCGGGTCAAGTAAAACACCCTCGATATTGGGTTTTAAAACAACCCTCTGTTTACCCTGGAATAGAGGAATGTATGGTGCATCCTGTGCCATTATATCCTGAACCTGCTCATAAACCTTAGCCCTGTCTTTGGTGTCTGTTAATTTTCTTGCCTTTAAGAGGAGCTCGTCAACCTTCTTGTTTGAATAGAAACAACCCATCTGTGGGCTTGCGCTTGTTGCCAAGAACGGCCACATATAATCGTCTGGGTCAAAGTAGTCTGGATACCATCCAAGCAGGAACATGCCCATAACGCCCTTTGTCCAATAGTCTATGTATGTTGCCCACTCTGCAGATTTAAGCTGGCATTTCACAAGCCCTGTTGCCTCAAGCTGGTTCTTGATTGTTAAAGCAACGGCAGCCTCTGTGGAGCCATAGTGGCTTGGGCTATACCATAGGGTTATCTTTAGAGGGTTTGCTTTAGAATAACCCAACGATTTGAGTATTTCTATAGCCTTTTTCTGGTTATAGTGAGGCATTACAGATTTGTGTCCCCACATACCTTCAGGAATAAGTGTGTAAAGCGGTGAAACCTGGCCGTTAAATACATCGTTTATAATCTGAGTCCTGTTTATGGCATATGCAAAGGCTTTTCTGATTTTTGGATTATCAAATGGTTTGTATTTTACATTGAACACTACTTCCCTGATAAACGGGCTTGGGCCTATCATGGTTTTGAAGTTTTTGTTTTTCTTTATCTGTTTGAACTGCTGAGGCAGGAGCGTTCTGTATGCAACATCAATTTCTTTGTTTAGGAGTGCGATGTATAAGGCGTTTGCGTTTCTGTATAGTTTAATCAATACGATCGGTGTTTTTGCCTTATCACCGTGATAATGCGGGTTTCTTACCAACTCTATCTGCTGGCCTCTAACCCATTTTTTAACCATATATGGCCCGCTTGAGATAGGAAGTCCATTGTAAAACGCATCATTTTTGTAGATTTTTGGGTCCACAGGGAAGGATACGGTAAATGCAAGAATATTTATAAATGGTGCAAATGCATATTTGAGATGGATTCTGAATTGACTGTCATTTACTACCTCGACATTTTTTACTATGTCTGATAGAAGAAATGATGGCTCTCCTTTTAGTTTTATAACCCTTTCAATTGAGTACTTGAAGGCCTGTGCATTGATAGGATCGCCGTTTGAAAATTTTAGATTTTTCTTAAGCCAAAAAGTATAAGTTAGACCGTCTTTTGAAATTGCCCACCTCTGGGCCAATCCTGGCACTATCTTGGCTGTACCTGGCACATATTTGACTAAGCCCTCCATGATGTTTTGTAGTATGTTGTCTGATAGATAGTCGTATGCTTTGGCTGGGTCTAACGATGAGACCTTGTCTGTTGTACCTATGATGATGTAATCCTTTTGTGAGATAGCCATAGCTTGAGGCAGGCTTATGCCTAAAGTGATGACCAAAAACAGAAGGAGCTTAAAAAAGCGCTTCATACCAAACCTCCTAAAATAAATTTTCTCAAAAAGAAATATCATATTTTAACTTAAATGTCATTAAGTTTTTTGAGTATCCTCTTTGTTTGTTAATGTTGATTTTTGTAATCTGTGGTGATAGGTTTTTTCCAAAAGAAGATGGAGGGGTTATGTTTGATAAAGAGGTTTACAGACATAGGAGGGATATGCTGAAAAAGGCTATAGGTAGAGGTGTTTTGGTGTTTTTTGGTAATGGTGAGGCTGCATTTAACTATCCAGCTAATACCTATAGATTTAGGCAAGATAGCTCCTTTCTTTACTATTTTGGCATAGATAGACCAAATCTTATCGGCATTATAGATATCGACAACGATAATGAATTTATATTTGGTAATGAGGTTGGTGATGATGAGCTGATTTGGGAGGGTAGAAAAGAGAATTTACATGATTGTGTGAAAAAGAGTGGACTTTGCTGTTTAAAACCTTTTGATAAGGCGTATGATTTTTTTAGAAGAATCTTGAAGGATAAAAGAAAATTAATGTTTTTACCCCAATACAGGTTTAGAAACAAAGTTTTAATTGAAAAGTTTTTGGGTATAAATAGTGTATTTGTTAATAATTATGCCTCTATTGATTTTATAAAAGCTGTGGCAGGACAAAGGCTTAAAAAGTCAACCGAAGAAATAGAGCAGATTCAACGAGCCATAAATATAAGTGAAGGTATGTACGATATTGCCTTTGAAAACATAAATGAGGGAATCTATGAGAGGCAACTTCTCGCAAAATTTGAGGCGTATGCAATAGAAAATGGTGTTTGGCTTGCCTTTCCAACTATTCTAACGAAAAGGGGCGATATTCTCCATAACACAAGACATGACGGTGTTTTGAGAAAGGGCGACCTTGTTGTAATGGACTCTGGGGTTGAAACAGAACTCCACTATGCAAGCGATATAACAAGAACTATACCTGTTGGAAGTATGAGTCAAATCCAAAAGGATATATACGACATTGTTGATGTAGCCCAAAAAAAGGCAATATCCAAAGCCAAAGAGGGTGTTAGGTTTTTGGATGTTCATCTTGAATCAGTAAGGGTTATAACAGAGGGCATGAAGAATCTCGGTTTTTTTAAAGGCAATACAGATAGTATTGTTGAGAGTGGTGCCTATGCGATTGTTTACCCCCACGGAGTAGGCCACCCTTTAGGATTAGATGTGCACGACCTTGAAGGGTTAGGAGAAGATTATGTAGGCTACAATGACAAAATCAAACGCTCCAAAAAATTTGGTCTTTCTGCTTTAAGATTTGCAAAAGAATTGAAAGAGGGCTATGTTATGACTATTGAACCTGGTGTTTACTTTATAGAGGCTTTAATTGAAAGATGGGAGACCGGTAAAAAGTTTTTTGAGTTTATTAACTATGATGCTTTAAAAAAAATGGTGGGTTTTGGTGGTGTTAGGTTGGAGGATGATGTTCTCATAAAGAAAGATAAAACAGTTGTTTTAAGTGCGTCTATAAGGCGTTATACCCACATGTAGATTACGATTGGTAAGTGGTCCACACATACTTACCACCTCTACTAAATATATACAGGTTCACAAACTTACTCAACCATTCATAAGGGTAGCCTGCTACCCTTATGATATCTTCCAGTAGTAAGGTTGGAAACCTTACTATGTTTTCAGATATCATAGCTTTTGTTGATTTCAGTTTCTCAAAAGGCGTTAGGCCGTTCATGTCTATGCCATAGTGAGGTCTTGCTGTATTCCATGTATCCTGCCATTGTTGAGCTTTGAGCAAGAACTCAGCGTCATTCCTGCACCTTTCTGGATGAATGGAGAAAAATGATTCATCGTCTTTTCTGTGTGAGTTTTCAACTATAGCCTGGAGGTGTTTTGCACCTGGTGGTATGGGTTTTAACTCTACATTCAGTTTTGAAAAGAATTCGTTGTATTCATCCAATTTTCTTCTGCTTGAGGATGCAAATTCAGAACCGTTGTCCAACCTTATGTTTATTTTTCCCCTTACATTGTGCAGCTTTAACCACAGTACGACAAAAAGGATAAAAGCAAATCCAAAGGATGCAGAAAGAGTATGGGAGTAAGCTGTAAATCTCATTCTCGTTTTTACATCTATTGCGTTCCATTCATATTTTGGCAGGTCGTATTTCTCTATGTGTCTATACACGCTCTTTGGTAGAGATGTTTCATACAGTATGTGTTTTGTGTCTATCTGAAGGTGGCTAAAGGGCGTCAGGTGTTCATAATCATAAAGATGCCTTCTGTTTTTGTTTAGAGTCCTTATTTTCTTTTTCCTCACCCTGTTTCTCTTTAAAACCTTCTTTATTGTGTTTTCGCTTATCTCTATGGAGTATTTGTTCTTTAGGTAATAGCTTAGAAGCCTGTATCTGTACCCTGTGCTTTTTGCCTCTTCAACAATGAGTTTTTCAAGAGAACAGTCTATCTTTTTTCTTATGTTCTTTGGTCTTCTTGATAAGTCATTTAGTTCTCCATCCCTTGCCCTTCTCACTGTAGCCCTTGATATGCCAAGTATTCTTGCTGTTTTTGAGACATTGCCGTTGTTTTTCTCTAAAACCTTTCTGACCAAAATTCTTGCACTTGCAGGGTTTGATTTTCTCAAAGTGTGGTATATACTATCCATGATGCAGCCTCCATCCCTTTAGGAGTTTTATGGGTCTTCCTATTATATTCAAATCCAGTGATTTGAATATGCAAAAGAGGATGTGGGCTGCATCAGCCCTTGAGAAAGAGAAAGATTTAACGGGCAGAAAACCTACTTTCAGGTTTTCTGCCCCTACTATCTTTCTTATTCTCTTCACTTCCATGTTGGTGCCTCCACTCTCTTTTCTATCATTCTCATTCTCAGACATAGATATTACCTCTATTTGCTTTAGGTGGTAAGTATGTTTGGACCTATCTGGTTGTAGATTACGATTTTGCTTGACAGGGGTATGTTTTGACGGATAAATTGATTTAGATAAATGCTTTTTAAAAGCGGAAAATTAAGAAATAATTAGAACATGTGGGGCGCAGAATATGAAAGATAATCCTATAGGATTATTGAAAGATGCGATAAAATCATACCTCTCTACCATAGAGGATGAGGAATTCAGGTTTGCAATTTTATTGAAGTTGAATGATGAGCAGGTTTTTTTGTTAAATATCTATCAATCCGGTAAGGGATTTTTAGAAGAGTTTAAGGGTTTGCAGCTCAGGGTAAGTAAGAGTTTTAGGGATATACTCAAAGAAAATGATAGATATGAATCAACTGGAAGCATAGAGACAGACTACCCATTTTTATACGGTAAATTCATAGAAGATTCCTCTGTTTATATTGAGAAGATATATGTTGAGTATCAAGAGGTTGGATTATGTGAATTTCTGATAAAAAAGGAATATATTCCCACTGATGTTAAAGATGTATTAGAAAGCTTAATACAATCTATAAAACCCTTTTTGATCGATCTCTATATAGAGATTAGTGAGGATATTGAGAGAAGGTATTTTGCTGTAAATTCATTGAATATAACAAAGAACATGAGACCAAGGACATTTTATCATTCATTTAGGGTTGCTGATCTGGCCGTTGCTATAGCAGATAAGATTGGTTTAAGCAAGAATTCCATAAGAAAGTTGAATTATGCGGCACTTATTCACGATATTGGTGAGATGTATATTTCCAACGATATATTCTATAAGCAGGGCTCATATACCGAAGAAGAGGTTGAAATACTGAAACAGCACCCATATTTTTTGAAAGTGATATTTGCAAGAAATCCTTTAATGGAGGATATTGTAAATATAGCGTATTATCACCATGAAAGGATAGATGGCGGAGGATATTTCGGCATAAAGGGTGATGAGCTACCTGTAGAATCAAAAATTCTTGCTCTTTGCGAAACTATCGATGGTTTATACACTGATAGGCCAGATAGGAAGGGCTTCGATATAAGGCGCATTATTTCTATAGTAAGAAAACTGAGGGGCAAGGCATTTGATAGGAGAATAGCTGAAGCGTCTCTGGAGGTTTTAGAAAAATATTATATAAAAAGAGATTTTGAATTTTCAAAGATTAATCACTTAAGCAATATAGGCAAGCCCATAGTGGTGGAGTTTGAAAAGGGTGAGAGCATCAAGCTTGTTCAAGGTGTTATAGAATATATAACACCTACTGTAGTTGGTATAGCATTTTATCAACCCATAAATGAAGCTATAGAAATCGGAAAAACCGTTCGAGTTCAACTCTTTTTCTTTGATTTGATGTTTAATTTCAAGGGTAGTGTCATTTCTTCGACCAAAGATTATGTAAATATATTTATAAAAGATACCGGGGAGTCGGTATTTGGCAGTTTGCATGTTTTTGGGAATTTGACGCTATTGCTATACCGCTTAAGTCTTCTGTGGATAAGGATCTAAAGCAGAAGAGAATGCAAGTTATAAACTTAAAGGTCAGAAGATTCGGTTCAAAGTCTCTTACGGCAAGAATAGAAAACCCTGAAGTTGGTTTGAATATAGGGGATACCGTTCTGCTTAAGATGAAGCCCTTAAAAGATCAAATTGTGATTCCTGCTATAATATCCAACATCATAAAAGAGGATGATGTTTATACTGTATTTTTCGAATATTTCGATTTACCAGAAAGGACAGATGCATTGATACACAGGGCTATCTACTATAAACAATCCCAATTGAATAGAGTTTAGCTTTCTTTATGGTATGATGATAATGCTAAGATTGGTAAGTGGTCCACACATACTTACCACCTCTACTAAATATATACAGGTTCACAAACTTACTCAACCATTCATAAGGGTAGCCTGCTACCCTTATGATATCTTCCAGTAGTAAGGTTGGAAACCTTACTATGTTTTCAGATATCATAGCTTTTGTTGATTTCAGTTTCTCAAAAGGCGTTAGGCCGTTCATGTCTATGCCATAGTGAGGCCTTGCTGTATTCCATGTATCCTGCCATTGTTGAGCTTTGAGCAAGAACTCAGCGTCATTCCTGCACCTTTCTGGATGAATGGAGAAAAATGATTCATCGTCTTTTCTGTGTGAGTTTTCAACTATAGCCTGGAGGTGTTTTGCACCTGGTGGTATGGGTTTTAACTCTACATTCAGTTTTGAAAAGAATTCGTTGTATTCATCCAATTTTCTTCTGCTTGAGTGTTAAAGTCAACCAAATTTCCCCACCTTTGGGTCATTTAAATTCCCCACCCCTTGGATTGTTAATTTAACCCTCATTCCGCACCTCTTTCTCCATTTATACCATAAAACCCCATATAATTACTACCCAATAGTTCCAATATCAGCCTATGCTTGTTTTCCAACCCAACAATCTGCTCTTGCCCATTAAGTAAGAGTAGATGTATAGCAAAGAAGTTCTCAAACACCCATCTTGCAGTGGGATTCTGAATGGGTTTGCCAAGTTGATTGGGAAAGGATTTGTTTTGATTTTTAAGCTCACTTCTTATTCTGTATTCCAAGGCAGAATAGACAAGCAAAGAGAGTGTCATTATCATAAGCATTGCTTCAATGCGTTTTGGGTTCTTTAGAAACATGGCATCGCTTAAAAACTCTGGTGATTTTAAGAACCTAAAGCCCCTTTCTATTCTCTGTTGAGATTTATACTCATCAAGCAGTTCCTTGGCAGACAGTGTCATATCATTGGTTGCAAGGATAAAAAGGCCACTCTTTTGGTTCTGTTTTTGTTTTAGGTATTCTTCATTTGGCTTGGTCTCTATAATCCAGTAGTATTCATAGTGGTCTGGTTTAGCATTTGGTTTTGGTCGTCCTCTTGTTTTGTATTTGGGCTTTGATATGAGTTTAGCCTCTGATATCATTATGCATTCTAACTTCTTTGTTTTTTCTTCAAATGCTTTTCTTGCATCAGCTTCACAGAAAAATGCTCTCTTTTGTAATTTCTCAATGAGTTTTGTTTCCTGTTTTTCTTTTTCTTGATACTCTTTCTTTATCGTTTTGTCCCCTCTTGATTTAGCATAACTGCTTTTGTATAAAACCCACTGTTGTTTCATTCCTTCATAATCTACTGTGTACTGGATAGCCTGATAGTTCTCATCAAGCTGAATAAATTCCTCTTCATTGTGGTTTTTGAGTATCTCTTTTGCCTGTTTTAGTTTCGATGGAACCCTTGAGATGAAAAGCATGTTGTTTTTCTTAAACTCTTCCATTGTTTTAGAACTAAAGAGGGCTGCATCGGCTATCACCTTTGTCTTTGTATTATTAGCATTCTTTAAAGAGTTAATATGCTCCTTTACTATATTGGCAAATGCCTGTGTATCTATTTTATTACCATCTGCAGGCTTCATCCATATGGGAATGCCTGCTTTGTGTTCTACTATAAGATTTAAAACCACCTGATTGAGCTCTGGATGGTGGTCTCTGCTGTATCCCTGGGTGATAAAGACTGGGGTTGGCTCATACTCTTCTTCTTTTCCTCCTTTTCCCCATTTTCCTTCACTGTTATTTCCCTTTTCTTCTTTTCCATTTCTTTCTTTTACTTTTCCTTTTTCTTTTTCTTTTTCTTCTTTCGTCTTTTGGTTTGGATACTTACCGTCAAGATGAAAGCTTGTGCTGTCTAAGTGTATGGTAGAGGGTGTAAGGTTCAGTATTTTGAGTGCCCTGCTTGCTATCTTTTCATACAGTTCACTTACGCCGTATTCAAAGAGCTTATCTAATGTTCTACCAAGTGCATCATCGTTGAACCAAGGGAAGTCAACATCCCTTCCGAATAATCTCTTTAGTGGTTTGTCTTTGAAGAAGAGAGGAGTTAGGTAGAGTTGCTTGTTGACATAACCAAGACCGTTAAGGATCATTGCCTTTGTTGCTTCGCCATAGCTTAGGTTCTTTGATTTGCTTGATGATGGTATTTCATCATCTATGGTTTCTGCTATCTTTAGTTCGTCTATCATACCAGCTATTAGTCCTAAGTGATCCATGTTCTTGATAACTGCTTTTTGTTGTAACATTTAAATACCCCCTCTTTTTAGAGGGAGATGTAAGCATTTTCTGTTCCGTTTATTCTAAGACCCTTTTCATTCTTTTACTCTGTGCATTTGGGTTTGGTCAAATAAAATAGAGGTTTGGGTGCGGAAAGGGGGGTTAAACTGTTTTGATTATCTTTTGCCTCCTTTAGGTGTTTAATTCTATAGCTCTCACCTGTTATCTTGAATATATGGCAGTGATGGACAAGTCTATCAACTATGGCAGAGGCCAAAACGGCATCTGAAAATATATTAGCCCACTCCTCAAATGGTCTATTAGTGGTGATTATAATTGAACCCTTTTCATATCTTCTCCTTATCACCTCAAAGAACTCATCCACATAGTTGGATGGGATCTTTTTAAAGCCTACTTCATCTATTATCAGAAGGTCAGATGATAGAATCTGGTTCAGTATTGAGGTGTAGGTTCCATCTCCCCTTGCAGATATGAGCTTTAGGATTAAATCGTTGGTATGGATGAACAAGACCTTATATCCCTGTTTTAGGGCCTCTAATCCTATCGCATTTGCAAGGTGGGTTTTACCAACTCCAGGATTGCCCATGAATATGATGTTTTTCTTCTCCTCTATGAACCTGCAGGATGCAATGTCTAAGAGTTCTTTCTTGTTTAGCTTTGGTTGGTATGTGAAATCATAGCTATCTAAAGTCTTTGTTGTGTCAAGCTTTG
Source organism: Hippea maritima DSM 10411 (assembly GCF_000194135.1). GTDB lineage: Bacteria > Campylobacterota_A > Desulfurellia > Desulfurellales > Hippeaceae > Hippea > Hippea maritima. The sequence goes on along the minus strand of NC_015318.1, from coordinate 1,241,888 downwards.
ATTTTGTAAGTCTTTTTCTAAATGAGTTGCTCTGCCTGTTTATGTATTCATCCTCTAATAGGAGTTTTAAGAAGTCTATGTATGTCAGATTATTATCAATGGCATACCTGTTCCTTGCCTCAAGTGTCTTTGCAATGCCAGAGAGTTTAAACTCCTTTAGTCTTCTTTCTATGTTTTTCATATCTTTTACATTTTCCACCCCTTTCATTTCACTCACCACTCATAATGTCTGTTTTCATATCTGCTTTTATATCTGTCATTTCATCGTAAGCTCTTAGTGGGTTATAAAAACCTAAGGCTATGGGTGAGTCTGGTTTGTCGTAGGGAATGTTGTAGAGCTCATTCTTCAGTATGCTTTTTAAAGAGGAATAGCTTATGCAGTTGAAATCAATTGCCCTTTTGAATGCAAGCTCCATTGTCTCTTTGGGGTATCCCTTTGAAAGAGACATTACACCTCTCATTACCCTGTGATATGAGGCAGGTTTCTCTTTTCTTAGCCTTTTATAGAACAGGTAGGCGCTTTCACCTATATCAAGCGTCATGGTGGTGTATTCTGAATCTGTGGGATTTTTCTTCATCTTGGGTTTATGGCTTTCCTTTGTTATGAACTCACCCTTTGATTGAGAAAGCTCATGTGTGGCTATTAAGTTGAACGATGAATCATAGATCTCCATTATCTTTCCATTTGACCTAATATTGAGCTTTTCTGATATGTATTTTTCAGGCACAGAGTAGTAGTTGTACCTGTAATAGATGTGGGAGTAGGTGTTTACAGTTCTTTTTGCAATATCGTAGGTCTCATATCTTCTATCTGGCAATCTGTTGAGTTTTTCCTTTTCTACATTGAGAAACTCATCCTTCGGTATTTTTCTTGTTGTGCCGTGTAGCTTTGCATTACAGATGTTGTCCTGCCAGAATAAAAGCTTCTCTTTGACTGTGTCTATGTCTTCTATTCCTTCCGCTCTTATGCTTTTTAGAAAGTTGTTCTTTATGTATTTTATGCTGGATTCTACCTTGCCCTTCTCATTTGGTTTTCTCACCCTACAGGCAACAGCAGAGGAGTTGTAATACTCAAGCATCCTTGCATATTCATGCTGAATTTCAGGCTCATAGAAGTTAACATGCAATACACCGCTTTTTAGGTTGTCTATCTTTATAGCCTTTGGTGCACCAGAGAAATATTCAAATGCATTGATATGGCAGTTTATGAATGTCGGTATACTTTGGTTATCCACAAGCTCATAGTATCTGTACCTCGAATAGGACAAAACCATTGAGAATATCCAGTACTTTACTTTCTTTTTTCTTCTGCTATTATTAGAAATAACCGGCATAGCCGAAATCTACTTGGGCTTCTTGGCCAGGTGGGCTTATTAAGGGGATGAAGGGCTCACCTGGCTTTAGCTTCCTGATGTAGCGTTTCACAGAGCTATAGCTTACATTTAGACTATGCTTTTCTTTTAACTTCTGGTGGATTAAAACAGCGGAGAGACCACTTTTTAAATACTCCATGATTTCATCCTTGTATGGATCAAGGATGCTTTTCCTTTTGATGGTGGGTGTCTTAATCTCTCCGTTTTCTACCTTTTTCTTAATCTTTCTGACTGTTTTCCTGTCAATCTTTAGCTCTCTTGCAATCTGTGAGACATTTTTCCCAATACTCAGTAGTGCTTTTACCGAGTAATACATACAAACCCCCAACAATTTTATTTACCCTCCATCTTTTAAAAAGATTAGGGCATGCTACCAAAAGGGTGGGGAATTTATAAGCCCTTTTGGTGGGGAGTTTATTGTAGCTTTAACATCAACAATGAGTTTTTCAAGAGAACAGTCTATCTTTTTTCTTATGTTCTTTGGTCTTCTTGATAAGTCATTTAGTTCTCCATCCCTTGCCCTTCTCACTGTAGCCCTTGATATGCCAAGTATTCTTGCTGTTTTTGAGACATTGCCGTTGTTTTTCTCTAAAACCTTTCTGACCAAAATTCTTGCACTTGCAGGGTTTGATTTTCTCAAAGTGTGGTATATACTATCCATGATGCAGCCTCCATCCCTTTAGGAGTTTTATGGGTCTTCCTATTATATTCAAATCCAGTGATTTGAATATGCAAAAGAGGATGTGGGCTGCATCAGCCCTTGAGAAAGAGAAAGATTTAACGGGCAGAAAACCTACTTTCAGGTTTTCTGCCCCTACTATCTTTCTTATTCTCTTCACTTCCATGTTGGTGCCTCCACTCTCTTTTCTATCATTCTCATTCTCAGACATAGATATTACCTCTATTTGCTTTAGGTGGTAAGTATGTTTGGACCTATCTGGTATAATGCTAAGATTTTGGTTGACAAAAGCTTCATAATTTGTATAGTTATTCCTGCTTTGATGTTGAACGGGCCCATAGCTCAGTTGGCTAGAGCCACCGGCTCATAACCGGTTGGTCCCAGGTTCGAGTCCTGGTGGGCCCACCATTTTTTATTTTATTTAATGGAAGTAACAAGGCTAATTGACTACTTAGAAGCATATTTTCCTTTAAGCCTTCAGGAAGGCTGGGACAATTCCGGCCTTCAAATCTCCCCACAGGAAAGCTCCATAAAAGGTGTGTTGCTAAGTTTGGATGTAAATTCTCAGACTATTAATGAGGCCATTAAGCTTGGATGCAATCTTATCGTTTCTCATCACCCACTTTTGTTTTCTTCAACCAAAAAGATATTCAATGATTTCTATCCCTATAACGTTTTGTATAAAGCTATCCAGAAAGGGATAGGGGTTTATGCGTTTCACACAAATCTGGATATAGCAGAAGGTGGTTTAAATGATTATCTATGTAATTTACTTGAATTGAAGGATATTGAGATTATAGAAAATAAACGACCTTTGAGAATAGGAAGACTAAATAGAGGACTTGATTTTGAGGTTTTTGTTGATTATGTAAAAGAGAAACTCTCTTGCGATGCTATTAAATACATAAAGGCAAACGATAGGCTCATAAAGAGAGTTGCCGTATGTTCGGGTAGTTGTATGGAGCTTGTGTATGAAATCTTAGATTTGGATTTTGATGTGTTTTTAAGTGGAGACTTAAAGCATCATACAGCTATTTTTGCTAAAGAATCTGGCATAAACGTGGTTGATGCTACCCATTATCATACGGAAAAATTCTCAAAATTTATATTAAAAGACATAATAAAGAGGAAATTTAGAGAGTTAAGGGTTTTTGTATCAGAGAGTGATTATTTACCTTGGGATTATAGATAGGAGGTGGCGTTTTGAATGCAGATTTGAAAAAACTTTTGGAGATCCAGCAATACGACAAAGAAATAGCTGAGCTCGAACTTGAAGTTAAAAGAATGCAGGCCAAAGAAGATAAAATCATAGAGGTCGTGCAGATTAAAGAGAATCAGATTGAGGATGCTAAGGCTGAGTTGGATAAGTTAAATAAAGATTTGGAATTTGAAGAGAATCTTTTGAATGAGACTTCAGAAACGTTGAATAAGCTTGAACTGAAGCTTAACAGTGTTTCAACTGAAAAGCAAATGCAGGCTGTTAACACTGAGATAGATATGGCAAAAACAAACAAGATGATGCTTGAGAAGAAAATCGAATCTTTAAAAGAGGAAATACACTTAAAGGAAAAAGGGCTTGCGGAGTTAAACGATAGGTATGAACAACTTAAAAGAACCCTAAAAGAATCACAGGATAAATTTAACATAAGGAGAAAAGAGATAACAGATCAAATAGCCAAGATTAATACAATAAAAGAGGAGCTACTTCCAACTATCGACAAAAACGTGTTAAAAAAATATGAGAGAATCAACAGATGGGCAAAAGGCACAGCTATAGTTCCTGTTGTTAAAGAGGCTTGCTACGGGTGTTTTATGAAGTTAACACCGCAGGTTCTGACGCTGCTTGAGGATACAGATGATATAACCTATTGTCCAAATTGCGGCAGAATGCTCTATTTAGAGGAAGATTTCAGTCAAGATGAAGAGTCATGAATTTTTCGAAAAACTCCTTGAGAAAGGGTCTATAGAGTCAGTTAAGAAGGATAATCCATCCTTAGATGACTCCCAAATAAAAGTTTTTTTTGAGGAGGCAATAGAAAAGCTAAAAAACCATCAGGACATTTACGAGATGTTTGTTGATGGTGCCTCCTCTTCTAATCCTGGCAAGGCAGGTATAGGTGTTGTTATAAAGAAAAACGGTGTTGTTGTGGATAAGATATCAGAATTTATAGGCATTGCCACGAATAATGTAGCTGAATATTCGGCGCTTATAAGAGGCTTAAAAAGACTAAAAGAATTAGGCGTAAAAAAGGTTAATGTGTTTAGCGATTCTGAACTTGTAGTTAAACAGTTAAAAGGTATCTATAGAGTAAAAGATAAAAACCTCAAAACTTTATACAATGAGGTTTTAAGGCTATCCAATAAGTTTGAATATTTAAATATAGAGCATATTAAGAGAGATAAGAACTCAATGGCCGATACTCTTGCAAAAACAGCTATATCACGCAATTAATTTTGAGCAATCAAGTTAATAACAATTAAATTAATTAATAATCTATTGACAATTTATAATTTTTTTGCAATAACCCCTCATTCCGCACCTCTTTCTCCATTTATACCATAAAACCCCATATAATTACTACCCAATAGTTCCAATATCAGCCTATGCTTGTTTTCCAACCCAACAATCTGCTCTTGCCCATTAAGTAAGAGTAGATGTATAGCAAAGAAGTTCTCAAACACCCATCTTGCAGTGGGATTCTGAATGGGTTTGCCAAGTTGATTGGGAAAGGATTTGTTTTGATTTTTAAGCTTACTTCTTATTCTGTATTCCAAGGCAGAATAGACAAGCAAAGAGAGTGTCATTATCATAAGCATTGCTTCAATGCGTTTTGGGTTCTTTAGAAACATGGCATCGCTTAAAAACTCTGGTGATTTTAAGAACCTAAAGCCCCTTTCTATTCTCTGTTGAGATTTATACTCATCAAGCAGTTCCTTGGGGGACTTAAAATATTTTTGTGTCTCCCCCACAAACCTACTAAAATGGAGTGGGGTTTAATGAACTGTTCTAATGAACTCTGAAATTAGGCTAAGTATGGAGGAGCTTTAAGAGATGAACAGAAAGATGCTTAAGGAGATAATCTCAAACATGGATATGGATGTAGTAAAGGAGTTGGATGAATACGGAAAGAATAAACTGGCCACCCTAATGGAAGGACTACTTATTGAGATAATGGGTAAGGAAAGATACGAGTACTTACTTGAGAACCCAGAAGACAAAGGCAATGGAACCTACAAAAGGAGCCTAAACACAGGCCTTGGTAAACTGAATTTGGATGTCCCAAGAACAAGGAGCGGAAACTTCCGCTCTCATCTTCTCCCTCCCAAATATCAAAGGTATGATGAAAGCTTTGAGGATTTAATCTTCTCCTTCCTAATCAATGGAGACTCAAAACAGGAAATCGTGCACAAGATGAAATTGAGAGGACTGGATTTTAGTGAAAAAGCATACGATGAGATATTTGAATACATAAAGACACAGATGCTTGAATTTAAATCCAAAGAACTTCAGGAAAACTACTATTTTCTATACATAGACGCCTATCACTGTATGGTAAAGGATGAAAAGGATAAAAGGGTAAAGAGAGCTGTCGTTTACACTGTTGTAGGGATAGACACAAATGCTCAAAAAACACTCCTTGGATATTACTCATTCTTTGGTAGTGAGAACAGATCCACCTGGATGGAAGTATTCCAGGATTTAATCAACAGGGGAATGAAAAGGGTCTTAATGTTCATCTGTGATGATTTCAACGGAATCTCAGAGGCAATAAGAGCCTTCTTTCCTTACTCGGATATTCAGAAATGCACAGTTCATGCATCAAGAAACGTATACAAGCATATGAAAAAGGAGGATGCCTCATATGTGAACAAAAAGCTCAAGGAGATTAAATACTCCTGTGATACCTTTGAAAAAGGGATAGAGATTTTCAAAACAGAGATAATTGACAGATTCAAAGACCAATACAAGACCTACACCAAATATTTAGACTCAAGAAAAGAAGAACTCCTTGCCTTCTTAAAGTACCCTGAGGTAATAAGAAAGTACATCAATTCAACAAACACTGTTGAATCTGTACATTCATCCTTTGAAAAACAAAGGCTAAAGAAAGGAGGGTTCTTCCAGTCCATGGATATCCTAAATGTTGCCCTTTTCATTGCAACAGATAAATTACACAAAACCTGGAATGTTAATCCTCTGATTAAGGCTAAAAGATATGAACTGAATCAGATGTTTGTTGCTAAGTTTGGGAAGGGAGTTGAAGAGTGAGGAGGGATTTGGTATGATGAGAGAGACACAAAAATTAGGGGATGTCTCGTTCCTTGGCAGACAGTGTCATATCATTGGTTGCAAGGATAAAAAGGCCACTCTTTTGGTTCTGTTTTTGTTTTAGGTATTCTTCATTTGGCTTGGTCTCTATAATCCAGTAGTATTCATAGTGGTCTGGTTTAGCATTTGGTTTTGGTCGTCCTCTTGTTTTGTATTTGGGCTTTGATATGAGTTTAGCCTCTGATATCATTATGCATTCTAACTTCTTTGTTTTTTCTTCAAATGCTTTTCTTGCATCAGCTTCACAGAAAAATGCTCTCTTTTGTAATTTCTCAATGAGTTTTGTTTCCTGTTTTTCTTTTTCTTGATACTCTTTCTTTATCGTTTTGTCCCCTCTTGATTTAGCATAACTGCTTTTGTATAAAACCCACTGTTGTTTCATTCCTTCATAATCTACTGTGTACTGGATAGCCTGATAGTTCTCATCAAGCTGAATAAATTCCTCTTCATTGTGGTTTTTGAGTATCTCTTTTGCCTGTTTTAGTTTCGATGGAACCCTTGAGATGAAAAGCATGTTGTTTTTCTTAAACTCTTCCATTGTTTTAGAACTAAAGAGGGCTGCATCGGCTATCACCTTTGTCTTTGTATTATTAGCATTCTTTAAAGAGTTAATATGCTCCTTTACTATATTGGCAAATGCCTGTGTATCTATTTTATTACCATCTGCAGGCTTCATCCATATGGGAATGCCTGCTTTGTGTTCTACTATAAGATTTAAAACCACCTGATTGAGCTCTGGATGGTGGTCTCTGCTGTATCCCTGGGTGATAAAGACTGGGGTTGGCTCATACTCTTCTTCTTTTCCTCCTTTTCCCCATTTTCCTTCACTGTTATTTCCCTTTTCTTCTTTTCCATTTCTTTCTTTTACTTTTCCTTTTTCTTTTTCTTTTTCTTCTTTCGTCTTTTGGTTTGGATACTTACCGTCAAGATGAAAGCTTGTGCTGTCTAAGTGTATGGTAGAGGGTGTAAGGTTCAGTATTTTGAGTGCCCTGCTTGCTATCTTTTCATACAGTTCACTTACGCCGTATTCAAAGAGCTTATCTAATGTTCTACCAAGTGCATCATCGTTGAACCAAGGGAAGTCAACATCCCTTCCGAATAATCTCTTTAGTGGTTTGTCTTTGAAGAAGAGAGGAGTTAGGTAGAGTTGCTTGTTGACATAACCAAGACCGTTAAGGATCATTGCCTTTGTTGCTTCGCCATAGCTTAGGTTCTTTGATTTGCTTGATGATGGTATTTCATCATCTATGGTTTCTGCTATCTTTAGTTCGTCTATCATACCAGCTATTAGTCCTAAGTGATCCATGTTCTTGATAACTGCTTTTTGTTGTAACATTTAAATACCCCCTCTTTTTAGAGGGAGATGTAAGCATTTTCTGTTCCGTTTATTCTAAGACCCTTTTCATTCTTTTACTCTGTGCATTTGGGTTTGGTCAAATAAAATAGAGGTTTGGGTGCGGAAAGGGGGATAACCTTTTCTAAGAAAAAGTTTAGGAGGTGAAGTATGGGCAGACGGTTGGTTGTGTTTTTGAGTGTTTTGGCTTTTTTGGTAGTTAGTTTTGGTTTGCCACCTTCGGTATTTGCTAAAAAGTATAAGAACTACATTATAGCCACGGCAACACCTGGCGGCACCTATTATCCTGTGGGTGTGGCCATTGCTACATTGATCAATGTTAAGCTTGCAAAGAAGGGCATTACGGCAACGGCTATTACATCTGCAGGCAGCGGTGAGAATGTGCAGCTTCTTAAGAATAAGGAAGCAGACTTTGCGATCCTGCAGGGTTTGTTTGGCTCTATGGCTTACAACGGTAAGGGGCTTTATAGAAACAAACCTCAAAGGTTCTTCTATTCCGTCACAGCTCTATGGCCCAATGTTGAGCATTTCTCACTGCTTAAAAAGTATGTCAAAACCGGAAATATCATGGATCTTAAAGGATTGCACCAGAGGTTCTCTATCGGCAAGAGGGGTTCAGGTACAGAGGGCTCAGGAAGAACGATACTTGGGGCTTTGGGTATAGATGTGGGTAAGGATGTATACCCTGTTTATCTGGGGTATAATCCAAGTATAGATGCTATGATAAACGGAAGGATAGCAGGTGCAAACACGCCAGCTGGACCCCCGGTTGCAGCAATTACGAGGCTTTTTGCTAAGATGGGCTCCAAAAAGGTTGCCATACTGAATTTTACAGACGAGCAGCTTAAAAAGATAGATTCCACATACGATGTCTGGTACAGATATATTATAAAACCTGGAACATATCCAGGTCAGAAGAAGCCTATTTATACTATAGCTCAGCCCAACTTTTTAGCAGTCAGAAAAGGCGTTCCCCAGGAAGATGTATATCTGATAGTTAAAACCATCTATGAGAATTTGCCATTCTTGCACAACATACACAAGGCCACATATTATTTGGGTCTGGATAACGCTATTAATGGGCTACCCGTTCCTTTGGCACCAGGCGCTGCTAAGTATTACAAAGAGAAGGGTGTAAAGATTCCCGCTAAATTAATAGCAAAGTAAGATGGATCAGAAAAGTAAACAGGAAGAGCTTATAGAGGCTGAAGCTGGTTCATCCGTTCGCCTAAGAAACCCGGATAGTCTGGGTTTCTTAGGTCTCCTTGTTAAAATAGCAAGTGTATTTTTGGCGCTTTTTGCTCTTTGGTATAATAGTTTTGGTGTAATTTCGGAACTCCATCAAAACGCCATATTCTTTTCCATTATCGGTTTTATTGGCTTTATTTTGTATCCGCTTTCCAAAAAGAAGGCTAAACAAACACTAAAAATCGATGTGGTCTTAGCGTTTTTGGTGCTTATTAGTGGTCTTTATATCGTCTTCTTTGAGAATACAATACATGCAAGGAATGAGGTTTTAATTCTAAGGGATATAATCATTGGCAGTATAGCGATTATTCTATTGATTGAGTTATCAAGAAGAGCAGCAGGTCTTGTCATTCCGCTTCTTGCGATTTTGTTTTCTTCCTATGCCCTGTTTTTGGGCAAATACATGCCACCTGGTATGTTTAGCTTTAGAGGTATTTTCTATTCGACTTATGTGTATAGGATGTATTTTACAAACGACGGTATATTTGGCTATATTGCAACGATTGCCTCAACCTATGTCTATCTGTTTATCCTTTTTGCTGCCTTCTTTTTGAAAAGTGGAGCAGGTGATTTTATCATCGATATGGCCAAAGCTTTGCTTGGAAAAACTGTTGGTGGGCCTGCTAAGGTGGCCGTTTTAGCAAGTGGCCTTATGGGCTCCATTACTGGCAGTTCAGTGGCGAATGTAGTTGGAACAGGCTCCATTACTATACCTTTAATGAAGCGTATTGGCTTTGCACCTGAGTTTGCAGGTGGTGTTGAAACAGCGGCTTCGGTCGGAGGTCAGATGATGCCTCCGATTATGGGTGCAGGTGCATTTATCATGGCTCAATGGACACAAATCCCATACACTACCATTATAGGTAAGGCCTTCATACCCGCTGTTATGTATTATTTAGGAGTTCTTTTGAATGTTCATATCAGGGCTGTAAAAAGCAACCTGAAACCGTTAGATGATACAGAGATTCCATCCGTTAAAGAAGTATTTAAAAAGGGTTGGCATTTCTTAATTCCCCTTGTTGTGCTTGTGTATTTACTTGTTAGTGGCTATACACCTACCTATGCTGCAATAATAAGCATCGTTGCAGTGGTTGTCTCCAGTTGGATTAGAAAAAACTCAAGAATGGGTCCAAAGGAGATCATAGACGCAATGATACTGGGCACAAGGAATATGGTTGGAACGGGTATTCTGCTTTTGGTGGCTGGAATAATTGTGGGTATAATAACACTTACAGGTTTGGGTATATCACTGTCTATCATAGTAACCTCGATAACATCGAACAGCATCTTTTTACTCTATCTCTTTACAGCGTTGGCTGCGCTATTTTTAGGTATGGGTCTGCCTGTTACGGCATCATACATAGTGCTTGCCATACTGATTGCGCCTGCATTTAAGATGTTGGGTGTGGGTATTTTGGCTGCCAATATGGTTGTGTTCTGGCTTGCAGAAACAGCCAATGTTACACCACCTATTGCTTTGGCTGCTTTCGCTGCAAGCGGTATAGCAGGCTCAAAGCCGGTACCTACGGCAATTGAAGGATTCAAGCTTGCAAAGGGGTTATTGCTTATACCAATCCTGTTTTTATACACAAACCTCCTTGCAGGCTTGAATGGCAATGTTATAGTGCCTGCTGTAAGTGGTTTATTTGGTCTGTTTGGATTTACAGTGTTTTTGGAGGGTTATTGGGGTAAGCATCTCAACATTTTTGAGAGGCTTCTGTTTTTGATTTTTGGTTTGCTTGCTTACTATCCTTCAATAGAAACAGATGCTGTGGGTGTCTTAGGGGAGATTTTACTGTTTGGCTATTACTATCTAAAGGGCAAAAAGGCCAAAGCTTAAGCTATTTTTCCTCTCTAAAGTAGGGAATACCCAGCTCTTTTGGCGGTCTGATATGTTTTGTTTTTACTATGATGCTGCTTATTACGATCACTATGAATGTCACAAGATAGGGCATCATGTTTAAGATGGCAGATGGGATGGAGGTTCCACTTGCCTGAAGTTGAAACTGCAATGCGTTTATGCTGCCAAAAAGGTAAGCCCCAAATATGGCCTTTATGGGGTCCCACATGGCAAAGATAACCAATGCCACGGCTATCCAACCCCTGCCTGCTGTAATACCATCAAGCCAGAACGGGGCATAGGCCACAGTAAGGTAAGCCCCACCAGCACCGGCCATCAACCCACCAAAGAATGTCCAGAAGTATCTTGTCTTTGATACGCTTATGCCCATCGAGTTTGCAGCCTTTGCATTCTCGCCCACAGCCCTTAGGTTTAAGCCTATAGTGGTTTTATATAGTATTATCCATAAAATTATTGTTAGCAGATACGATAGATACACGATTAGGTCTTGATTGAATAACACTGGACCTATAAGTGGTATTTTACTCAAAACAGGTAAGGCCAAACCCTTTAATGGGTTGGAAAGGTTCATGTTTATCCAGCTTTGACCATAAAAGGTTGTAAATCCAGCACCAAATATAGTTAAGGCCAAACCGCTGACTATTTGGTTGCCCTTAAGCGTTATACAGACAAATGCATGAATGAGAGAGGCTATACCGCCTGCTGCCATTCCGGCTATTATACCGTAATAGGGATTGTTCGTCAGTTTTGCTACTATAAAGCCAAAGAAAGCCCCGATCAGCATCATACCTTCAACGCCCAAGTTTAAAATACCCGCCCTTTCTGAAAAAATTTCACCGATGGTTGGAAGAAGCAATATGGTTCCAGCTTTAATGGCATTTGAAAGCAGGGGTGTTACTATGTCATGACTCATGTTTTTTCCACCTGATCTTGTAATTTAGAAAGATCTGTGCACCTACTAAACTAAACAATACTATACTCTCTATTAACCCAACTATACCGTATGATACGCGCATAGATATCTGAATGGAGTATCCACCCGATGAGAGGCCTCCAAATAAGATAGAGGCCAGTAGAGTTAAGAATGGGTCTAAGTATGATATCCATGCAACAATTATAGATGCGTATCCGTAGTCTGCGTTTATTTTAACCTGTAGAAAATGTATAATGCCGGAAACCTGACTCATTCCAGCAAGTCCAGCCAGAGCTCCGCTTATTGCCATTGCTATGATTATATTTTTGTTTACATTAATACCAGCATACTTTGCAGCGGTTGGGTTGTCCCCAATAACTCTAACCTCATATCCAAACCTTGTTTTTTTAAGCAGAAACCAAACAATTAAAATCGTTAATAGGGCAAATATAAAGGCTATAGTAAGTCTATATCCGCCGAATAGTATGGGAAGTTGGGCTGAGTCTGGGAATGTTTTTGAGAGAGGAAAACCGTAGCTTGTTGGATTTTTCCAGGGGCCATACATTAAAAACTTCAATATATACAGAGATACATAGTTTAGGAGTAGAGTTGTTATTACTTCGTTCACCTCCCAGAATATCTTAAGTAATGTCGGAATCAGTGCCCAAACTGCTCCGCCAATCAAGCTTGCTGCTATCATTATAGAGAGCATTAAAGGCTTTGGGATAGACGGGTCTAGGAATATGGCAAAGTATGAGCTGAATATGGCACCCATGATATATTGACCAAAGGCTCCTATGTTCCACACACTCATCTTGAAGACTATAATCAGACCTGCAGAGATGAGTATTAACGGCGTTGCAGCAACCAATGTTTCAGAAAAGGCATACCAGCTCCCAAAGGCATTTAAGAATAGTTCTTTATAGACCAGCAGCGGATTGGTGCCCGTTATTAGTATTGCTACACTTCCCACAATAAAGCCAATCAGAAGCGATATTAAAGGAATAGCTATTTTTAGTTTTAAAGAGATCTGTTTTCTTTTTTCAAAGTAAAACATTAAGCTCTTTCTCCAGCCATTAAAAGACCCAATTGATTCTTTGATGTATTTGAGGCATCAACAACCCCCATTATCCGACCGTTGAACATAACTGCTATTCTATCAGAAAGACTCAAAAGCTCATCTAAATCCTCGCTTACCAGGATGATCGTCTTGCCTTTGTTTGCGATCTCTGAAAGCTTGGATCTGAAGAATTGGGTCGATGCGATATCCAAACCCCTTGTAGGATATGAAGCTATTAACAATTTGGGGTTTTCCAAGATCTCCCTAGCCAAGATGAGCTTCTGCATATTGCCGCCAGATAGAAGCTTAATGGGCGAGAATGGGTTATCTAATTTTATTTTGTATGCCTTTGCTATCATTCGTGTGTATGCTAAGGCTTTGGTGTAGTTCATTATACCACCTTTTGAGAAGGGAAATCGCCTATATCTTCTTAGGATTGTGTTGTCTATCGCAGAGAGGTTTGGGGCAACTCCCATGGCAAGTCTATCTGCCGGTATGTAGTTTATGCCTTTTTTCATAATGTAATAAGGTTTTTTTCCATCTATCTCCTCACCGTTAAATATTATTTTGCCTTCTATAGGTTTTCTTAGGCCTGCTATGGTTTGAACTAACTCCTTTTGACCATTGCCTGAAACGCCCGCAATGCCCAATATCTCTCCTTTGTATACATCTAAATCTATGCCGTTTAAGGCCTTTGTGCCTTTATCGGATAGAACCTCAAGGTTTCTTATACTTAGTATTACCTCGTTTGTTTTGCTGTTTCTTTTGAATATTTCACATATCTGGTTTTTGTCTATCATGAGATTGGCCAACTCTTCTTTCGATGTTTCGTGTTTGTCTATGGTTTTTATAAGCCTTCCCCTTCTTAGAATTGAGATTCTATCCGATACCTGCATTACTTCTTCGAGTTTGTGTGTTATGAAGATAATGGATTTGCCGCCTGATTTCATTTTCTTTAGGATTTTAAATAGGTTTTGGCTCTCCTGCGGTGTCAAAACAGCGGTTGGCTCATCCAATATCAGTATATTTGCACCTCTAAAAAGCACCTTTATTATCTCAACTTTTTGCTGCTCACCAACCCCTATCTGCCAAATTTTGGCTTGTGGGTTTACGCTCAATCCGTATAACTCTTCAAGCTCCGATAGTTTTTTAAGCACCGCCTTTTTGTTTATTATGATGCCGTATTCTTTTAGACCTAAAATGATATTCTCAAGAACTGTAAGTGTTTCTACAAGCATGAAGTGCTGATGTATCATGCCTATACCCAGCTTAATTGCATCGAGAGGCGATTTTATCAAAACCCTTTTGCCGTTTATGTAGATATTACCACTTGTTGGAAGATAGATGCCGTATAGCATATTCATCAGGGTGGTTTTGCCTGCGCCGTTTTCACCCAAAAGCGAGTGAACCTCTCCTTTTCTTAGCTCGAAGTTTATATCTTTATTTGCTATAGTTTCTGGGAATTCTTTGGTTAGGTTTTCTGTCTTTAGTACTGTTTCCATAAATTAAAAAGGGATTGGACTCGAAATGAGCCCAATCCTTGCTTTGATTTTATTATTAATGGGGAATACTTCCAATAACGCCTTTTACAAACCATTGAAGAGATAATTTATCCTTATCTGGTAACTCTTGACCCTCTTTAACCATAAGTTTTCCTTGTTGGTTATAAATTGGACCTGAAAATACCTTGAATTTACCTTCTTTTATTTGTTCAGCTCTCTTTAGAACATATTTTTTTACCTTCTCTGGAACATCATCACCAAATTTACCCAGTTTTACTATACCCGTTTCAAGACCTCCCCAATATTGATTTGATTTCCATGTGCCATTTTTAATCTCTTTTAGTACCTTAACATAGAAAACACCCCAGTTCCATGCTCTTGAGGTTAATATGGTTTTTGGGAATTTGTCATGTATATCTCTATCGTAGGCTATTGCGTGTATGCCAGCTGCTTTTGCTGCCTCAATAGATGCTGGAGAGTCACAGCCACTGACGATTATATCGGCCTTGTTTGCTATAAATGTTTCAGCAGCACTTCTTTCTTTTACTGGGTTAAACCAGGAATTTGTCCAGATTACATGAACTTCTGCTTTTGGATTAACCTCTCTTACACCAATAGTGAATGAGTCTATCTCTCTGACAACCTCAGGAATAGGGAAGGGTGCAACAAAGCCTATGTAATTTGTCTTTGTCATCATACCAGCAACAAGGCCAGCCAGATAATCAACCTGATACATTCTTCCGAAGTATGTTCCCATGTTTTTTCTTGTTTTGTAACCAGAGCAGTGCTCAAATATCACATCTGGATAATCCTTTGCAACATTATACATGGAGTCCATAAAACCAAAGCTCGTTCCGAAGATTACCTTATAGCCCTTGTGAATGTAATCCCTTATGATCTTCTCACATGCTGCACCCTCCGGGACGCTCTCGCTGTACGATGTGATTACATAAGGCAGATGCTTCTGGAGATACATCCTGCCTTCATCGTGTGCCTGACTCCAGCCACCATCGTTGTGCGGGCCTACATAGAGAAAAGCTGCCTTGATTTTATCCTGCTTTGCCTGAGAGCTAAGACCAAAACCAAGAACACTTAGGATTAAAACCAAAAAAACCAATAACCTTCTCATAAACCAACCTCCCCTAATGTTTGAGTGATTTTTATCAAGATAAAGCTTGAGGGTCAACAAAATTTTTATATTTGAATTCAAAACAAAAAAGGGCGGTCTCTGCCGCCCTGAGAAATTAAACTTTGAATTTGTTGATGAGATTGTCCACATTTATAGCTATTTGATTTAGTTGTTCTGAGGCTTTTGATACTTCTTCAACCACATGGATGTTTTCTTTGGCTGCTTCGGCTATATCCTTTATCTGCATATCCATCTCTGAGAATGTGCTGGAGAGCTCCTCTGTTGCGGCGCTTGTTGAGTTTATCTCCTCTATAACCCTGTTTGTTTTTTCGACAACCTCTTCAACATCCTGTTTATCCTCTTGCGCTTTCTTTTCCTCTTCGAGGATCATCTCATTTGCCTGGCGCGTTTTTTCAACAGCTGCATTGGTGTCGTTTTGTATCTTGTCTATCATGTTCCTTATTTCTTCGGTTGCCCTTTGTGTTCTTTCGGCTAACTTCCTAACCTCATCAGCAACAACAGCAAAACCACGACCAGCCTCGCCAGCTCTTGCTGCCTCAATAGCAGCATTTAAGGCAAGCAGGTTTGTTTGGTCTGCTATCTCGTTAATCACAGCTATGATTTGGCCGATCTCTTTTGAAGACTCACCAACGGTGTTGATCTGCTCCATCGCCTCTTTTGCCAGCAGGGCGTTTTTTCTCATCCTGTCAACCCTATCCTGGATGTTCTCGATCATCTTCGCATTGACCTCGCCAACCTCGGTTGCAAGGCTATTTATGTTTTCTGTTGCTTGGGCTATGCCGTTTACCGCTTCTGTTGTATCGTTCATGGCTGTTGCGATCTCCTCTGTATTCCTCGATGTTTCTTCTATCAGGGTTGACATGTTGTTAGCAGATGCCTGCAGTTGGCTTGAGTGGGTTCCAAGCTGACCCACGCTGGACTTTATATCCCTTATCATCATCTGCGTTTTTTCTACAAACTTGTTGAACCACTCGCCCAGCTCTCCAAGTTCGTCATGGGATTCGACATTGATTCTTTGCGTTAGGTCTCCCTGTCCACTTGCAAGTTCTTTTGCCTGTTCTGTTAATTTCCTTATGTTTGCAAGGACATACTTAAAGATTGCAAATACAAGCATTGCTATAGCCATAATACCCAAGCCCAGTGTTATTAGATATACTGTCAAACCATACAAAGCAGAGGATATCCTATGCTTTAGGTCTTTTACGATCGTCTTTTCCATGAAGTCCTCAATGTTTTTTAATATGTTTATCTTCTTTGTTATGGTTTTAAACCAGTATTCAGGGTCAATACCAAAATTACCTTTACCAAAGTGGCTTATGGCAATCTGCCTCATCTTATTGACATCTTCGATGCTGGATCCATTGAAATGGGTTTTGTAATAGCTTAGGAATTTGTCGTTTGCCGATATCTCGAATGAGTGCATATATGCGTTCTGCTCAGCTATAAGTGTTATAAACTTTTCATACATGCCAGGACCAAAGTGGTTCTGTGCAAATGTGTTCGATAAAACGGCTCTTTCTATACCAGCTCTCTCTTTTGATAGAAGAAAATTTGTGTATGCGTTTAGCTCTTTGGATATGAAGGGGTCTTTGGTTGCAAATCCTATAGCACCAACGGCGTTTAATAGGTTAGCATTGATCTGCGTGTAATATGCAACCTCCTGCTTTACGCCTATGGAGAGACTATCCACCCTTCTTCTCATTGAGGATAAGCCGTTTAGCTCGCTCATCGCGGCCTTGAAGTATTTAGCAAAGCGGGGGTTTTTGTCTATGTTTACATGTTTTGCCATGCTAAGCAGGTCTTTTAGCTTTTGGTTTGTTTGTATGCGTTGGTTAGATAATATCTCCCTGAACTTGTTGCCCTTTGCACCAATAAATCCTGCGCTTGCCCCCCTCTCCTTTTGTAATTCGTGAACCAAACTGCCGATCTTTACCGATAGTTTCACCAATGATGCTGACTTTGAAAGATTGGAATATGCCTTAAACTTTAACACCACAGAAGAACCGGCAAAAAACAGCAAAGCCAAAGATGTTATCACGATGACTATGGAGAGTTTAGTTTTAAGTGTGGTATTTTTCATGTCTACCTCCCAGACTTAAATATTTTTTCAATAATAATCCTTTTTTATGAAAGTCAAGTATCCTTTTTTGTATGGCTGTGTGTATCACCAGGTCTGTTGTATGGCAAAGGTATGTAATTAACAGATTGTGTGGCTGTTGGCTGTGGATACAATTCCATCAAGGCATAGACCTCTTTTGGAACATCGGTTGAGATCTTTAATCCCAACTTCTTTGCCTGCTCGACGGTTATGGGGTAATCGTGCGTCCATTTACCGCTTGATAGCTCACTTGCTATTCTGTTGGCTGATTCTTCATTATATCCCTTTTTCAATAGCAACGACTTGACTGTGTTATGCATTTGATTTAGTGCTTTCTGGCTTATGTCTATTTTTACAAGCGTTTCATCACTTATATCTTTTGCATCTTTGAGTTCTTTTATTTTTACTATACTTGCTGCAGGTTCATTGCCAAGTTGTGGGTCTACAGGTCCCAGCACGGCATAATTATCCATTATTATTTCATCCGCGGCCAGTGCTATTAATGTTCCACCAGACATGGCGTAATGTGGAATAATGACCTTGACTTTAGCTTTTCTGTCCGCCAAAGCATGTGCAATCTGAGTGGCAGCTAATGCAACACCGCCGGGTGTGTGTATGATCATATCTATAGGCATATCCTCAGGTGTCATTCTGATAGCCCTCAGGATAGCTTCTGAATCTTCAATATCCAAAAACTTCATGGAAAAAAAACCAAAGAGCGATTTTGTTTCCTGTCTGTGAATTAGAGTTATAACGCGTGATGTATTTTTCTTTTCCAGATCCCTGATGAGTTTTATTCTGTTACCCTCCAACGATTGGGATTTGAAATATGGATAGAAGAGCATAATAAAGAATACTATCCAAAATAGTTGGCCTATAAGTGTGTCAATCAAATGCATGGATAAAACCTCCTAAGGGAATAAATTTATAAAAATTATAAATAAAAAATTCTTTAAATCAAGGTTAATCTAAATTGAAGTTAACTTACTCTTAACTTGACGTTGAATAAAAGCCTATGTTAAAATAACAAAGTTAAAATATAGTTATATAAGGGGGAGAAAGCAATGGCTGAAAACAGAAAGGTAGAGGTGCCTAAGGACTTTTTGGAAAAAGCCAATCTTACACAGGAGGAATATAAAAGATTAAGAGAATGGGCTTCAAAAGATTTTGAAGGATTCTGGGATTACTTTGCAAAGAAAGAGATAAGCTGGTTTGAACCGTATAAAAAGGTCTTTGATGATTCAAATGCACCGTTTTATAAGTTCTTTACAGGTGGCAAACTCAATATGTGTTATAACTGCGTGGATAGGCATGTTACAACCAGAAAGAAGAACAGGGCTGCCATTATCTGGGAAAGCGAGCAGGGAGAGAGCAGGATACTCACTTATAGAGAACTTCAATACCAAATAAATAAGTTTGCCAATGTTTTGAAGACCTTGGGTGTCAAAAAGGGCGATGTTGTTGTTATATATATGCCCATGATACCTGAATTGCCAATAGCTATGCTTGCCTGTGCCAAAATTGGAGCAATACATTCGGTGGTTTTTGCTGGTATGAGTTCTTTTGCACTGAGAGAGAGGATACTCGATGCAAAGAGTTCAATAGTTATAACTGCAGATGGTGGATTTAGGGGTGGAAAAACTATACCGCTTAAGGAGAATGTAGATAAAGCAATAGAAAAGGTCAAGTTTATAAAGTATGTTGTAGTAGTTCGCCATGCGGATAGAGATGTGCCTATGAAGACGTTGAGGGATTTTTGGTGGGGTGATTTAATGAGTGATCCAGATTATGCCAAACCCTACTGTGAGCCAGAGCCAATGGATGCAGAGGATCCGTTATTTTTAATATACACCTCCGGTTCTACATCAAAACCTAAGGGAGTAGTTCACTCAACGGGGGGTTATCTACTGTGGAGAATTCTAACGGCTCGTTGGGTGTTTGATCTAAAAGAAGAGGATACATTTTGGTCAACGGCCAATATTGGTTGGATTTCGGGACATTCTTACACCTTGTATGGGCCTTTATCTATAGGGTCAACGACATTCATCTATGAGGGTATGCCTTTATATCCAAGTCCCGCTCAATGGTGGTATCTGGTTGAAAAGTACAAAATCAACGTTATGTACACAGCACCAACAGCTATAAGGGCTCTTATGAGGCATGGTGATGAATGGCTTAAAAAATACGATCTTTCATCTTTAAGGCTTTTAACTACAGGAGGCGAAAGGCTTAATGAGGCTGCTTGGCTGTGGTACTGGGAGAAGGTCGGTGGCAAGAGATGTCCTGTGATTGATGCATATGGTCAAACAGAAACCGCAGGTCATATGATATCATCATTGCCTGTTGCACCTCAGAAACCCGGTAGTGTTGGTATACCGGTACCTGGTATATTTCCAGACATTGTGGATGATGATGGTAATATTATAGAAGAGCCAACAAAGACAGGCCATCTTGTTCTTAAAAAACCGTGGCCATCTATGGTAAGAACATTGTGGAACGATGAGGAGGGTTATAAAAGACTGTATTGGGATAGGTTTGGTGGTAAGTATTATTACACAGGCGATCTGGCATCCAAGGATGAGGATGGTTATTTCTGGATGGAAGGAAGGGCAGACGATGTTGTTAATGTATCTGCACACAGAATAGGTTGTGCTGAGATTGAAAACGCCCTCACGAACTGCAAATATGTGGCAGAGGCAGCCGTTGTTGGAAGACCGGATGAGATTACGGGAGAGGAGGTTGTAGCCTTTGTTGTTCCTAAAGAAGGTGTTGACAGAACAAGGCACGATGAGATAGTTAGAAAACTCAGAGAGTATGTAAGCGAAACTGTTTCTCCAATAGCAAAACCATCCGAGGTGGTTTTTGTGGATTCCCTACCCAAGACTCGCTCTGGCAAGATTGTAAGAAGAGTACTTAAAGCAATTGCCTCAGATAAAGAGATTACTCAAGATGTTTCTACTCTTGAAGATGTAAGCGTAATAGATAAAATCAAAAAAGCATTGAAAGAGAGGAATCCTTAAAAATCGGAGGGGTTAGATGTCTGTTTTGGTTGAGTTTGCCATGTTTCCAACGGATAAAGGCGAAAGTGTGAGTTCATATGTTTCAAGAGTTATTAAAGTTATTGATGAGAGTGGCTTTGAATATAAACTTACACCCATGGGAACGGTGTTTGAGACAGATACAATGGAAGAGGCTCTTGGGCTTATAAACAAAGCTTACAGTGTGCTTGAGCCTGATTGCAATAGGATCTACTCAACCGTTAAATTTGACATAAGGAAGAATCGCTCTAACAGACTAACGCAGAAAATTACATCGATTGAGTCCAAATTGGGCAAAGAGGTTAAAAAGTAATGGAGGTCTATTATATTGTTGCCGCACTACTTGTTGGTAGTGCGGTTCTGTTTTTGGCGTTTAGTCAGACAAAGCAGTTTAGGCTTATAAGGGATGAACTAAAGGATGAGCTGCTCAGGATATCCACTGAGAATCAAAAACAGATAGAGAAGAATTCCGAACTGTTTGAAAAGCTCAATCAGACAACTCTGAAATTAAATGATACATTAAAAGAAGAGTTATACACGAAGTTTAGGGATATAAATTCAACCATAGAGGCTGAAAACTTCAAAAACAGGGATGAGTTGAAAAATTTTATGGAGACTGTGAATGATAAACTGATGCAACTGAGTGATAGGGTTGATCAAAGACTTAAGTCTGGATTTGATAATGTGGATAAGACATTTAGAGATATAGTAGAGGGTATTGCAAGGATATCTGAGGCCCAGCGTAAGATTGAGGAATTATCCAAAGATGTGGTGTCTTTGCAAGAGATTTTGGATGATAAGAAGAAAAGAGGTGTGTTTGGTGAGGTGCGGCTTGAGACGATACTAAAGTCTGTATTCGGTCAGGAAGGGGAACTTTATCAAACCCAATACAGTTTTGAGAATAGTGGCAAAAGGGTTATGGCCGATGCCGTTATAAAGGCCCCTGAGATGGGGTTGTTGGCTGTGGACTCAAAATTTCCCCTTGAGAACTATGTTAAAATGATTGAAGCAGAAGAGACCGACAAGGCAAGATTTACAAGCCAATTTAAACAAAATCTAAAAAAACACATAGATGATATAGCGGATAAGTACATTTGCCCTCCAACAACAGCTGATATGGCTGTGATGTTTTTGCCATCTGAGGCCATATTTGCCGAGGTCAACGCCCATCATGCAGATATTATAGCTTATGCAAGACAAAAAAAGATTTGGATAGCTTCCCCAACGACCCTTATGGCTTTGCTTGCAACTGTTCAGGCAGTTGTTAAGGATGTTAAGACCAGACAGCAGGCTTTAAAGATTCAGCAGGAGCTTGCAAGACTCTCAAAGAATTTTGAAAGATACAAAGAGAGATGGGAAAAGCTCATAAAAGACATAGATAGACTCAGTAGGGATGCCAAGGATGTTCACATAACTACCCAAAAGATATCCGATGATTTTAAACGCATAGAAAGGGTTGAGTTTGAATCATCGGAGGCTTTGGAGTGATTTTGAACAATTGTTCCATTGACGGCTTGGACTTTTTTCATTATTATTGATATATGGAAGATGTAAAGCTTACACCCTCAACAGAGGATTATTTAAAAACCATATATGAGATTACTAAAAGCAATAAGGTTGTTAGGATAAAAGATATCGCAAAGAGCCTTGATGTTAAAATGCCCTCTGTTGTTAATGCCGTAAAACAGCTTGAAGCAAAGAATCTTGTGATACACGAAACATACGGATATATAGAATTAACACCGTTGGGTGAAAAGATAGGCAAGAAACTCGACGAAAGACATAGGATCTTAAAGGAGTTTTTGAGTGATGTGTTGCAGGTTGACAGCACTATATCTTCTCAAGATGCCTGTGCCATAGAGCACTATCTGCATCCAGAAACGGTCGATAGGGTGGTTAAATTTCTGAACTTTTTAAGGCTCTCACCAGATGGTGAGCCGGGTTGGCTTAAGAAATTTAAGCTTTACCTAAAAACGGGTAAAAAAGAGTGTGACAAGTTAGAGGATGGAGGCTAAAAACTCAATAAAATCACCATCATCATTGAAACAATTTACCCTTTTTATCCACCTAAAACCACAATCCTTAGCAATCTTTGTATAAGCCCTGTCTATCTCGACAATTGTTTCTGTATTGTCGGTTGTAAAACTAACAGGTAAGATAATTAGTTCTGTGTAATGTTTTGAAAGCCTTTTTATCTCTTTTTCCGTTTCTGGTTTTAGCCATTCTATTGGCCCCAACCTTGACTGAAAGGATAGATAGATTGGCTTTTTTAAAATCCTGCTTAACGCCAATCTAAAAACCTCTAAGTCGTTTCTGTATGGATCGTTTGTTTTTTTTAGCAGTTTTAACGGCAACGAATGAGCACTTAAAAGTATAGCAGCATTGGGGTGGTTCTTTAAGGCGTTGTTTATCCTTGACTCAAATAGCTCAAAGAAGCCTTTATGGATGCACAAGGGTGGTTTTGTCCTCTTTAATTCTAAAACCTTGCCGTGCGTGGTGTGAGAATAGAAATTTTGCATAACAATGAATGTGCCCTCGCAATCGTTAAAATACGGTTTTGAATAACTAAACCCATAAGTTATATGCTTATTTGTTTTTATAGATAGCTTCTCTGCCTGCCTTTTGGTTATTCTTACAAGTGGGGATGGCGATAATTTTAGTATGTTATAGGTTTTTTTTGCTCTTAGAAGGGTTATGATAAAGGCCACCATTGCCCTGAATGGCTGCTTTAGTGGCATGATGTGCTTATCATTGAACATGCTAAACAAAAATACGGGTATATCCGTTGGTTTTTCTATACCACCTAGATTAACTAAAACGGCCTGTTTCATTGTGTATGAAGTCAACGAGCATCTTTATCTTTTCCTCATCCGTTTGAGGTAAAACACCGTGGCCTAAGTTGAATATGTGGGGGATTTTTTCTGTCTGTTTGAGTATTTCTTTTGTTTTGGTTTTTATTGTTGCCTCATCGGCAAAAAGAACAGTGTTGTCTAAGTTTCCCTGAACACATCTGTTGGTTGAGGTATAGACCTGAACAAGGTCGCTGCGCCAGTCGATACTAAAGCCATCAAAGTCCATCTTGTTCAGCAGGTGGTTTAAGTGGTGTGAGTTCTTAATAAAATAAATGGATGGCTTGATACTTTTGGCTATCCTTTGATTGAATGGCAGAACCAACTCTCTATAGGTTTTCTCATCCAATAGGCCAGCCCAGCTATCGAATAGCTGAACCGCATCGCAGCCTGAGTTGAGTTGCATGTTTAAATAGTCTATAGTCATTTTTGTTGTTAAATCCATTAGCTTTTTAAATCCATCGGGGTTTTCATACATTAATCCCCTAAGTTTAAAAAACTCAACACCACCAAATACATAACATAAAAGCGTAAATGGAGCGGCTGCAAAGCCCAACAGGGCAAGATCCTTTTTATGTCTTTTTACCTCGCCTATGGCTTCGAATAGAAAACTCAAATTCTCAAGGTTTTCATGGTATTGAATGTTGCTTTTATCCATTATCACCGAGGGACTTTTGCCGTCCTCATAAATTATCTTTGCCCCAAAGAGTTTTAGGGGTATGAGTATGTCGCTAAAGATGATGAGGGCATCTACACCTAATTTTTTAGGAAGGAGTGTAATTTCTACAATCAATTCCTTGTTCGTAAACATCTCAAGTAGCGGATATTTTTCTCTGATTCTTCTATAGCTTTTTAGGAATCTTCCCGCCTGACGCATAAACCATACAGGTGTATAGCCTGCCTTTTCGCCTTTAAGGGTTTTTAAAAACAGTTCACTTTGCTTCATACCAGTTATTCGCTATCTTTGTATTGGTTTTTATGGGTATATCAAACTTTACGGCATTTTCCATTGTGTCCTTTACTATACCTGCCACATTCTCGGCTATATCTTCTTTTGCCTCAACAAGCAACTCATCGTGAACCTGCAAGACTATGTGGGCATCTAAATTTTTTAGTTTTTCATACAGCTTAACCATAGCTATCTTTATTATATCTGCGGCTGTACCCTGGATTGTGGCATTGACTGCAGCCCTTTTTTCGAACTGAGCTAACCGCTTGTTGTTTGAGTTTATATTGAAAAAATAACGCCTTCTGCCGAAGTATGTCTCCACAAATCCATTCTTTGTGGCTTTTTCCGTAGTATTTTCTATATATGATTTTACGCCTGCGAACCTCTCAAAGTATTTTTCTATAAACTGTCTGGCCTTATCTTTGCTGATATTTAGAGTTTTTGATAGGGATACATAGCCCATCCCATAGATTATGCCGAAGTTTATTGTTTTTGCCATCCTACGTAAGTGGTGGTCAACCATTGAAGGATGAACGCCGAAGATTTTAACGGCTGTTTGTGTGTGTATATCCTCGTTGTTTTTAAATATTTCAATAAGCGTTTTATCCTTGCTCATTTGAGCCAAAACCCTTAATTCTATTTGAGAGTAATCTGAGCAGATAAGTTTATATCCTTTAGGTGCAACCACCGATTTTCTAATGCCAGAATGCAGTTCATCATCCCCAGCAGGTAGATTCTGTAGGTTTGGATTTGAAGATGAAAGCCGGCCTGTAGATGTTAGTGTCTGATTGAATGTTGTATGAAGTCTGTTGCTTTTGTCCATCTTATCCAAAAATGGTCTTATGTAGGTGGATATGACCTTCGAAATTGCACGGTAGGTGATAATTAGCTGGGCTATTTCGTATTTTTGAGCCAACATTTGCAGACTCTCTGAGTCTGTGGAATAACCCGTTTTTGTCTTTTTTATGGGTTTTATGCCTAGTTTTTCAAAAAGAATACGTTGAAGTTCTTTTGTGGAGTTTATGTTAAACTCCTCACCTGCCAATGCATGTATTTGTTTTTCTGTAGCATAAAGTTTGTTTGCCAATTCATTTTCAAATGATGTCAAATATTCTGAGTCTATCTTTATTCCTCTCTTTTCCATCGATACCAGCACCTCAGAAAGGGGTGTCTCGACCTGACTTAGAAGGAAGTTCAAGTTATTTCCTTCTATATATTCTCTTAAAAAGGGGTAGGATTCTAAAATTGCTTCTTCCTCAGATAGATTCATGAGTTTTGCAAATGCCTCGTCATTTATATTTTCAAAGCATACCCTCGGATTGCCTTTTGAATCTGGGTTTACAAGATATGAGGCCAATTTTATGTCGAATGGGTATTTTTCAAACTGAAAACCTTGTGTGAGTAATTCCTTAAAATCATAAACGGTCTCTATATCTGTGTTTACAAATCCTGGTTCTATTCTTTTTATTTGATTATTTTCTATTAGTATGGCGGATTTGTTTAATGCCATTAAGATTGTATGGCTTTTGCTCATAGAAACTGTATTATGTTTTACTGGAAGTGATTTAAGAAGCGATTTAAATCCAAATTTTAAGAATAACTCCTGGATCTTATCTATGTCTTTTTCTTTCTTTTTCATTGCCTCTAATTCTATTTTTATAGGTGCTTTTTTATCTGTTATGGTTAATTTTCTGTAAAGCTCTAAATTATCTTTTTCCTTTTCTATAGCTTCTTTAATTTTTGGCTTTAGATTGTCTAAATTTTGCAATATACCCTCTATGTTTTTATATTGAGCCAATAAACTTGCGGCTGTTTTTGGTCCGATGGACTTTACGCCGGGTATGTTGTCGATACTATCTCCCACTAAAGCCAGAAAATCTGCAACCTGTTCGGGATAAACACCAAGCTTTTTAAATACCCCCTCTCTGTCGTAAAAAACCTTCTTGGTTGGGTCGTATATCTTTACATTACTGTTTACAAGCTGAAATAGGTCTTTATCCGATGCTATGATTATAACCTCAAAGTCGTTTTTTAGTTTCTCTGCATAGGTTGCAATGAGGTCATCTGCCTCGAAGCCGTCAAGTTCAATAATGGGAATGCCAAATGCCTTGATGAGCTGTTTTGTTGGCTCTATCTGAATGCTCAACTCATCCGGCATTTTGGGTCTGTTTTTCTTATAACTCTCAAGTATATCTTCCCTGAATGTTTTTGCCTTTGTATCAAAAAAGATGGCTATGTAGGTTGGATTTGCAGCATCAAGCTCCAAAAGCAGTTTTGCAAATCCAAAGATGGTGCCGGTAGGCATACCTTTGTAGGATAGACCTCTAATGGCAAAGAAAAATCTATACAAAAATGAACTACCGTCGATTAGATAAACCTTCTCATTCATAGAGGAAACTTTACATAAAAAGGGATGAACAGTCAACTATAGGTGATAGCTCACGTTGCATGGGTGTAAAGTTAAAATTTGAGCTTGGCGTGATTTTTATGGTTTTTGGTTTTGTGTGTTGCTTTGAGTCCAAAAAATTGAACATAAGTTCAATAAGTGATAAAATAACTCTTGAAAGTTGCCATAAAAAGTGTATTAATCCATTATGAAAAAATGTAAAAAAATGAGTTGGAGGTGATAGATATGCCATGGGGGGACAGAACAGGTCCTTTTGGAGCAGGTCCAAGAACGGGTAGAGGTTTGGGTTATTGTTCAGGAAACACAGTGCCCGGCTACATGGTTAGAAGCTCTGGATTTGGATGGGGTAGAGGTTTTGGCGGAGGTAGAGGATTTGGAAGAGGCAGGGGCTTTGGCTTTGGAAGATGGGGTTATGAACCGTATTTTTATCATGCACCATCTGCCCCGTCAAAGGATGATGAGAAGAAGTTTTTAGAAAGCCAGATAGATTCTCTAACCCGCTCTATAGAAGCGCTAAAGTTGAGATTGAAAGAGCTTGAAGGAGAAGATTAAGCCCCGCGCTTATGCAGCGGGGTTATTTTTATTTATTTTGGGAGGTAGAATTATATGAAGATCATGATTACAGCCAAAGGCGATAAATTGGAAAGCACTATTGATGAGAGATACGGAAGAGGTGAGTATTTTATAATCTATGATACCGATAGCGGTGAATTCGAAGCTATCAAAAACCCATTTTTGAACAATCAGGGTGGTGTTGGTGTATCTACTGCTCAGTTCAGTGTTGAGAAGGGGATAAATGCCATTATATCTGGAAGCTACGGCCCAAATGCGTTGGAGATTCTGAGATCAGCCAACTTAGAATTATATAAAGCCCAACAAGGAACGGTTAAAGATAATATAGAGCTTCTTAAAGAGGGTAAGCTTGAGAGATTCTAAAGGAGAATAGTTATGAAAATAGCCGTAACAAGCGGAAAAGGTGGTACAGGGAAAACCACCATTGCGACTATGCTTGCCTATTCTTTGGATAATGCCCAGTATATCGATTGCGATGCTGAAGAGCCAAATGGCCACCTCTTTTTAAAACCCAGGATAGAAAAAAAGATTCCTTATACTGAGCTTGTGCCCCAGATAAATGAAGATGTCTGCACATTTTGTGGTAAGTGTGCAGAGGTTTGTGCCTATAAGGCTTTGGTAGTTATGGGTGAACCCCTTAAAAAAACAATGTTCTTTGATGAGTTATGTCATTCTTGTGGGGCCTGTGCTTATGTGTGCCCCATTGAGGGGGCTTTGATTGAAGTTCCGAAGCGGGTAGGTGAAATAAGGACTGGAAAGGCTAGCCATATAGACTTTGTTATGGGACTTTTGGATATAGGTCAGGCCAGTGCAACCCAACTTATTGCCACATTGAAACGGGACTACATGGATGATTCAAAAACAGTTGTTTTAGACTCACCACCAGGCACATCTTGCACTGTTGTTGAGACTATAGATGGCGTTGATTTCGTTATCTTGGTGGCAGAACCCACACCCTTTGGATTAAGCGATTTAAAGCTATCTGTTGAGCTTGTTAGAGATATGGGTCTAAATTTCGGAATCATTGTGAATAAGTATGAAAAGAATAATAGGCTTATTGAAGATTATGCTCAAGAGGAGACTATTCCCATACTCTACAGACTGCCGTTTTCTAAAGATATAGCAAGGAGTTATTCAAACGGGGCTTTGCCGTTTGAAAAATTCAAAAACGATTTTAAAGAAGTGATTAAGCAGATAGAGGAAAGGATATGAGTAGGGAGCTTGTTATAATTAGTGGCAAGGGTGGCACGGGTAAAACAACTCTAACCTCAAGCTTAGCTTATGTGATGAAGGATAAGATAATAGTTGATGCTGATGCTGATGCTGCAAATATGTATATCTTAACCAATCCAAAGCTTAAACATAAAGAGCTTTTCAAAGGAAACCCTAAAGCCATAATAGATGTTGACAAATGCGTTAAATGCGATTTATGTAGGAGGCTTTGCAGATTTGATGCAATACACATAAATCCAGATGGCAATTACTATGTGGATGAGCTAAAGTGCGATTCCTGCGAATTGTGTAAGGTTGCATGCCCAACTGAGGCCATTGCTATGAATGAGGTTTACTCAGGAGAATGGTACGAATCCGAAACCCCATTTGGATTAATGGTACATGCAAAACTCTATCCCGGTGCTGAAAATTCTGGAAACCTCGTTACTATGGTTAAACACAGGGCTCACCTGATAAGTGAGGAACAAAACATACCGTACATTTTAGTAGATGGTTCACCTGGTATTGGCTGCCCTGTTATATCTACTATCTCCGGTGCTAATTACGTAGTGGTGGTGTCTGAACCAACGCCGGCCGGCTTGCATGATTTAGAAAGGGTAAAAAAACTCTGCGATTCTTTTAAAGTAAAAAGCGGGGTGGTTGTAAACAAATATGACCTGAATGAAGAAAAAACCAGGCAGATAGAGAAATTTGCAGAAAAAGAGGGTATGGATGTTCTTGGCAGGATTCCATTTGATGAATGCGTACCCAAGGCCATAGTTAATCTGCAGATACCTTATGAGGCCTGCGATTCGGTCAAAAGGACTGTTGATGAAATATACTCAAAGGTTATGGAGAAGCTATGAGTATAAAGGATGAGATATTAGAGAAATTAAGAGGCGTTTATGACCCAGAATTGAGAGAAGATGTTGTAAAGCTAAAGCTTGTCTATGATTTGAAAGTGGATGAACAAAACGGGGTTGCCAGCATAAAGTTTAGACCCACAGTTGAGAACTGTCCTGTAGGTTTGCAGCTTGCAATAGCCATAAAGAAGGCAATTCTTTCAGTTGACGGCGTCAAGAAGGCAAATGTTAAAGTGGAAAACTTTATATGGGCTAAAGAGGCTGAGGAGTTTCTAAGGGCATTAGACAGGTGAGTTTTTCTTTCTCAGCGAGGAGCATTTTAGACTTTCTATCTGCATTTCGGCGAGGTAGATTACCTCCTCGCCGTTTCTTAAACCTTTTGAATGAATAAATGTAGTAA
Source organism: Hippea maritima DSM 10411 (assembly GCF_000194135.1). GTDB lineage: Bacteria > Campylobacterota_A > Desulfurellia > Desulfurellales > Hippeaceae > Hippea > Hippea maritima. The sequence continues at coordinate 1,212,029 of NC_015318.1, read as the reverse complement.
AAAATTCCACTTCAGTGTTGTTTATCTTGATCTTTTTTAATTCATTTAGGAGTTCCTTGTTTATTTTAACTACGTCATATTTAGTATATACAAAGGCAAAATAGTTTGAGCCAACCCTGCTGGGATACAAGGCAAATTTTAAGTTTTTTATAGTTGAGACTACTCTATTTATAACCTCATTACCTTTTTGGTATCCGAATAGGTAATTAATCTTTTTTAGATGTTTTATATCTACCATAAATAGATAGAAGTCTATTTGATTATCTATGAGCTTATCTATAAAGTTTATAAGGCTTTTAATTCTGTGGATACCACTGAAAACATCCTTCTCAAATAGGTCTATTCTGCTTTTTTCTACCCTTGACAACATATCCGATGGCAGTTCATTCTTTTTTTCTTCTATGTAAATATCCTTGATTTTGTTTTCTATAACCGCAATTATGTTTGTATCGAGGGGCATGTCTTTCATTGTTTTCAGTGCTTCTTCTAAGGAAAAGGCTTTTCTGTAAGGTCTTGATGTGGTTAGGGCATCAAACACGTCAGCTATTGCTAAAATCTTACCTTCCAGTGTAATTTCTTCACATTTTAAACCGTCTGGATATCCGCTTCCATCACATCGTTCGTGGTGCTGTCTGATAAATTTGGATATGCCTTTAAAAAATTCAACATCCTTTGTGAGTTCATAGGAAAATACAGGGTGGTATTTCATAATCTTGTACTCGTATTCACTTAGTTTACCCGGTTTTAGTAGTATGCTATCTGGTATTGCCACCTTTCCCAAATCATGTAATAGGCCAGCAATGTATATATCCTGTTGTTTTTTTTCTGATAAACCTAAAATTTGTGCGATTTTTTGGGCATAAAGGGCAACTCTTTCTGAGTGTCCTTTTGTGTAGAAATCCCTTACCTCTAATACTTTAACGAAGGTTCTAATAAACTCTATTCTGTTTTTTTCTATCTGTTCGCTTTTATCTATTATTGTAGCAGAGAGACTGTTGAGCTTTTCCGCTATAGTTTTTAGCTTACTTAGGTGGATTCTGTTTATCTCTATGGGGTCTTTTTTTAGGCCTATTTTGGGTATGGCAGATGTTATTAGATTTGTGTCTTTGTTTGTCACTGAGGAAAATTGATTATTTATTATGTGTATTAATGCAACCGTTAGAAGGTAGAGTGAAAACAGTAGCAATTGAAAGTATCTTATCCGTTTAAATAGATTATTTGTAAATAGTGTAGCTGTCTGTTTGATGGCATCCACATAGAAACCCGTTCCAATCATCCAATGGAGTGGTTTGTAATATTTTCTAAAGGAAATCTTCAGGCGGGGTTTACTTGTTGTAGGTGATGGGTACCAGTATGTAGAGTATGTTTCTCCTTTTTCTCTTAAGGCCTTTAGATATTTTTCTCTGTATGGATTACCCTTTGCATCCGTTCCTTTTGATGATACGGGTTTGCCTATGCTCACGCCTTTGGATTTGTTATATATATTCATGGCAAATGCATCGCCCCCATTGAGGTTTAACATCCTTACCACAAAAAAGTAACTATCCTGATTCTTGTCGGTAAGTATAAATTTGTTTAGTTGAGGGAATGTATATTCCATGATTTGGTTTTCTACTTCTAACATATTTTTATATGCCCCTAGTTTTATGCTGTCTGTTATTGGTGTTAGAGCCAATAGAATTGTTTCATTGAAACTACCCTCTTTGAATTCCTTCAAAGAGCATGTATATAATCGAATATCATTGAATGATAGATTTAGGTTTTATGAGTAGGGTTTACACCTGTTTAGGTTTAAAAAATCCACGCTTGATGTACCATTATCATAGAATAAAACAAACCGTGCGCTTTTTTTATTTGTGTCTAATTTTAGGGAGTTAATCAAGTTTTTTGTGTGTGGGTTGAGTCTTATTTTCTCCAGATGGGCCTCGTAGGCTAAATTCCTGAAGGTGCTTTTTATTGTTGATTTTGTATAACTATCTATAAAAGATATAGCTGCATAGGTTTCAAGCTTAATTTCCTTCTTCTGTCTGTTTAGTTCATAATTATAAACGAAGTTGTATATGGCATCTTTTTGATATCTTTCAATGTAGTGGAACGCACCGCTCATTATTATGAATACTAAAAAGAGCACTGTATATACAGCCCTTATGTAAGTTTTTTCGGTAATTTTGGGACTCATATTGTAATTATTGCTAATAAAAAATAAAAGGTCAAATTATATTTTGGTTTAAAAAGTTGACTTTGTGGGGTCTATTGTGCTAATTTTTTTAGGCTTTTTGGAGGGGGAGGAGTGATTTTAGAGGTCAAGGTTAAACCCAACTCTAAGGTCGAGCAGTTCGATTTTGATAAAGGGGTATTAACCTTAAAAATTAAGGAAAAACCTGTTGAAGGCAAGGCTAATAAGGCTGTGGTTGATAAATTAGCAAAAAGGCTTAAGGTTGCAAAAAGCTGTATAGAGATCGTGAAAGGTGAGAAATCGAGAAGTAAGCTTGTGAGAATAGATTGCTTAGACGATGATGAGATACTCTTAAGATTAGGAGGATAGACGAAAATGCCTATATATGAGTATGAGTGTAAGTTTTGTTCGCATAGGTTTCAACTTTTGCAAAAGTTTACAGATCCAGCACCCGATGTTTGTCCAAATTGCGGTAAAGAAGGTGGAATAAAAAAACTCGTATCTCAAACATCCTTCGAACTTAAAGGTTCAGGTTGGTATGTAACAGATTATAAAAGCTCAAATTTGGCAAGTTCTTCAAGTTCTACTGTCAGCAATAGCAAGACTAATAATACAAAAACTACACAAAGCAAGGAGGCAAAGAGTGGTTGAGAGGACTTTATCTATCATTAAGCCAGACTGCGTAGCAGCTAAAAATGCAGGCAAGGTTATATCTATGCTCGAGGAAAATGGTTTTAACATCATAGGAATGAAAAAAATCCATTTAACTAAAAAGCAGGCCAAAAAGTTTTACATAGTCCACAAAGATAGGCCTTTTTATGATTCTCTAACGGATTTTATGTCTGAGGGTCCTATTGTCGTTATGGTTTTGGAGAAGGAAAATGCAATAGCAGATTACAGAAAACTAATGGGAGCAACAAACCCAGAAGAGGCGGAAGAAGGTACAATTAGAAAACTTTACGGCTCAAACATTGAAAGGAATGCTGTTCACGGTTCTGACTCTGAAGAATCTGCAAACTATGAGATAAAATTCTTTTTCAATGAATTAGAACTTGTGTAGGAAAGGAGAGAGAAAATGGCTCAGCCAAAGAGAAAGTCAAGTCATTCAAGGGCTGCAAAGAGGGCAACACACAAGAAATTAAAAAATGTTCCTTTGACAAAATGTCCAAACTGCGGTGAGTATAAACTCCCACACAGGGTATGCCCATCTTGTGGCTATTATGGAGATAGAGAAGTTTTAACACCTGAGGAGTAAATGATATCTGTTGCCGTCGATGCATACGGCGGGGATCATGCTCCGCAGGAAGTCATAAAGGGTATTGAGTTTGCACTAAGGGAAAATAGCGATCTTTTTGTATATCTTGTGGGCAAAGAGGGGGAGTTAAAGGGTTTTATTAAGGGGTTTGAGGATAGTTTTAGAAAGAGAATCAATATTGTAGATGCTCCTCAAGTTGTGCGAATGTCTGATAAACCCTCTCAGGCTCTAAGGTTAAAAAACTCTTCTATGGCTGTAGGCATTAATCTTGTAAAAGAGGGTAAGGCCGACGCATTTATGACAGCCGGCAATTCAGGTGCAGCTATGGCATTGGCTATGTTTACCTTGGGTAGAATTAAAGGTGTTTCCCGGCCTGCCATAGCTACGCTTTTGCCTACTCTTGAGGGTCAGATGCTGATGCTTGATGTAGGGGCTAATGTTGACTGTAAACCTCAACATCTTCTTGAGTTTTCCATTATGGGGTATGTGTATGCAAAACATGTTGCTGGTATAGATAACCCCCGCGTTGCAGTTTTAAGCAATGGCTCAGAGCCAGGAAAGGGTAATCAGCTCACGTTGTCCAGTTACGATTTACTTTCTAAGAGTAGATTAAATTTTATAGGTAACATAGAGGGTGATGAAATATACAAGGGTAGAGCAGATGTAGTTGTATGCGACGGGTTTGTGGGAAATGTTGTTTTGAAGGTTAGTGAATCCATTCCGGATCTAATTATAGAGTTTCTAAAAGAGGAAATAAAAAGGAGTTTTTGGTATAAAATAGGCTTTCTTTTAGCAAAGCCAGCATTTAGGGTTTTAAAAAGTAAGACAGATTATTCGTCGTTTGGCGGCGCTCCTCTTTTGGGGGTTAGGGGTTCATGCATTATAAGCCATGGTAGAAGCAACGGCGTAGCCATAAAGAATGCTATTTTGAAGGCTGTAAAATTTTCGAAGGAGAAGGTGAACGACAAAATAGAGTCAGCTATGGAGGGTTGCTTTGTTCTTAAGGAATTAAAGGGGGCTGTGAGGACATGAATGCAAAGATTATCTCTACAGGGGCTTATCTACCCAAGAAAATTTTGACAAACTTTGACTTGGAAAAAATGGTCGATACCTCTGATGAGTGGATAACACAGAGAACAGGTATAAAAATAAGACATATTGTTGAAGATGGTGAATCTACATCAGATCTTGCCTATAAAGCTGCTTTAGATGCCTTAAAGGGCAGTGATCTGTCTCCGTCCGATATTGAGCTTATAGTGGTTGCCACTGTAACGCCGGACCAACCTTTACCTGCAACCGCTCTGTTTGTTCAGGAAAAACTTGGAGCTTATAATGCTTTTGGTTTTGACATAAATGCTGCCTGTAGCGGTTTTATGTATGCCTTATCTGTGGCTAATGCATACATAAAAGCCGGTATGGTAAAAAATGCCCTTGTGATAGGTTCTGAAGTTTTAAGTAAAATTGTAGATTGGACTGATAGAACCACGTGTGTTTTATTCGGGGATGGGGCGGCGTGTGTTCTCCTTGAGGCTGTAGAGGATGAGAATAAAGGTATAATAAGTATGGTTATGCATTCAGACGGTAGATATACTGATCTTATGAGGGTTCCTGCTCCAGGTAGTGCTAAACCATGCTCAGAAGAGGTTATTGAAGGCAGAGAAATTTACATAAAGATGAAAGGTAATGAAACCTTTAAAATGGCTGTGAGAAGTATAGCAAGTGTAAGCAAAGAAGCTTTGGATTTGGTCAATATGGATTTTAATGATGTTGATCTTATGGTTTCTCATCAAGCCAATAAGAGGATTATAGAAAGTGTGGCAAAGAGGGCAGGTATAGATGAAGATAGGGTTATAGTGACCATAGACAAGCATGCCAATACATCAGCTGCATCTATTCCTCTTGCATTGGATTGGGCTTACAAGAGCGGCAGGATAAAGGAAGGGGATGTGATTTTGTTAAATAGTTTTGGCGCAAGTTTAACCTGGGCTGCAGGTGTTGTAAGGTGGTGATAGATGTTTAGGACAGAGATTTGTGATCTATTAGGTATAGAGTATCCGATAATCCAAGGTGGTATGGCATGGGTCAGTGACGCAGTATTAGCTGCTGCTGTTTCTGAAGCTGGCGGTTTGGGTATTATAGCTGCAGGTAATGCGCCTGCAGATTGGGTAGAAAATGAGATAATTAAGGCAAAAGAGCTTACAGAGAAGCCTTTTGGCGTTAACATAATGCTGCTTTCACCTTATGTAGATGATGTTGTTGATGTTGTTGTTAGGCATGAAGTAAAGGTTATAACAACGGGCGCTGGCAGCCCGGGCAAATATATGGATAGGTTCAAGTCTATAGGTGCTAAAGTTATACCGGTTGTAGCAAGTGTTGCACTGGCAAAAAGGATGGAAGATACCGGGGCGGATGCTGTTATAGCAGAGGGCATGGAATCTGGCGGTCATATAGGCGAACTCACAACAATGGCTCTTGTGCCTCAGGTTGTGGATGCTGTGAAGATTCCCGTTATAGCTGCAGGTGGAATAGCCGATGGCAGGGGATTTGTTGCTGCTCTAGCATTGGGTGCTAAAGGTGTACAGATGGGTACCCGTTTTGTTGCTTCAGTTGAGTGTACAATTTCTGAGGCTTATAAAGAGGTTGTTGTTAAAGCTAAGGATAGAGATACGGTTATTACCGGAAGGGCGACAGGCCATCCGGTTAGGATCATTAAAAATAAACTTGCAAGGGAGTTTTTAAAATTAGAAGGCAATGGAGCTACACCTGAGGAACTTGAAAAATTCGGTGAAGGTAGATTGAGGCTTGCAGCAAGAGAGGGTGATGTGAAAAACGGAAGTGTTATGGCTGGTCAGATTTCTGGTTTAATTTCAGATATTAAGCCTGTTAATGAGATAATAAAAGAGATTGTAGATGAGGCTAAAAACGTTGTTGCTAATATAAATGAGCTTTTGGGAGCTTGAAAATGAGATTTTTAATGTTTACAGGGCAGGGTTCTCAGTTTGTTGGAATGGGTAAGGATTTATACGACAACTTTGATATAGTAAAACAAACTTTTAATAGGGCAAATAAGGCATTGGGTTTTGATTTGAAATCTTTAATGTTTGAAGGCCCAGAAGATAAACTAACGCTTACGGCTTTTGCTCAGCCTGCCATTTTAACGGTTTCATTGGCTATTTATGATCTTGTAAAAAGTGAGACGGATTTTGATTTTGATGTGGCTGCGGGGCACTCTCTGGGTGAGTATTCGGCTTTAGTTGCGGCAGATGCATTAGATTTTGAGGATGCCGTCTATGCTGTTCATAAGCGGGGTGAGTTTATGCAAGAGGCTGTGCCTGAGGGTGTTGGGGCTATGGCTGCTATAATAACCGACAAACATGAAGAAATAGAGAAACTTTGTTTGGGTGTTGCTAAAAACTTTGAGAATGGCTACTGTCAAATAGCCAATTACAATGCTAAAAACCAGGTTATAGTGTCGGGCTACAAAGAGGGCGTGGAAAAGGTGTCGCAGCTTGCAAGTGAAAGAGGTTTGGGTAAAGTAATACCATTGAACGTATCTGCCCCATTCCATTGCGCTTTGATGGAGCCCGTTAAGGATAAAATGGCTAAGGTTCTAGAGAAAATAGAGTTTAGGAAGCCGCAAAGGCCAGTTGTAGAAAATACAAAATCGGAAATTATCGGCGAGAGTGCAAGAATAAGGGATTACTTAATAAGCCAGATAACAGACCCTGTGAGATGGACAGACAATGTTCAAAAGGCTATAGAGTTTGGGTGTGATGAATTTGTAGAGTTCGGACCTAAAAACGTGCTTTCTTCTATGCTAAAAAGACAAATGCGCAAGGGTAATATAAATTATGTGGTTGACTTAAAAAGTTATAATGGCTATAAGGATAAGGTATGATGTTTAAGGGTAGTGTAGCTTTAGTAACTGGGGCAAGCAGGGGCATAGGAGCACAAATAGCATATCAACTTGCAATGAGGGGTTTAACGGTTATTATTAATTACTCCTCAAGTAAGGATAAAGCCCTGAAATTGTGCGATAAGATCACCTCAAAGGGTGGCAAATGCGAGGCTATAGGTTTTAATGTAGCTGATTTTGATGGTGCAGGCGAGGCAATAAAACGAATAGCAAATAAATATGGAAGCATTGACTATTTGATAAATAATGCAGGTATCACAAAAGACAATCTTATAATGAGAATGAATAAAGAGGATATAGATAGTGTTATAGATGTCAATCTTAAAGGTGCTATAAACTGCATAAAGCATGTATCTAAATATATGATAAAAAAAAGGTTTGGTGTGATAGTCAATATCTCAAGCATTATAGGTCTTATGGGAAATGCAGGGCAATCTAATTATGCTGCGAGCAAGGCAGGTTTGATTGGTTTAACAAAATCTTTAGCTAAAGAACTTGGAGGGCGCAATATAAGGGTTAATGCTGTTGCTCCAGGTTACATAGAAACAGATATGACAGCTGCTTTGAGTGAAGAACAGAAAAAAGCTTTAATGGATAATATTGCGCTTGGCCGTTTGGGTAGCGTAGAGGATGTGGCCAATTTGGTTGAGTTTTTGTTGAGTGAGGAATCTTCGTATATAACGGGTGAAGTTATCAATATAAGTGGCGGATTATATATCTAAAAATAAAAGAGGGGGTTTGTAAGATGAACGTAGCAGAGGAAGTAAAAAAGATTGTAGTTGAGCAGTTGGGTGTGGATGAAGATGAGGTAAAGCCTGAGGCTAAATTTATCGAGGATTTGGGTGCAGATTCCTTGGATACAGTTGAACTTGTTATGGCTATGGAGGAGAAGTTCGGCATAGACATTCCGGATTCTGATGCCCAAAAAATCGTTACTGTACAGGATGCTATCGATTATGTTGAATCCCATTTAAATAAATAAGAGAGAGCTATGCGAAGGGTTGTTGTAACAGGTGTTGGAGCTATAACACCCGTTGGTTTGAATGCTAAGGAAAGTTTTGAAAATGCCTGCAAGGGTGTAAGCGGCATAGATAAGATAACACGCTTCGACGCTTCTGAGTTAACTGTGCAGATAGCAGGTGAGGTTAAAGGGTTTGAGCCTACAAGGTATGTTGAGAAGAAGGATGTAAAAAAGATTGACTTGTTTTCTTTGTATGCCATTGCAGCAACAGATGAAGCTGTTAAAAGCGCTGGTTTGGATATGAGCAAAGAAGACCCATTTAGAGTTGGTGTAAGTGTAGGAAGTGGCATAGGTGGGCTTCAAACAATTGAAAAGTACAATGAGGCTTATCTTAAGAGGGGTCAGAAGGGGGTATCGCCCTTCTTTATTCCTGTTGCCGTTATAAACATGGCTGCCGGAAACATAGCAATGCAATTTGGTGCAAAAGGACCAAATTTTAGTGATGTTACGGCATGTGCTACAGGGACCCACTCAATAGGTTTAGCTGCTCGTTGCATCGCATACGGTGATGCGGATGTTATGATATGCGGAGGGACAGAGTCTACTATAACACCTCTGGCTGTCAGCGGCTTTGCCAATATGAAAGCTCTTTCCACCAGGAATGATGAACCCCATAAAGCTTCTCGTCCATTCGATAAAGACAGGGATGGCTTTGTCATAGGGGAAGGTGCCGGTGTTTTGATTCTTGAGGAATACGAGCATGCTGTTAAAAGAGGAGCTGAAATTTTGGCAGAGTTCGCAGGCTTTGGCATGAGCGATGATGCTTACCACTTTACAGCACCTGACCCCAATGGAGAGGGTGCAACATACGCTATGAGGATGGCCTTGAATGATGCTAAGTTAAACCCTGAGGATATTGATTACATAAACGCGCACGGAACATCTACTCACTTTAACGATATTATCGAAACAAAGGCCATTAAAACGGTGTTTGGCGAACATGCTTATAAGCTAACTATAAGTTCAACTAAGTCCGTAACAGGTCATTTGTTGGGTGCTGCTGGCGGTGTTGAGGCTGTGTTTAGTGTTTTAGCACTCAAAGAAGGTATTGTTCCCCCAACGATGAACTTGGATAATCCTGATGATGAGTGTGATCTATTTTATACTCCTAATGAAGCACTCAAAAAAGAAATTAAGACGGCTATGTCAAATTCTTTTGGTTTCGGGGGTACAAACGCCGTTATTGTTTTCAAAAAGGTATAAAGAGGGGGCTTTAGCCCCCTTTTATTTTTATGGATTTTGTTCTTTTTGACCTTGATGGTACTCTCATAGATTCTCGCTTGGATCTTGCAAATAGTATAAATGCTGCGCTCATTGAGTTTTCTTTAGAGCCTCTTCCAAATGAGAAAATCTATAGCTTTGTGGGGAACGGCGTTAGGAGGTTGGTTGAAGATTGCTTAAAAGAAGAGGGTAGGGTTGATTTATTCGATAGTGTAATGAACTTCTTCTTTGCCCACTACTACGACCATTTACTTGATAATACTATATTGTACGATGGTGTTTTGGAGGTATTAGAGAATCTCAAAAGAAAAAATACAGATATGTTTATTATTACTAATAAGAGTTTCATATTTACAAAACGTGTAATAGAAGGGTTAAAAATCAATTTTTATTTCAAAGATGTTATATGCGGAGATAGTCTGCCTTTTAGAAAGCCGCATCCTCAGCCAATATTATTGCTTAAGGATAAGTATAACCTAAAGTTTGATAGTGGTATTATGGTAGGTGATTCTGAAAATGACATAGAGGCTGCAAAATCTGCAAAGGTTAGTATAGGTTGGGCAGCCTACGGTTTTAGAAATAAAGATATATTGGAAAAATACAGGGTTGATTTTATTTTAAATAAACCCCTAGAATTGCTTAGCCTGCTTTAAGTAATACACATTTTTCCGTTAGCCTTGAAAGACATCTGCCTACCTTTGTTTTGAATTTGCCTTCCTTTAAATCTTCATGGAATAAATCCCATATATCGTTTATATTTGAGCTTGCAAATATATTCACATTGCCATAATAGAGCATATCTATGAGATATGTGAACCGTAGGGCATCCATTAATTCTGCATCGCTGAACGGTCTTAGGTTTTCTATGAATATAGCATCAAGAGAATAAGCTATGTTTCTGTAACGTGTTGGATGTACTTCCCTTAGCTTATCTATAAGTTCTTCTGCGTTTACATAGAGTTTGGCTTTATTTTTGGGTTTGTAGTTTTCAAAAACTTCTTTTAGATTGGAGTTTAAAATACTAAAGTCTAAACTGGGTTGCCTGAATCTATAATCTTTGCCGTCAATTATTATAGTTTCGAAAGAATTTATTAGAGTTCCTATTCTTGCTTTAAATGTTAACAAGTCTAGTTTTCTTGCTCCTATTTGGGATGGGAGGGTGTTTGATGTAGCTATTACTATTGTGTCTGTTTTGTTTATTTCCCTTACAAAGTTTATACCCATCATAGCATCGCCGGGGTCATCAACTTCAAATTCATCCAAAAGAACTATATCGTATTTAGAGAGCATATTTACTACATCCAAGAGCGTGAAATAGGCTATTAGATACATAAGCTCGGAAAAAGATAGAAACACCTTGGGACCTGTATATGAATTGCCTATAGAGGCAAGTAAATGGGTTTTTCCGACACCGAATACACCATCTAAATATATGTGTGGCGGCTTGTTGGTTTTTAAAAATTTACGTAACAGTCTATTTTTTGGCGTTTTTCTTTTGAAGGTTTCTATTTGTTGAACTAATTGAATTAATCGTTCTTTTGCTTGATTTTGAGATGGATAGTCTTTATCTGGTATGTAATTATCAAACAAGCAGTTTTTGAATTTTGGTGGTATGGTGTTTTTGTTTATAATTGCCTCTATGGGCGATGATAAATCTAAGTCCTTCAGCGTTATAGCATGCATCATTCCTCTATACCCCTCTTTTTTAAAAACTCATAGCAGGTTTTATCAAGTCTCTTTAGACCTGCCTCTTTGGCCCACAATAGGGCTTCTAAGTATTCTTCTTCTGTTATCGGCCTTGCAATTTCGTCAAATCTGTAAGCCAAACCGAAAGGTTTATATTGAGCCATTATATTGGTGTATGTGTTAGGAGATATTTCTTTGGCTATGAAGTTTACTATATTTTTTGTGCCTGCAAGTCTATTGGGTAAAATTAGATGCCTTATAAGCAGTCCTCTTTTTGCTATACCGTTTTCTATAATCAAGTCACCCACCTGTTTATGCATTATTTTTATGGCGTTTCTTGTTATTTCTGGATAGTCTTTGGCTGATGAATACGCCTCAGCTGTTTGGCTGTCCCAGTATTTGAAATCAGGCATGTAAATGTCGACAATGCCATCTAAAATACTCAAAGTGTTAGCTAACTCATATCCGCTTGTATTATAGATAAGTGGAATATGAAGACCCTTCTCTATAGCTATTTTCAAAGCCATCAAGAGTTGTGGTACAATGTGTGTGGGTGTTACTATATTTATGTTATGACACCCTTTGTTTTGTAAGGATATCATCATTTGGGCAAAATTTTCTATGGTGGTGGTGTTGCCTTCGCATAGATGGCTTGTTGAGGCATTTTGACAGTATATGCACAATAGATTACAGCACGATATAAATATTGTGCCTGATCCGTTTTTCCCAACAAGGACATCCTCCTCACCAAAATGGGGAAAGTAATCTGCTATTGCTGGTGGCTCAGCTGTGTTGCATATCCCTTTTTTGCCTTTTAATCTATTTACCTTACATAGCCGCGGGCAGAGTCTACAGTTTTTTAAAATATCGTATGCGTGTTCTATTTTTTCATCAAATTTGCCTTCCTCATAGGTTTTTATGTATAAGGGCGTAAATTCAGTCATACTTTATCCTTGGATCTGTCAAAGCATAACATATATCAGCTATAAGATTTCCAAATAGTGTTAGTATAGTACTTATGGTTAGAATGCCCATTACTGTAGGGTAATCTCTTGCCATTGCGGAAAAATAGAAGAGCCTTCCCATGCCGGGTATTGCAAATATTGATTCAATAATAACACTTCCACCAATTAGGGATGGTATGGATAATCCCATTATTGTAATAAGTGGCAGTAGAGCATTTTTTAATGCATGCTTGTATAGTATTCTCTTTTTGCTGATTCCTCTTATAAACATCAATTTTACAAAATCTTTATCCAGAGTATCTATTACACCACTTCTTACATACCTTGAAAACCCTGCCAGTGAGCCAAATACACCTATAAATATGGGCATAGCAAGATGTTTTACCTCATCTATATACCAGCCAAAGCTGCCTGGTTTTGCGTTAAATGAATGGAGCCCTGCTAAAGGTAGAATGTGCCATTTTACACTTAAAAGTATCATTAAAAGCAAAGCAAGCCAGAAAGAAGGCATTGCATATCCGCTAAATACGAAGAATGTAAAGAATTTATCAATCCATGAGTCCTTTTTGGCTGCTCCAATTATGCCTATAGGAATTGAAATTGAAATTGACAAAACTAACACTACAATATTTATGAGAAGTGTTATAGGTAGACTGCTTAAAATTTTTTTTGAGACGCTTACACCATCTATTAAGCTATAGCCAAAATCAAGCCTAACTAAAGACTTCAACCACTCCCAGTATTGGACATAAACTGGCTCATTTAGATGGTAAATCTTTTCCATGTTTTTTAAAGACTCATAGCTTACATTTGGGTTAAATCCGCCTGTTGCATTGACTGGATTGCCCGGAGAGAGGTGGATTATTATGAATATAATGAAGGTTATGCCAAAGAATGTTGGTATGAGTTCAGCTTTTTTTCTTAGAGTAAAACTCAGCATAATACTTTATTGCTTCTTTGCGTTTTTTGATGAGCATATATACATTAGTTCATCAGCCGTTTTACCGTCTTGAGGAAATTTTGAGTAGGTTATGTAGCATCCTATTATGTTTTTTGCTTCATTTTCGTCTATTATGCAGTTTTTATCTTTTATCTTCTGCAGTATTCCATTTTTTAGTTGATTTGATATGATGTTTTGAAAGCTTTCTGCATCATCTCCTGTGTACATAAACATAAAGGCATCGGCAGATGTTCGGGCCAATGCTTCTTTTTTTAGAATTTTTTTAAGTTCATCTGCAACGAAGAGTATTATTTTATCTCCTACATCTCTACCGTATCTATGGTTTATGTATGCTGTATTTTTTATATCAACCATGAACAAGATAAAGGGCTTGTTTTCCTTGATGAAGTTATCCATAGCCCTTATGAGATAACTTCTTCTTTTTAGCCCTGTCATATAGTCGAGTTCTGCAATATGTTTACGCAGATGTTCTATTTTTTCTGGTATGAATGTACTTTTATATTCTGCCTCTTTTATAAAGCCCTTCTTTAAGACATCTTCTACTTTTGATAAGATATTTTGGTCAACCTTTTCTTTTTTTAATATTTCTATGGCTTTTTCTGGTGTTAAGGCTTTTCTATAAGGCCTATCTGTCGTTAAAGCGTCGAATATGTCTGCTATTGTTAATATTCTTGCCCCCAATTCTATTTGAGGCTCTTTTAAGCCGTCTGGGTAACCGCTACCGTCCATTTTTTCGTGATGGTGTCTTATACACTTGGCGATACCTTTAAACTTTGGGACATTTTTGACAATTTCGTATGATATTACAGGATGATACTTCATTATTTCAAATTCAAATGGTGTTAATTTGCTTGGTTTTAGTAGTATTGCATCGGGTATACCGATTTTACCTATATCGTGCAACAACCCAGCGTTATACATCATCTCCTGTTGATACATATCGAGACCTAATTTTCTTGCTATAAGTTTTGAGTATGTTGCTACATGTTCTGAGTGTCCCCTTGTGTAAATATCCTTTGCCTCTGTTGAGTAGACAAACGCCTGTATAAGCCCCTCTTCTGTATCAGACAATTCACTGAAAACAGAGCGGATTGTCTTGTATGTATAGATTATTGAAATAAAATGGGCTAAAGCATTTTGAAATGTTTCAAGTTCTTCTTTGAATTCATGCGGAGGTTCTTCTGTAAAACCGAATCCAAACACACCTACTATTTTGTTGTTAGATAAAATTGGTATATATATACAATGCTTTGGGTAGTTTTTATCGGTCGAGCAACTCTGAGAAACAGTTTTTGTGTTGTTTTTCCATATGCTGTATATCATATTCTTTTTACTTGCCTCTATATCACCTATTTCTACTTTATCGTTTAATGTTATGTAGAGGTTTTCTGAAGCAAAAAGAAAGCACATCATATCTGCATGAGCAATTTCTTTTATCTTTTTTAAGGCTTCAGCTATGAGATTTACCGAGAAATGTTGATTTGTTCTTGAATCTATTAGCTTGAATAACTCAAGTTGCTTTTTGTTTTTTTCTTTTTCTATTTCTATTTGTTTTATGTACACCTCTTTTTGAAGTTCTGATGCTATTGTATCGGCTATTGTTTTTAATATTTTTACCTCATCTTCCGAGAAATCCTTTATTTTTTTAAGGCTTATTAAGTGTAGTGAACCGAATATGTGTTCATCGCTTTTTATTAGGACAGCAAGCAACGATTTTAACCCTATATCAAGCCAGGATTTTAAAGCCAGAGGGTAGTTCTGATAATCGTTTATTATCAGAAAGCCGTCTTTTTTTAGTTTTTTATAAAACTCTTTTCTTGATTCAAGTGGCACTTCATAAAGTTGTGGATATATACGCTTTGGATAGTTTTTTGCCATAAAAAACGAAGAGTATTTGAATTTAATAGATCCACCATACCAGAATCCTATAAATGCACCGTCAACTCCGCATAACTGGGCAATACTATCTAAGATAAGCTTCCAATTATGCTTCTTGTAGTCTCCTTTTATTATCTTATTTGATAACTCTAAGGCTTTTATAAGTAATTTATCTGCCTCCCCCATAGTTTTTAATTCTATAATAATTCATAGCCAAGGTCAATGAGTAATTCATGTAACATTTGAAGTGGTTAATTCCATTTTTATGCTTGTGGAATATTTTTTGCTAACAAAATATTGGAGGTGTTGTATGGTTTTTCTAAATGATTCTACTTTTAACTATTTAAAATACGGTTTAGATGTTGCCAACTTAAGGCAGGATCTTATAGCAAGCAATATAGCAAATGCGGATACTCCCAATTATAAGGCTAAGCATATACCGTTTAATGACATATTAAAACTAAGACAGAACGATTTGAAGCTTAAAGTAGATAATGAAAAGCATATAAAGCCTAAAGAGGATTTAGATTACATAGTAAAAAAAGATGTTGATGATTATTTGGTCAAAAATGACCAGAACAACGTGAAGTTGGATAAAGAGTTGACCTACCTTGCCAAAAACACATTGATTATCAACACATTAACAGCTTTTGAGCGTTATAAGTTTAACGAGTATAAAGATATAATCTCATCAACAAGAAATGCATAGGGGGGGTAGATGAGCATATTTGATAGTATGAATATAGCCTCAAGTGGTATGAGTGCCCAGCGTTTAAGGATGAATATAATATCTTCAAATATAGCTAACGCCGATACAGTAAGAACACCAGAAGGTGGTCCTTATAAGAGAAGAGATGTTGTTTTTGAGGCTATTGGATATTCAAAGTTTTCTGATGTACTTAAAAAAGTGCAAGTAGCTGATATTATCAGGGATGATACGCCTCCAAAGTTAGTTTATGACCCATCGAATCCTCTTGCCAATAAAGATGGTTATGTAGCATATCCCAACATTAACCCAGTTATAGAGATGACAAACCTAATAGATGCAATGAGAACATATCAGGCTAATGCATCGGTAATAGATTCGGCAAAGCAAACAATTCAAGCTGCTTTAGGTATATTAAGGGCTTGAAAAAGACTAAAAAGCGGGTTATTATGGATGTAGTATGGATATAAAAGATGTAGTATTAAAACCTATAGATAATAGCCAAATAGATAACAATCCCAAGGCAGAAAAACCAGAAGGGGATTCATTTGCAGATATACTAAAGAAATCTCTCGATGAAGTAAATAAGTTACAAAATAAAGCTGATGAATCTATTAAAGATATAGCCTCAGGTAAGATGGAAAACATACAGGATGCCGTTATGGCCATAGAAAAGGCCGATGTATCGTTAAAACTCCTTACAGAGATCCGCAACAAAGCTATAGAGGCCTACAAAGAAGTAATGCGCATGCAAGTATAGTTTTTTGTTGCTAAATTAACCGTTTTTATTATATTGTCTTAGCATGAACTTTAAATTGTTTTTGGAACAGGTTAAGAAGTTTTATAATACTATGAATCGTCAACAGAGGATAATTCTATTTAGCTCTGTTGGTGTGCTTGTTGCGGGAATTCTTTTTATTTTAATTGCATCATCAAAGGTTGCGTATGCTCCTCTATTTACAAATCTCAATGCCAAAGATGCGTCTGATATAGTTACATATCTTAATCAACATGGGGTAAAGTATAAACTCATAAATGGTGGTACGGTTATAGAGGTGCCAAAAGATATGGTTTATAGTCTTAGGCTTGATCTTGTTGCGGCAGGGCTTCCAAAGCATGGGGTTGTTGGTTTTGAGATATTTGATAAGCAGAATTTCAGTACAACTAATTTTGTCGAGAATATTAACTACATACGGGCTCTTGAAGGTGAACTTACAAGGACTATTGCAAATATAAATGAGATAAAATCGGCTAAGGTTAATATAGCTATTCCAAAACCTACAATATTTACGGAGAGTCAACAACCACCTACGGCAAGTATAGTGCTTGATTTGTACAAGCCTCTAACAAGGCAGCAGATTGTAGCTATACAGAAGCTGGTCGCATCGGCTGTTCCAGGACTTTCATACAAGGATGTTACGATTGTTGATAGTGATGGTAATTTATTATCTGTAAATATACCTGATGAGCAGTTACTTACAGCTAATGAGCTTAAGTATAAACAATTTATTGAACAGAGGTATAAAAGTAGAATAAAGAGTATGCTTGCCCCTATTTTGGGTAAGGATAAATTTGTTGTTAGCGTTGATGTGGAGTTAGATCTTAGTAAAATAAAGAAAAAATCCGTTATTTATGATCCAAATAGTGTAGTTGTTAGTGAGGAGAATGAAGAGTCTACCTCAACTACACCTACAAGCGGTGGTGTGCCAGGGGTTATATCTAATATAGACAATAAAACCAACGCGGCAGCGGCATCTGGCACAGCCAAAAGTTCAAAATCCAAAACCATTACAAATTACGATGTAGGCAGAACGGAGACCATAACGGAAGGTCCTTTAATTAAGATAAAGAAAATATCTGCAGCCGTTGTTGTTGATGGTATATATGAACCTGTTAAAAACAAAAAGGGAAAGGTGGTTTCATATAAGTTTAAATCCTTACCACAAAATACAATTAGTACTATCCAGCAGGCCGTTATGAGTGCTATTGGCTATGATAATAAAAGAGGTGATAAGGTTACTGTTACATGTATGAAGTTTGCTATGTCAGGAGAGAAACAAATGGGAAACGTTTCGCTTGGCGGTGGTAATATGGTTGTTAATTTGGCATCCTATTATAAATATGCATTAGTTGCTTTCTTACTTGCATTGTTTTACTTTTTGTTCTTGCGTAAATTTATTAAGAATGTGATGACTGTTTCTTCTGTTAGAGCCAAAAAGACAGAAGGAACAGCTGAAACTACATCTGAGGAGCTAACTGAAAATGAGGTTAAAGGTAAAAGTATAAGGGAAATAGAAGAAGAGATAGCATCAAAGCTCGACGAAGAAGGTGTTGTGGATGAAGAAAAGATAAGGGCAAATATGATGGAAGACAAGATAAGAGAGGCGGCAGAGGAGAATCCAGAAGAAATTGCTAACCTTTTGAAGACTTTAATCAGCGCTAAGCCAAAACAATAGGGGTGTAACATATGGCCAAGACATCTTCCGATATAAAAAGCGTAGACGACCTCAGTCCTCACCAGAAAGCAGCTATACTTACAATAGTATTGGGGGATGAGCTATCTGCAAAAGTTTTATCATTTCTTCCAAAATCTGATATTGAGGCTATCTCGAAGGAAATAGCCTTTATGAAGACTGTTGATCCCAAAATCATAAGGCAGGTTGTTGATGAGTTTTACAAAATGCTTAAAGCTAAGGAGTTCATGAGCGTAGGCGGACTTGAGTATGCTAAGGAAATTTTGGTTAAGACCTTGGGTCCTGAAGAGGCTCAGCGTATAATCGACAAGCTTGTGAAAATGATGGAATCAAGTTATGGGTTTGACTATCTTGAGAATATAGATCCCAAACAGCTTGTTAAGTTTATACAAAATGAGCATCCTCAAACCATAGCTATAATATTGGCTCATTTGGATCAGTCAACGGCAGCTGAAGTGTTATCCCTTTTGCCTAAGGAATTGCAGGCCGATGTAACTTTAAGAATGGCCTCTCTTGAAAATGTATCACCTACGGTTATTAAACATGTCTCCGAGATATTGGAAAGCAAGCTTGAAAATGTTAGTGGTTCCAATATAGAACTTGGCGGTGTTAGAAAGGTTTCGGAGATCATTAACCGTATGGGTAGGGTAGAGTCTAAGGCTTTAATCGATGCTATAGCCGAGCATAATCCTGACCTTGCAAGTCAAATCAGAGATATGATGTTTGTATTCGAGGATATTATGAAACTCAGCGATCAAGATATCCAAGAATTGCTCAAGCATGTGGATAAAAAAGACCTTGTTATGGCACTTAAGGGTGCATCGGATGAGCTTAAGGATAAATTCTTTAGCAATATGTCCTCACGTGCAGCTGAGACACTGAAGGAAGAGCTTGAGTTCTTGGGTGCTGTTAAGGTTAAGGATGTTGAGAGAGCACAAAAGGTTATTGTTGATGTGGTACGTAAACTCGACGAAGAGGGTGTTATCTCCATAGGTGGCGGTGGAGAGGAGGTGTTAACCTAAATGCCCATAGAGGTTAAGGAATATATATTTGAGGATTTTGATTCAAGTGAAGGTGCAGATAATAGCACAGAGAATAATCACTTTGAAACTCGATTAGATACCCAAAAAGACAAAGAATCCAACAAGAAAGGCCATAATATTTCCTCTAAAGCACAAGTAAAAAAAGAAGAACTTATTTTAGATAAAGAAGCCATAAAAAAAGAACTTGAGGCTATAATAGAATCAACAAAAGAAGAGGCTTTGAAACAAGCACAACTTATAAAAGAACAGGCCAAAAAAGAGGGCTTTGAGCTGGGTTATAAGGATGGCTACGAAAAAGGACTTAATGATGCCAAAGGTGTCTTTGATAAAACCGTAGCTGATTATACCTCGAAGATGCAGCAAGCTATAGAGAAACTTATTGATACAGCTAAAGATATATCTAAACGTTATGAGGAGCTTGAGAATGTTGCAACAGATATGGTGCTTAATATAGCAAAGAAGGTTATAGCCAAAGAACTTGATTCAGATAGGGATATTATAAAAAATATGGTTAGAGAGGCTATGGGGCTTAGCGAGGCCAGAAAGATAAAATTAAAACTCAATCCTGAAGATGCAGAGGTTTTGAAGGATGTAAGTTTAGATAAGAACAAAACAGTAGAGGTTGTTGAAGATAAAAACCTCTCGAGAGGCTCTGTAATAATTGAAGAGGAAAACGGTAACGTTATAGATGCTAGTGTCAATACAAAACTTGATCAGATAAAGAACTCAATAGTCAATGAGTGATATATTAAAGCTAAAAAGGGTTATAGATGGTTCAAATTTGATAGTTACATATGGAAGAATAAAGAAGGTTGCGGGTATTACAATAAAATCTACAGGTCCTAAAAATGTAAAGATAGGTGATGTTTGCAAAATAGAAACAGATGAGGGGTGGATAGACTCAGAGGTTGTAGGTTTTGATGAAGATGGGGTTGTATTGATGCCTTTAGGTGTTTTGGATGGTGTTAAGTCGCTGAGCTTGGTTAAATCTGAAGGTAGGGGTTTAAGTGTTCCGGTTAGTGAGAGACTCCTTGGAAGGGTTGTAAATGCCCTTGGTAGACCTATTGATGGGAAAGGTCCTATACCTGTTGAAGAATACTATCCTGTCTATCCAAAGCCTGTTCCACCATTGGAAAGGCAAATAATAAAAGAGCCTCTGTCTTTGGGTGTTAAAGCCATTGATGGGCTGTTAACCATAGGTAAGGGGCAGCGTGTAGGCATATTTGCGGGTAGTGGGGTAGGTAAAAGTACTCTCCTTGGAATGATAGCAAGAAATAGTTCGGCAGATGTCAATGTTATAGCCCTAATAGGTGAGCGTGGAAGAGAAGTTAGGGAATTTATAGAGAGAGATTTAAAAGAAGAGGGTTTAAAAAGAAGCGTTGTTGTAGTTGCAACCAGTGATGAAGCTTCCCTTTTGAGAAGGGAAGGGGCTTTTGTTGCCACCTCTATTGCTGAATTTTTTAAAGATAGAGGGGCAAATGTTATGTTGATGATGGATTCTGCCACGAGGTTTGCTATGGCGCAGAGGGAGATTGGTTTGGCTGTTGGAGAACCACCAACTACAAAAGGCTACACGCCCAGTGTTTTTACACTCCTACCACGTCTGATGGAAAGAGCAGGCAATTTCAATAAGGGCTCTATCACTGCCATCTATACAGTATTGGTGGATGGGGATGATTTAATGGAACCTATAGCCGATGCATCGCGTTCAATATTAGATGGCCATATAGTTTTATCCAGAAAGATAGCAGAGAGAGGAAGATATCCTGCTGTAGATGTTCTTAGGAGTATATCAAGGTTGATGAGTTCCATAACAACTGATGAGCATAAAGAATTGGCTTTGAAGATTAGAAAAGTGCTTTCCGTATATGCAGATGCAGAGGATTTGATAAATATAGGTGCTTATGTGAAAGGAAGCAATAAGGATATAGATGAGGCTATAAAATACATAGATAAAGTTGAAGGGTTTTTAGCTCAAAAGATAGAAGAGTCTTTTTCTTTTGAGGATACCTTAAATCTTATGAGAGGTATATTTAGTTAATGTTTGTGTTTAAATTTGAGAAACTCTTAAAGATAAAATCCAGACTTTTAGATGAAAAGCAAACTCAGATAGCCCTAATTGATAAGGAGATAAACTCAAAAAAACAAGAGGTATTATTGCTTGAGGATGAAAATCAAAAAAGAAGAGTTAAGCTGTTTAGTCTACTTAGAAGCGATAATGTTGATAGGAATATGGTGCTTTTTTTAAATGAGAATATAGATAAAGCATCTAAGTCGATAGACTATTTAAATAACCAAATCGAAGCTTTAAAGAAGATGAAGGTTGAATATATTGAAGAGGCTAAGGCTTTACTGAAAGAGAAAAAGAAACTTGAAAGATTGAAGGAAAAGGAACTACAAAACTATAGGGTCCAACAAACTAAAGATGAAATGAGGTTCTTAGATGAGGTCGCCAATATTAAGACTGCTAATGGCAGGCTTGGTGGTAATTAGTCTTATTGTATATCCGTGTTTTGCTCAAGAAAAAGAGGGTAAGAGTTTAAGTGCGATAGTTGAGAGAATAAGTGAACTAAAGAGCTTAGAACAGCTAATCAATAAAAAGATTTCAACGCTTGAAAAATTAAAAGCGCAACTTGATAAGGAGAGAAAAGATATAGATAAGCAAAAGAAAGAAGCCGATGAGTATGCTAAGAAGAAGAAAAAAGAAGCAGATGATTATTTTGCAAGTGTAAAAAAACAGGTTGATGATTACCTGGCAAAAAAACAAAAGGAACTTCAGAGTTTAGAGAAACAAATTGCAGACCAGAAGATAAAGAAGCTTGCACAGATATATTCATCTGCCAAGCCACAGGCTGCCGCAGCGGAGCTATCTCAAATGAATGAGGATGTGGCCGCACAGATTTTGGTGTTTATGCGGCCAAGACAGGCAGGTGCAATAATCTCAAAGATGCAACCAAAAAAGGCTGCAAGCATCTTTCAAAAATACCTTCTTAAAAAGGACAGCTTAAAGATTAATAAGCAATAAGTTTCCAGTTGCCATTTTCTATTTTTACAATACAGAAATCGCTTGGATCTAATCCTGCATGATCCTTTTTTGAATAACTAAATACACCTGTTATACCTACAAAGTGTTTTATCTTTTCTAATTCATCTCTAATCTGCGATTTTGTTTTAGCCTTGTTCTGTAAAGCTTTTTTTAGCATCATAAACGCATCGTATGCATGGCCGCCGAATGTTGACACAGGTCCAAAATTTTTCTCATATGAGTTTTTATAGGATAAAAGAACAGCTTTTTGAGGGTCTGTCTTTGGTAGTTGTTCTGCCACAACTAGTTTTCCAACCGGCAAGATTATCCCCTCTGCCGCATTGCCTGCAAGCTGTATAAATCTCTTTGATGCAACACCATGGCTCATGAATAGAGGAATTTTTATACCCAACTCCTTGGCATTTTTTGCTACAGATGCAGGCCCTGGGTTTGTTCCCCAGCATACGATAGCCTCAACTCCTTTGATGTTTTTTATCTTGATAAGCTGAGGTGTCATGTTTGTATCCGTGGCTGCGAATGTCTCATCTGCTAAGATTTCTATGTTGTATTTAGATGCTAATTTTTTGAGCTCCTCTCTTCCGCTTTCTCCGAAGCCTGTTTCTGCTGTAAGTATGGCTATTTTGCTTATATTTTTATCCTGCAAGTAGCTGTAGAGTCTTTCAACTGCAAGACTGTCCGATGGTGCTGTTTTGAATACCCATTTCTTTGTGGGTGTTGTAATTTTATAACTCGATGCCATGGAAATAAGGGGAACCCTGGCTCTTTCTATCAGGGGAATTATAGCCAACGTAGAACCACTTCTTGTTGGCCCAATAATAGCCAAAACCCTATCTGAATAGATGAGTTTTCTTGCTAAAACCACAGTTTGTGCTGGCTCACCCTTTGTATCATAGACGATGAGTTTTATTTTGTTTCCATTGATGCCACCGTTTTTGTTGATTTGCTCGGCTAACATTTCAAGCGTGTTTTTCTCAGGTTGCCCTAAAAATGATGTTGGACCAGTAATCGAAACCAATGCCCCTATCTTAATCTGAGTTGCAAATGATGCAGTTGCAATCAACAACAAAGATGCAACTAAAACAAATAGCCTTTTCATACTCCCCCCCTTAAAATTAAATTTCTCTGATTTCTTCTTGTGTTAGCGTTTGAACGCCATTTTCCTCTAATATCTTTTCTGCTTTATCCAACTCTGAGAATTTAAATACCATAACAGCTTTTCCCTGGATAGGTGATGCAAATCCATACATATATTCAATATTTATCTGGTTGTTTGCCAATGTCCTTAGAATTTTGGCCAGGGCACCGGGTTTATCATCTATAATACATGCTATGATATTTGTTTCACTGATAGTAAAGCCGTTGTCCCTCAATACCTTTATTGCCTCATCTGTTCCTTTAACTACAAGTCTAACTATGCCGAAGTCGCTTGAATCTGCCAAAGAAAGAGCCTTTATGTTTATATCGTGTTTTCCTAAAAGCTCCACAACCTCCAATAATCTGCCTGGCCTGTTCTCTACAAAGACTGAAATTTGCCTGATCCTTTTCATAACCTTCTCCTAAATCTTTCTTTTATCTATGACCCTTTTTGCCTTGCCTTCAAATCTCTGAAGACTTTTTGGCTCTGTTAATGTTACCTTTACTGTTATACCGTATAGGTCTTTAATGTCTTTTTCTATTCTCTCTTTTAGCTTTTGCAGGTGTTTTATTTCATCGGAGAATAGCTTCTCGCTTACCTCCACCTTAACCTCTAATGTATCTAAGTTGTTTACCCTATCGACTATTAACTGATAATGGGGCTCTACCCCCTCTGTTTCCATTAACAGTGCTTCAATTTGACTTGGGAAGATGTTTACACCGCGTATGATGAGCATATCGTCGCTTCTGCCTTTAATTCTCTCTATGCGCCTGTGGGTTCTGCCGCAGATGCACGGTTCTTTTATGATGCGTGTGATATCCTTAGTTCTGTAACGAACCAGAGGCATTGCCTCTTTCATTATTGTTGTTATAACGAGTTCCCCCTCTTCGCCATCTGGTAGAACCTCTCCAGTTTCTGGATCTATTATTTCAGGGATAAATGCATCTTCCCAAATATGCAAACCATGCTTTGCTTCTTTGCATTCTATAGCCACGCCAGGCCCCATGATTTCACTTAATCCGTAGATATCAATAGCATCTATGCCTAATTTCTCCTCAATCATCTTGCGCATCTCTTCACTCCAGGGCTCAGCACCCAAGATGCCTATCCTGAGCTTTAACTCGTTCCTTTCAATACCCATATCTCTTATAGTTTCAGCTAAATAGAGGGTGTATGACGGTGTGGCTGTTAATACAGTTGAGCTAAAATCTTTCATAATCATTATTTGTTTTTTTGTGTTGCCACCTGATATTGGTATAACCGTAGCTCCAAGTTTTTCACCCCCGTAATGGGCACCCAAACCACCCGTGAACAGACCGTAGCCGTATGCATTCTGTATTACATCACCTCTTTCTACACCTGCTGCAGCAAAAGACCGTGCCATAAGGTTTGACCATACCTCTATATCCCTCTTTGAATATCCAACTACCGTGGGTTTTCCTGTTGTGCCACTTGATGCATGAACCCTTACAACTTGCTCAAGGGGAATGGTAAATAACCCAAATGGATAGTTGTCTCTTAAGTCTTGTTTTGTTGTAAACGGGAGCTTTTTTAAATCATTTAGTGTTTTTATGTCTTCTGGCTTGACACCGACCTCATCAAATTTTCTTCTGTAAAATGGTACAAGATTGTAGACCCTTTCGACCATGCTTTGAAGCCTTTTTAGTTGTAAGGCTTCCAATGCCTCTTTTGGTAAAGTTTCAAGCTCATCATCATAAATCATAATACTACCTCAAACCCAGATATTTGTCTATTTTGACCTTATCAAACCCAACCACAGCCCTTGAGCCTATGAGAACCACTGGAACGCCGGTCTGACCGGTTCTTTTAACCATGTCTTCTGCTGCCCTTCTGTCTCTTGATACATCCACATCTTTAAACTTTATACCGTTTTGTTTCAGGTATGATTTGACCCTTGTGCACCACGGGCATGATGGTGTGGAAAACACCACCACTCTTGGCTGTTTTTTCTGTGTTTTTTCTGCCATAAGTTGACCTCCTTTTTCCTTAAAATTCATGCATTTTGGATATTATTCTAAACTTTTAACTTGTCAACTTACAAAAAGAGCCTGCATGCAATATTTTTGGTTTCATCTACATAGTCGTAGTTTATTTTCTTTAATAACTCCTCAAATTCTTTTTTCTCACCCTCGGGTATCTCAAATCCAATAAACACCCTTCCAAATTCACCGCCGTGCCTTCTGTAATGAAATGCTGATATGTTCCATTTCTCCTTCATATTATTTAAGAATCTCATTAACGCGCCTGCTTTTTCTGGGAATCTGAAATCATAAAATATCTCATTTTTTGCAAATTGGCATTTTCCACCTATCATATATCTAATGTGGTCTTTTATTAACTCATTATGCGTTACATCCATGGCGTAATATCCAGCCTTTTTCATTCTTTGTAAGATTTCTCTGTTCTCCTTTTCGTAATCCACTGTCAAGCCCACCAGTATGTAGGCCTCATTCCTGCTTGCGAGCCTGTAGTGGAATTCTGAGACATTTTTGTCTTGTACTACCGTTTGACAGAATTTTTTAAACTCACCCGGTTCCTCAGGTATCTTTACAGCATATAATGCCTCTTGATGTTCTCCTATTACAGCCCTTTCCGCAACGTAACTAAGCCTATCAAAATTCATGTTTGCGCCTGAATTTATTGCAATGAAAGTTTTGTTCTTTAGGTTGTGTTCTTTTATGTATTTTTTTATCCCCGCGACGGCCAAAGCACCTGCTGGTTCTACTATATTCCTTGTATCATAGTAAATGTCTTTTATGCTTGATGCTATCTCATCTACATTAACCAAGATTACTTCATCTACGTACTGTTTTGCTTTTTCAAATGTCAATTCGCCAACCTCTTTTACAGCTACACCATCTGCGAATATTCCAACCCTATCAAGCACTATTCTGTGATTTTCCTTTAGTGATAGATACATAGCATTGCTTTCTGTTGGCTCAACACCAATTATTTTTATGTTTGGGTAGACATTTTTTATAAAGGTTGCAATGCCGGCTATTAAACCACCGCCTCCTACAGGAACAAAAATGGCGTATACATCTTCCTTTGTTGTTTGTCTTATTATCTCATGACCTATGGTGCCTTGTCCTGCTATTACCAGCTCATCGTCGAATGGAGGTATATACACAAGACCGGTTTCTCTTATGAGGGTTTTGCAATACTCATAGGCTTCTGAGTAATTATCCCCCTTTAAAACAACCTCTGCTCCGTGTCTTTTTACGGCATTTACCTTTATTTGTGGTGTTGTCTCTGGCATTACAATAACGGCCTTTATTCCGAGTTTCTTGGCAGATAGCGCAACACCTTGGGCATGGTTGCCGGCACTTGCAGCTATTACTCCCTTTTTCTTTTCATTCCCTGATAGGTGAACTATTTTATTATAGGCTCCGCGGATTTTGAATGAAAAGACATCTTGCAAATCCTCTCTTTTTAGTAGTATTTTGTTGTTTAACTTTTTTGATAGATTGGCCGCATAATCCAATGGCGTCTCTTTTACTATATCATAAACCCTTGCCGTTAATATGAGTCTAAATATATCGTCCATTTCTCCCCCCTATGAATGGTGGACGGTAGGGGAGTCGAACCCCCGACCTCTACCGTGCGAAGGTAGCGCTCTCCCAACTGAGCTAACCGCCCGACTATAAGGCAATATAAAAAATGAATTAGTGATTGTCAAACAAAGATGTGTAGCTATAAAACTAACCTAAGTAAATTATTGACATAGCAACTACTAAATGGTAAAAAAATATCACTACTAATAAAATTTTTTTAAGGAGGTTGTGGGATGAGGAAGATTTTATTGATGTTGGCTGCTGTGTTGTTCCTCTCGAATGTTTCTGTAGCTGCTCTTACAACTTATGAGCTTGTGGGTAGCGTTGATAATGCGAACCACGAGGCTGTCGTAAGTGCCGTAAAAAAGGCTTTGAGTGGTGAATTTAAGATTATCACTTCTTACAATCCTGGTAATCTTAAGGATTTGACTGTTTTGGTTGTTGAGGATAAAACTTACTTTGATGCTATTGCTAAAGCGGGAAGGTATGCATATTTTGCTGCTCCATTGAGAGTAGGAATACAGAAAAATAACGTTATGTTTGTAAATCCTGTTTATGTAGTTGATGCTTTTGCAAAAGGTAAATCTAAGCTTGAATCTATTGCAGAAAAAACAAAATCTAAACTTGAGATTGCTCTTCTTAAGGTTGCAGGAATTAAGGCAGAAAAAAAAGATTTTGGTTATTCGACCGACCCGGATGAGATTGGCAATTGGCAGATGATGGGCCAGAGTATTTATACGATCTATGAAGTAGGTCATAAATACGGTTCTGTTGACAAGGCTTTAGCAGTCTTGAATGATGCTTTGAGTGCAAAGAAAAACGGCTGGAGCAAAGTTTATCAGATAAAGATAGGTGATGCTGCGGTTGTGGGTGTAAGTAATGCGAAATATGAAAAAGAGGCTTTTGAGATAGGTGGATATGACCACCTTTGTGCATTTCCTATAGAACTTGTTGTTTATGACGATGGAAAAATAAAGGCATTACCTGAAATGTATAGAATGTCTCTGTATTTCATGGATGCGGGAATGGCCGCGTTTTCTGCTCATATGGCTATGCCTGGTGAGATAGATGAATCCTTAAAGAGTCTTTTAAAATAAAGGTGGGTTTCTTATAAGCGGGCTTTTTAAGCCCGCTTAATTTTTTTATGCTTCTTCCGATTAATTAAAATGAAGGAATTAGTTTTGCTAAGATAAAATATGTTTGACATGATGGAAAGGATGTGTTTAAATAAAAAGTAGAAATTAACAATCCTTTATAAAGGAGAAGTGAAAGCTGTGTTTGGTAAAAAGGGGTTAGTTGGAATCGATGTTGGCCATTACTTCACCAAGATTGTATATTTCGAAAATAAAAAAGGTGTGATAGAGTTAATAAGCGCTTTTAAAGAGAGAACACCTGATGGTATTGTTAGTGCAGAGGGTGTTGATGAAAATATATTTTCTGAATTTATTTCAACTGTATTTTCTGAAAATAAGATAAGAAATAAAAATGTTGCTATATCTTTGAATAGTTCTACTGTTATTAGTAAAACACTTTCTATGCCTTTGGTTGCAGATGAAGAGATGGAGCAGGCTATAATGTGGGAGGCAGAGCAGTATGCGCCATTTGGCATGGAGCATGTAAACGCCAGCTATCAGTTGCTTGAAAGAAACGAAGAGAAAAAGGAAATGACAGTTTTAATAGCTATAACGAAAAAGGATATAATAGAGTCCTACAAAAGGGCCTTAAAAAAAGCTAAGCTTAATCTAAAAATAGTAGATGTAGATGTTTTTGCGGTTGCAAATGCATTTTTTGTAAATGAGCCAGATAAAGCAAAAAAACATAATCTGTTTGTGGATGTAGGCCATGTATCAACCAAACTTGTGTTTACAAAGAATGAGATACCTGTATTTAGCAGATACATAGATTTTGGTTTTTCAGATATGTTGGATGAGGCTTCCGATGTATTGGAAATAAAAAAGGAAGAAATAGATTTGATATTTGAGCCCTCTTATAAAGATAAGGAAAAAAAAGAAAGTTTTTTGAACTTTATAAATGATAAAATGGTTATGTTATACACGCAAATCCAAAATTCCATAACATTTTACAAGGCCAATATATTGGATATGGAAGAGGATGTCGAAAATATTGTTTTAGTTGGTTGTTTAGGTGCTTTAACAGATAGATTGAATCTTGAATTCGCAGAAGAACTATTAAAATCTAAAATTATAACATTTAACCCATTTAACTTTGCTTCGAAATCGGGATTTTCCAATGAGAGTGTGGTCTTGGAGGATAGTTCATT
This sequence comes from Hippea maritima DSM 10411, assembly GCF_000194135.1. Taxonomy (GTDB): domain Bacteria; phylum Campylobacterota_A; class Desulfurellia; order Desulfurellales; family Hippeaceae; genus Hippea; species Hippea maritima. The sequence continues at coordinate 1,182,690 of NC_015318.1, read as the reverse complement.
CTATACCATAGCAAGCGGATTGTCGCTGAGAGGTTTAGATCTATGATAAAAATAAACTTATTAGGAAAAGAAGAAATAAGGCAAAAGAAGGCATCGTTTGCCTTAGATGTTCCATTGTCTATTGTAATTATAATTTCTGTTTTTTTGATTGAGATAGTAGGTTTAGGTGTTTTTACCTATATGACAAATGACAAGATAGATAGAATGACCACAGAGAGAAACAATCTAAGCAGGCTTGAAAAGGAAGTTAGAAGGATTAAGGCCAGAATAAGTGAAGTTAAGAGAATGGTAAAAGCTGTTAAGTCTTTAGAGAAAGATAGAGGTAAGGCTGCCATGATTCTTGCTGAAATTGCTAATACTATGCCTGAGGGCTTTAATCAAATCTCAAATTCCGCTATAAAAACATACGGCGGCGGTTTATGGCTTGTTAGTGTTTCAAAAAATGGAAAAGTTATTAAAATTAAAGGAAAGAGTTTTACACCAGAGGCTGTAGCGGATTATATGATACGTTTAGGAACACTAAAAAATGTAGAAAAAGTTAGATTTGATGGAAGTGGTTTGAAAAAGTTAAGTGGTCACGGTGGGGTTGATGTCTATTCATTTTCTATAGTCGTAACACTGAAGGGTTAAAGCATGAAAGATTTGGATACAAGAAAAATTATTATATTTATTGTTCTTGGTGTGACCTTAATAGGTGGATTGTGGTATTATTTTTATTATAAAGATGCCTCAGACAAAATAGACAGACTATCTAAAGACATCGAAAGACTCTATAAATATAAAAGACAATTGCCAAAACTCAAAGCGCAATATAAAGCAGCCCAAGTTGAATTTAAAAAGTATTCGTCTAAGTTGCCGCTAAAAGAAGAGATACCTTCACTCCTTGTTAAGCTCAATGGCATAATAAAAAAAGAAGATGTAGTTCTCTTGAGCTTTAATCCAAAGAACGCTATTAAGTCCAAAGATGGTCTCTATTATATAAAACCCATAGATATACGAATAAGAAGCACTTATGTAAACTGCGGAAATGTGTTTGAAAAAGTGGCTAAAATGGATAGATTATTTAAAGTGAAAAACTTTTCAATAAGTAGACCTGAGATAGTCAGTAGTTCTAAGGTGTTGTTGGATGTTAAGTTTTCCGCAGAAACATACTATTTTAAAAGGTAAGATAGAATGAAAAAAGAAGCTGTTTTGGTTGGCATTGGAATCTTTTTTGCTATATCTATTGCGAGTGGATTTGAAATTAAGCTTAAGAGGGATCCGTTTATGGATTTGTTAAAGCTTAGGCAGATAAGACAGGCCGAACTAATGAAAAAAGCAAAGATAGCGATGACAAAGCAAGAAAGATTCAATAAAGAAATTGATATGATAACCTCCTCTTTAACTGTTAAAATGATAATAACGAGCAAAGATACAAATCTCAATGCAGCTTTGATAGTTGGCCCCTCAGGTGTTCCTGTGGTTGTTACGAAGGGGTATAAGTTGCAAGACAATGTGTATATAAAAGAAATAAAAAATAATGAAGTTGTTGTTGCCGTTGATGTCAATGGAGTTGTGAAAACGGTTAGTCTGAAACTTAAAAAGTAAGGGGAGATTGTTATGAAGGGAAAAATGATTCTTGCAATTAGCTTATTGATTTTGGTGTTTAGCTTAAATAGCTATGCTGCCACTATTAGATATATAGATGTAGGTAATGGTAAATGCGTGGTAAAATACGACGGTAATATAAAATATAAAACATTTTATTTAAAAAACCCTAGCAGGTGTGTTGTTGATGTTGTAGGGGTTGATAAATGCATACCGTGCCTAAAAGGAGCTCGAATTTATAGTGACGGAAATGTTAAAGTTAAAGTTGCGTTTCATAAGGATGATAAAGAAGAGAATATTAAAGGTAAATTTGTTAGGTTTTCTACGGTGTTTGAGCAGGAAGAGAAAGCTAAATGTAATATATTTAATAAAGGTGGTCTGCTGAGTATTGTTTATAAAAAACCATCCCAAAAAATTGCTACTAAAACTACAAAGGTAAATTTAAATAAAGTTGAGCGTATCTCATACAGAAAGTTTAAGACCTATGAAATGGTTGTTGTGCTTACCCAAAGAAAGCCCAATTTCTCTCTAAAAGAAGGCGAGGGTGTTTTATACTTAAGACTAAATAATGCAACAGCAACAAAAGCAGCATTGATGCCCCAAAACCTAAAGGATATTGCTGCTAACGTAAGTTCTATATCTGCGTCAGAAAAGGTAGATGGCGTTGATTTTGTAATAACATTGAAGAAGGGTGCAGAGATTAAAAAGTTTTACGCCGATAAAAGGCATGTATACATTATTTTTCCGCTAAAAGGTATAACTTCAGAAGGGTATAAGAAGAATTCTAATACCTCTAAATCATCTCTTGCTAAGACTAAAACTACTGAAAAGATTTTACCGGGGGATAAGTTAATATCATTTGATGTTAGAGATGCTCAACTTAAGGATATATTCAGAGTATTTGCTCAGATTAGTGGGCTTAACATCATAATAGGAGATGACGTAAAGGGTACACTTACTATGAAGCTAAAGGATGTGCCTTTAAATCAGGCGTTGGATTTGATATTACAACAGGAAGGACTTGTTGCTGATAGAAAAGGAAATGTTGTTGTTATTACTACAGCGGCAAGATATCAGAAGCAGAAGCAACAGCAGATAAAGGCACTTCAGGATAAAGAAAAACTTGAGAGAATGAAGAGCGCCATAACAAAGGTTATAAACTTGAATTACATCACACCGGATTATGCAATTAAAATAATAAATAAGCTGCTATACAATGGCGGCAAGGGTAAATTGGGTGGATTTATAGTATCGGATATTAAAAATAACTCTTTAATATGCCATGATATAAAGGATAACATTGAAAAGATAAAGAAAATAGTAAGTATAATAGATCAGAAGAAGAGGGCTGTTGAGATAGATGCAAGAATAGTTGAGATAAGTAAATCTTTCGAAAGGCAGCTTGGAATCCAATGGGGAGGCAATTTCTTTAATCAAAATATAAATAATTCTAAAACCTTTATAGGCGTTGGAGGTAGTTCGTCTCCTGTGGATGTGAGCAGTGGATTGCCACCATCTGAATCTTTTTCAAACGACAATTTTGTAGTTAATTTACCAGCAGGTCTGAGCGATGCCCCAACATCTACGGTAAGATTGGCTATTGGCAATGTATTGGCTAATTATAACTTAGATCTTAAACTTACAATGGGTGAGATAGAGGGATATAGTAAGGTTCTTTCTACTCCTAAGGTTATAACACTGGATAATGAACCAGCGAAGATTAGCAGCGGTCAGGAGATACCTTATCAAGAGAGTGCTGGTGCAAGTGGTGCAACAAGCGTTAGCTTTAAAGAGGCAACGCTATCTTTGGAGGTTACTCCTCATATAACAAGAAATGATCAGGTTATACTTAAACTCAAAATAAAAAAGGATTCTCCAGATTATTCTCACAGCGTAGGCGGGGAACCCCCGATAAACACAAACGAGGTTGACTCTACAGTTATATTGAGTAACGGTCAGACAATAGTTATAGGTGGACTCATGCAAAGCACTACCCAGAAGACTGTATCAGGCGTTCCTGGCCTTATGAGAATACCGCTTTTGGGGTGGTTGTTTAAGACAAAAAGAATCTATAATCCAAAAACGGAGCTTTATATTTTTGTTACACCGCATATTGTAAAGGAATGAGAGAGATAGTTAATCGCAAGGCCCGCCATGATTATGAAATCTTAGAAACTTACGAGGCGGGCCTTGAGCTTAAAGGCAGTGAAGTTAAATCCATAAGAATGGGTTCTGCTAATCTAAAAGATAGCTATGCTGAAATAAAAAATGGTGAAATATGGGTAAATAATTTTCACATAAGCCCATATAAGTTTGCATCTGCTCATACAAATCATGACCCTTATAGAAAAAAAAAGCTCCTTCTTCATAAATACCAAATAAGAAGACTTATAGGCAAGGTAAAAGAGAAAGGCCTTACGCTTATACCTTTAAAGGTTTATTCTAAAAATGGCAAGATAAAAATGGAGCTTGCCCTTGCTAAAGGTAAGAAGCTCTTTGACAAGAGGAAAGATATTAAAGAAAGGGATCTAACCAGAGAGGCTGAGCGAGAATTGGCCCGTTTTAAATAATTCATTTGAAATATAGCCTCCAATAAGTAAAATAAAGGGATTTTTGTGGGAAGGGGTATTGTGTATGCCAAAAAGAACAGACTTAAAGAAAATTATGATAATAGGCTCAGGGCCTATCGTAATTGGTCAGGCTTGTGAGTTTGATTATTCCGGCACCCAGGCTTGTAAGGCTTTGAAAAATGAAGGATACGAGATAGTTCTTGTCAATTCAAACCCGGCCACTATAATGACCGACCCTATGTTAGCTGATAAAACTTATATAGAACCTATAACCGTTGAATTTTTAGAAAAGATTATAGCTAAAGAAAGACCCGATGCCCTACTGCCAACCCTTGGCGGCCAGACAGCACTCAATGCTGCTATGGATCTGCATAAGGCTGGGGTTTTGGATAGGTATGGAGTTGAACTGATTGGTGCAAATGCCCAGACTATAGAGAGGGCAGAGGACAGGGAACTTTTTAAACAGGCAATGAATGAGATAGGATTAAAGGTTCCAGCATCCGGTGTTGCTCATAGTTTGAGCGAGGCATGGGAGATAGTAAATGCAATTCATTTCCCTGTTATTATAAGACCTTCGTTTACACTTGGTGGAACTGGCGCAGGTGTTGCTTATAATAAGGAAGAGTTTGAAGAGGTTGTTAAGTGGGGATTAGAGCAGAGTCCTGTTAATGAGGTGTTAATAGAGCAGTCTGTTTTGGGATGGAAAGAGTTTGAGCTTGAGGTTATGCGCGATAAAAAGGATAATGTGTTTATTATTTGTTCTATAGAGAATTTTGACCCTATGGGAATACACACAGGTGATTCAATAACTATAGCTCCAGCTCAGACGTTGACCGATAAGGAGTATCAAATCCTAAGGGATGCTGCTATTGATATAATTAGGAAAGTTGGTGTTGAAACAGGTGGCTCAAATATCCAGTTTGCCGTCAATCCCGAGAATGGTGAGTTTGTTGTTATTGAAATGAATCCCAGGGTATCCAGATCCTCTGCACTCGCAAGTAAGGCAACGGGCTTTCCTATAGCCAAATTTGCAGCCCTTTTAAGTGTGGGTTATACACTTGATGAAATTCCAAACGACATAACGAAGAAAACGCCGGCAAGTTTTGAGCCGGTTCTGGACTATGTTGTTGTTAAAATTCCTAGATTTACATTCGAAAAGTTTAATACTCCTGATGAGCTAGGCACGCAGATGAAAAGCGTTGGCGAGGTTATGGCTATAGGTAGGACTTTTAAAGAGGCATTCCAAAAAGCTATCCGTTCACTTGAGTATAATTGGGATGGATTTGTAAAGTTAAACTGTAGCGATGATGAGCTAAAACAGAAATTAATTCACCCAAACTCTAAGCGATTTCTGTATGTAGCCGAAGCGTTTAGAAGGGGATATGATATAGAATATCTATACGAGCTCACATATATAGATAGATGGTTCTTGCACAACATAAAACAGATGGTGGAAAAGGAAGAAGAATTAAGTAAAAATCCCGATCTTTTAGAGAAAAACATAAAACGTTTTAAGCAGTATGGTTTTTCAGATTCGTATCTTGCGAAATTAACGGGGAAAAGTGAAGCTGATATTAGACAGTTGAGGCAGAAAAATAACTGTGTAAATGTCTATAAGATGGTCGATACATGTTCTGCTGAATTTGAAGCTTATACACCGTATTTTTACTCAACTTATGAGGATGAAAACGAGTCTTTACCTTCAAACAACAAGAAGGTTGTAATACTGGGCAGTGGGCCTAATAGAATTGGTCAAGGCATTGAATTTGATTATACATGCGTTCATGGCTCATTAGAGCTGAGAAATGAAGGTTATGAATCAATAATGGTAAACTGCAACCCTGAGACTGTATCAACAGATTATGATATTTCAGATAGGTTGTACTTTGAGCCGCTGGTCTTTGAGGATGTTATGAATATAATAGAGAACGAAAAACCAGAAGGTGTGATAGTTCAATTTGGAGGTCAAACGCCCCTAAAACTTTCGCTTCCGCTTAAGAACGCTGGTGTTAAGATATTAGGAACAGACCCAAAGAGTATTGATATAGCAGAAGACAGGGAACTTTTTAGAGAACTTATAAAAAAACTTGACCTTCTACAGCCCGAAAGTGGCATTGCGCATTCTAAAGAAGAGGCTATAGAGGTTGCTACAAGGGTGGGTTATCCTGTGCTTGTCAGGCCATCATATGTACTTGGTGGCAGAGCCATGATGATAATATTTAATGAGGAACAGTTGAGACAATATGTAGATGAGGCTGTACAGGTAACCGGCGAGCGGCCACTGCTTGTTGATAAATTTTTAGAGGATGCAATTGAAGTGGATGTAGATGCTGTAAGTGATGGTGAGGATACGGTTGTGGCTGCCGTCATGGAGCATATAGAGGCCGCCGGTGTACATTCAGGTGATTCTGCCTGCTCTATCCCGCCAAGAACATTAAAAAAGGAAATAGTAAGTGAAATAAAGAGACAAACCAGACTTTTAGCTAAAGAACTAAACGTTAAAGGACTCATAAATATTCAATTTGCCGTAAAAAATGACAGAATTTACATTCTTGAGGTTAACCCAAGAGCATCAAGGACGGTTCCGTTTGTTAGCAAAGCAACAGGCGTTCACTGGGCTAAGATTGCAACCCAGCTTATAATGGGTAAAAAAATAAAGGAGTTGGGTCTAAAAGAGGTTGAACCCAAATATTATGCTGTAAAGGAGTCGGTTTTCCCGTTCGTTAAGTTCCCCAATGTCGATATTACACTTGGACCAGAGATGCGCTCAACAGGCGAGGTTATGGGTATAGCCGATGAGTTTCCCATTGCCTACTATAAGGCGCTTTTGGCCAGTGGTATGAGATTACCCCAAAGTGGCAATGTATTCATGTCTCTATCTGATAGAGACAAGCCGCAGGGGGTTATTATAGCTTCTAAGTTGCTTGAGCTTGGATTTGATGTATTTTGTACAAAGGGGACTTATGAATATCTGAAAAAAGAGGGCATAAATGTAAAGTATGTAAAGAAGCTCAGCGAGGGTAGGCCTAATGTGCTTGATAAGATGAAAAATAACAACATACACTTTTTGATAAATACACCATCTGGTAAGCGCTCAAGAACCGATTCATTTTATATCAGGAGAACCGCTTTGATGATGAATATACCGTACTGCACAACTATATCTGGCGCTATTGCAGCGGTTAGAGCAATTGAGGCTATAGCTAAAGGTAAAAAACTTGATGTTGTGCCGATTCAGGATTATTACAAAAGGGGTGAGATAGATGGCTGAGAAGATGCTTATTACACCTGAGGGTTATAGGAAGTTGCTTGAGGAGATGGAGGATTTGCAGAAAAACCAAAGGCCTGCGATTATAAAGGAGATAGAAGAGGCAAGAGCTAAGGGTGATTTGAGTGAAAATGCAGAGTACCATGCTGCAAAAGAAAAACATGCCTTAATAGAGAATAGGATTTCAGAGCTTTCAAAGAAGATAAACAATGCTCAGGTTGTTGATCCTGAAACGGTTCCCAAAGATAGGGTTAATTTTGGTTGTAAGGTTATACTTTATGATATAGAAAAAGAAGAAGAGATTGAATATATGATAGTAGGTGAGGATGAATCGGATCCGGAAAACGGTAAGATCTCAATAAACAGCCCTATAGCCAGGTCGCTTTTGGGCAAGCAAGAAGGGGATGAGGTTGAAGTTAAGGTGCCTGCTGGGGTTAGAAGATTTGAAATAGAGGAAATAAAGTGAGACTGAAAATAATTGAAAATATAGAGGTTGCAAAGAATACCTATTCCCTGAAATTGGAAAATCCAGCCCTGTTCGATGTTGAACCTGGCCAGTTTTTTATGGTTAAGATCAACACTTACCCTTTTCCGCTTTTAAGAAGGCCGTTTAGCGTGGCAGATTTTGGTGAGCATCTTGAGTTTATCTATAGGGTTGTAGGCGAAGGTACAAGGATCTTAACAACAAAAAAAGCTGGTGAATTTGTCGATGTTTTGGGGCCTTTGGGTAAAGGATTTAGTATAAACTCGACAAAGAGGCTTTTGCTTGTTGGGGGAGGTATCGGTGTTGCCCCACTTCTGTATCTGAAAAAGACCATAGAGGAAACATACAAAATAAGCTGCGATGCCTATTTTGGCTTCAATAACGCTGATGAGATATTCACAAAAGATGGAAATATAGCGACGATGGATGGCAGCTTTGGTTTTAAGGGTAATATCGTTGAGATGGTTGAGGACATGCTTGATGAGAATACACTTGTCTATGCCTGCGGTCCGACATTGATGTTGAAGAGATTGGCGTTCTTGTGTTTTGAGAAGAACTCACCTATGCAGGTTTCGCTTGAATCGAGGATGGCCTGTGGCATAGGTGTGTGTTTGGGTTGCGTTGTTCAAACATCCGATAATAGATACAAAAAGGTTTGTGTTGACGGACCTGTTTTTGATTTTGAGGAGATACAATGGCAAGCTCTGTGAACTTAGCGGTTAAATTGGGCAATTTGATATTTAAAAACCCCGTCTTGACAGCATCTGGAACATTCGGATATGGGCTTGAATATGAGAGGTTTTTGGATTTAAACAGGCTTGGTGGGTTTGTTGTAAAAGGTTTGAGTGTGGCTGAAAAATTAGGCAACAAACCCCCGAGAATTGTTGAAACACCTTGTGGTATGCTCAATGCGATAGGGTTGCAGAATATTGGTGTGGATAGGTTTATAGAGGAAAAACTCCCAAAGATGGCAGACTTGAACACCCATATAATAGCAAACATATATGGAACAGAGGTTGCAGAATTTGTAGAAATTGCAGAAAAGCTTGACAAAGAAAAGCTTGTTAGTGCTATAGAGGTCAATGTATCCTGTCCAAATGTTTCAGCAGGGGGTGCTCTGTTTGGTAAGGACCCGGATATGGTTTTTGTGCTTACAAGCTCTATAAAAAAGGTTACAAAAAAACCAGTGATAGTTAAGTTAACACCCAATGTTGAGGATATAGCATTTATTGCTCAGGCAGCACAGTCAGGGGGTGCTGATGCTGTGAGCTTGATAAATACTATAACGGGTATGGTTATAGATACAAAAACCAAAAAACCGGTATTGGCAAATAAGACAGGCGGTTTGAGCGGTCCTGCAATATATCCGGTTGGTGTCAGGATGGTCTATGAAACATACAAAAAAATAAAAATTCCTATAGTTGGTGTGGGTGGCATATACAATGCCGATGTTGCGCTGCAATATATTATGGCGGGAGCCTCACTAATTCAGGTTGGAACTGCAAATTTTATAGACCCTTCAATAACGGTTGATATTATAAAGGGAATAGAGGAGTTTTTGGCTAATGAAGGTATTGAGAGCGTTAGCAGTCTTATTGGTGTTGCCCATTCTGAGTAGTATTTGTTTTGCCGATGGTTTAAAGCAGATATTTGATGTATATAAACATAAAAGTATCCATCTGTGTTTTAGTCAAAAATCCATAAATGGTATGAGTGGTCAAACCATAGAAAAAAGTGGCACCTTGAAAATCGTGGCAAATAAAAAGTTGATATTTAGCTACAAAAACGAGAAATTAGTTATAGATGATTTCAAAGCCGTAGATTATAAAGACAATGAAACCCAGGTTTACAAACTCACAGGTTTTGATAAGGTGCTGTTTTTGATGTTTGTGGGAAAGAAGGATTTGGATGAGCTGTTTAAGATCAAAGATGTTGACAACAACACCTATAGATTGTTTCCCAAATACCAAAGCAGCATAGACTGTGTTTCTGTTAAGCTTGACAACGATACCGTAAAAGAGCTGCAGATAAGCGATATATACGCAAACAAAACTATTTACACCTTCAATGCTTCTAATAGTTGCAGAGCACCTAAATGAAATAAAACCCTTCCTTGACTCTTTGCCTTTCAAAAAAGAGGGTGAGTTATACCGATACGATAATATAGTTGTTTTTGTTAACCACGGCAGAGGTGGTTTATCGTTAGGCTTTAAGGTTTCTCAACTTTTGGAAAGGTATGATGTTAGTATAGCTTTGCTGTTTGGGTTTGCAGGTGGGATTTGTAATGTTAAACCTGGTGAGTTTGTTTTTCTTGAGCGGGTAAAGTTGTTCGATAATAAAGCAAAGCCTTTATTTAATCCGGTTGAGTTAACAAAAGTTTATAACTTTAAAACTATTTCGGGCATTACGCTGCTTGATGGGTTTAATTTTGATAACGGGTATTTGAGTCTTTTTGGCGATTGCATAGATAGGGAAGCTTATTTTTTTGCAAAGGCTTTGTCTGTTTCTAAATCGTTCGGTCTGATATTGAAGGTTATAAGCGATAGGAATAGCAAGGCAGATATAGAGAGGTTAAGGCTTGATGGTTTTAAGTATGATGTTGAAAAACTAAAGGCTTTAATTTTTGAACTTGCTCAAGTAGAGAAGGATCCTATTTTTTCTGAGGCTTTTAGATATACGGGATTTTTTAATATTAAGATTTTAGATGGGATAAAGAGGCTTATTGAGGCAAAACATCTAAGCTTCAGCAGACGGCAGATGCTTTATAAAAAGATAATAATAAACAACGCCAACAAAAAGACAGAACCGATGTCAACAAAAACCGTTTTTATTGAAAAAGGCGTGGATACCTCAAGGATAAAAATAGACTTAAATTCAAAGAGACTTGTGTATATTGACGATTATGTGCCGTATTTTCACAACCTAAAAGATAGAGCCGCTGTGATATTTGCAAACAAAAAAGGGGAGTTTTTAAGAAAAACACCGGATAATTATACGCCGGATGGGGGTTATGGTTATTCTTTATTGGGTTCTTACAACTGTATCTATGACTGCTCATACTGTTTTTTGAAGGGGTATTTTAAAAGCTTCAATCCTGTTGTGTTTTTGAATTATCAGGATTACTTTAGCTCGATTGCAGAAACGCTCAAGAAGGACAAAAAAAGGCCGTTGTATTTTTATGCTGGCAGTTTTTCTGATCCTGTGGCTTTAAGTGTGTTTAGCGATTTTTATGTTAAATTGGTTGAGTTTTTTTCATCCTTAGAAGATAGAGTTTTTTTGGAGATTAGAACAAAATCAAGCTATATAAAGCCGTTTTTGAGTTTAAAACCCTCGGGTAATGTTGTTTTTGCCTTTTCTGTTTCACCTAATGATGTTTGTAAAACCTATGAGGCCTTTACACCGAAACTAAGCTTGAGGCTTGAGGCTATAAAAAGGTTGGATGATGTTGGATTTTTAGTGGGCATTAGGATTGATCCTGTAATTGTTGAGCATCTTGAGGCTTACGAAGGTCTGTTTGATTTTATTGATGGCTTAAGAAACCTTCACTCCGTTGAGATTGGGTTTTTGCGTTTTGATAAAAACGATTACAAAACAATGCTTAAAAAGTCTCCATCGATCTTAAGAGGCCTTGTGTATGAAAATAGTATGTATCGTTATCCATACAAGCTTAGGAAGAAGGCGCTTAGTTTTTTTGAATCTCGCCTGAAAAACTTTTATGTGAACATGGAGTATTGACCTATAGTAAATATTAATATAAAATTTATCAATGTAAATAATTCGGAGGTGTAAAAATGAAGGAGATGACAAGGAAATCTTTGCTTGATGCTTTTGCTGGAGAATCTATGGCTCACATGAAATACCTCGCATTCAGTGAAGTTGCAGAAAAAGAGGGTTATCCAGGTATTGCAAAGCTGTTTAAGGCGATTGCTTATGCTGAGCAGGTGCATGCAACAAACCACGCAAAAGCCCTGGGTTTAATAGGTACAACGCAAGAAAATCTAAAAGAGGCTGCTGGAGGTGAACATTTTGAGATAAATGAGATGTATCCAGCCTATGATGCAATAGCCAAACTGCAGGAGGAGAAGTTAGCAGAAAGATATATACACTACGCCTTGGAGGCTGAGAAGGTTCATGAGCAGATGTATAATGACGCATTAAAGGATGTTGAGGACAACAAAGACAAAGAGGTGGATAAGGTTTATGTGTGTCCCGTGTGTGGATATACGGCTATTGGGGATTTAGATTTTGATAAATGCCCTGTTTGTGGCGTGCCGGCAGATAAATTTGTTGAATTTTGATTGTTTGAATTTATAGGGGAGTGAGGTTATGGGGAGAATATTTGGATTTGCATTGAGTAGTTTTTTTGTGTTGCTTTTACTTACTCTAAAAGGCTTTGCTGAAAATCCTCAGGTTAAAGGAAATGTACCTGAACCTGCAAAACTCTGTGAGTTTTTAGTGGACGTAGATGGTTACAGTGCCGGTGAGTGTGACAAAATGAAAGCTGTAGGAACACCTATAGGCAATCTAGTGAAGGCAGAGAGGGAATACAGACAGGGTGATGAGACTATATCTGTAATAGTTTTAAATGGTATTATGGCTAAATCATCGTGGGCTCCGTTCGCCAGCAATATGGAAGTTGATGATGACAATAATTATGTTAAGATAACATCTATCAACGGATATAGGTGTGGTATAAATTATGAGAAAAAAGAAAAAAGAGGCAGCATAGTAATACCTCTTACCGATGATATAAAAAATCACCCTGTTTCTGCTATCTTTGCGGTGAATTTTGAAAACATGAGCTACAAAAAGGCTATTGATTTCATTGAGAATTTTGATTTGAAATCGCTTGTCGATTTGTTTCAGTAAAACTTAATGGCTTTTGTGAAAGTATCCTGTTTGTGTTTTTTGTCTGAGGTGTGGTCTAGGGATGAAAAATAGTCATCAAAGTCGACAAGCAACTCCTTAAGTCTTTTTAAGCTTTTATCTACTAAAGCGGTTGCTATGCGGCCGCTTTTTATCTTTTCTAGACTCAAGATAAGGTGTTTTTTGCAGATTAAAGCATCGGAATCTAGGTATATCTTTAGATTTTTCTCATTCTGGATTAGCTTTGCAAATTCAATTACACCAATTATTTCTATGCGTTTCTCTTCTTCACAGAACTTACAGCTTAAATTTTTTGCTTGTTTTTTTAATGTTTTTATGTTTTTTGATAGAAGTTTTACATCCCAATAGAGTAGAAACTCAAATGTATTATTTAATTTTTCTCCTAAGTCAGTTAACTCTTCTTTGTGCTTTTGGCAGATAAAACCCTCTTTTTGAATGGTTTTGAGTGTAGATGGTTCTTTATATCCTTCAACTTTAAACCACCTGAGGTATTGTTTGAATTCAGTTTTAATGCAATAACAAATAGGGCAGACGTCTTTACTTAAGGTTTCTTTTAGGCAAATCTCAATCATGTAATCTATATTAGCCATTGCTTTTTGAAAGTCAAAGGTTAAAATAGCTGTATGGAATGTGTTAAGCTTTTAAAGTCTCTTGCTTTTGATAGGGTTTCATCTTCTCTCTCTATAGCGTTTAAAATGCTGGATTGTGTTATAAATCTATGCGGAAAAGTTGATTTTAAACCATTTGTAGAAAACATTATGAATAATCAGCCATCTATGTCAGTGGTTTTAAGTGTAGGTAATAGGGTTTTAGTTGCAAAAGGATGCAGTGAAATCACAAAAATTAGGGATGAGCTTGCTCTATCAGAATCTCAAGCAGTAAATGAGGCATGCAATAGCCTAAAGGGTATAAGAAATATAGCCACCATATCTTATTCTTCAAGCGTCTTGGAAAGTCTGAAGCTCATTCAGCCAAGTAGGGTCTATCTTTCTGTATCTCATCCAGCAAGAGAGGGTGAGAAACTTGCTAAAGAGCTTTCAGAGCTTGGAATGGATGTGTTTTTATTTGAGGATAGTGCATACGGCTTGATTGTCAAAAATATTGATGCTTTTTTAATAGGTGCCGATGCAGTTTTTGATAAAGCTGTAGTGAATAAAATTGGTAGTTTATATTTGGCTTTGCTTGCTAAAGAATTTAATAAACCGTTCTATGTTATTGCTAATAGGTTTAAAAGGTTAAACGATAAACTAAAAGACCAGTATAGAATAGTTGGAATGCCAAATAGGGAGATAACTAATTTGAACGTAAATGTGATAAATGTTTATTTTGAGCTTATTCCAATGGAATTTGTAAATAAGGTGTTTTCAGGAGGGCTATAGATGGATTTTTTGTTTGGGCCTGTTCCATCAAGGCGATTGGGTCTGAGTTTGGGCATAAATATCATACCGTTTAAGGTGTGTAGTTACAGATGTATATACTGTGAGGTGGGTAAAACTACCGATCTGTCTATTGAAAGAAAAAGCTTCTTTGAAGTGGAGCTGATTGAGAAGGAGTTTAAGGATAATATTGGAAAGCTTGGAAAAATAGATTTTGTTACATTTTCCGGAAGTGGTGAGCCCACCTTGAATAAGGATATAGGAAGACTAATAGATTTTGTTAAGGGTTTTGGCTATAGAACAGCTGTTCTTACAAACGGAAGCCTTTTGTGGAGGGAGGATGTAAAAAGAGATCTTCTTAGAGCTGATATAGTTATTCCAAGTTTAGATGCTGCCGATGAGGATAGTTTTAAAAAGATAAATAGGCCGCACCCTTCCTTGAGCTTGACCAAGATAATTCATGGCATAGCGGATTTTAATCACTCATTCTCTGGTCAGATGTGGCTTGAAATACTATTTGTTGAAGGTGTGAATGATAGTAAGAGAAATGTAAAAGCCTTGATTGATGCCATAAAATTGATAAACCCAGATAAAATTCAACTGGGAACGGTTGATAGGCCTCCGACATTGCCCTGGGCCGAAAAGTTGAGTTTTGAAAAACTTAATTTAATAGCCGATAATATGAGGTCTAAGTTAAATGCAGAAATAGAAATTATAGGTGGTTTTGATAAGGAGAATGAAGAGTTTGAAGAGGATAAAGAGAGGGCTATTCTAAAACTTATAAACATACGTCCATGCTCCAGGGTTGAGCTTATGAAGATATTCAAAATAGACAAGAAGGAATTGGAAAATATATTGGATAGATTTTCGAAAGAGGGTAAGGCATTTGAGTATAGCTACGGTGGTAAAGATTTTATAACGGGAAGCATGGCAAGAATAGCCGGCATTGGCCTTGAGGATTAGATTTTTATTGAATAATAGGCGGTTTTTAATTATAACTTAGTTAACAATTAAAGCCAAAAAGGAGGGTTGTAATGGTTAGCTACAAGGAATTGGGTTTTGTAAATACTAAAGAAATGTTTAAAGATGCTATGGAGAAGGGTTATGCTATACCTGCATATAATTTTAACAATATGGAGCAGCTGCAGGCCATAATTACTGCATGCACTCTAACCCAATCCCCTGTAATTTTGCAGGTTTCAAAGGGTGCAAGGAAATATGCTAATCAAACGCTTCTAAGATGGATGGCACAGGGCGCTGTTGAGCTTATGAAAGAGATAGCAAGCGAAAGCGGCCTGAAGGAGATCCCGATAGCCTTACATCTCGACCACGGCGATAGTTTTGAGTTATGTAAAAGTTGCATAGAAACGGGTTTTTCTTCTGTTATGATCGATGGAAGCCACTTGCCTTATGAGGAGAATGTTGAAATTACGGCTAAGGTTGTTGAGTATGCCCATAAATACGATGTTAGCGTTGAGGGTGAGTTAGGTGTTTTAGCCGGCATTGAAGAGGATGTAAAAGCCGAAAAAAGTATATACACAAACCCCGATGATGTTGAAGATTTTGTAAAAAGTACAGGTGTTGATTCTCTTGCCATTGCCATAGGAACAAGTCATGGTGCCTATAAATTTAAAGTTAAGCCTGGAGAGCAGCCACCTCCATTGAGGTTTGATATTTTGGAAGAAGTAGAGAAGAGGATCCCGGGTTTTCCTATAGTGCTTCATGGAGCATCAAGTGTTTTGCAGGAGTATGTTGAGATGATAAATAAATACGGTGGGGATTTAAGTGGAGCCGTAGGAGTGCCAGAAGACCAACTTAGAAAGGCAGCTCAAAGTGCGGTATGTAAGATAAACATAGACTCAGATGGCAGACTTGCAATGACTGCTAAAGTTAGAGAGATCTTGTGGACTCAGCCGGCTGAGTTTGATCCAAGAAAGTATTTAGGCCCAGCAAGGGAGGAGTTGATAAATATGTATATGAGAAAGAACAGGGAAGTTTTAGGTAGTGCAAATAGAGTATATTAAAAGGAGTTTCAATTGAAGAGTTATACAAGAGTTCTATTTGTTTCCATGTTAGCTTTCGGTGTAGCTATGGGGGTTATTTTCCCTATATTTTCATCTTTTTTTGTCAATGTTAAAAACGGTTTCGGTTTTATTTTTGATGCATCTTGTGTTGTTGCTGGGGTTGTAGTTGGCTTAAGCGGTTTTTGTATTACCAAAATTACAATTTTAAAACAGCTTAAGCAAATAGCCTCAGTTGCTGAGAATATAGAAAAAGGGGATTTAAAGGAGAGGATACAAGAGGAATCTCTGCTTGAATCCCAAGATGAAATAGGGTTACTCTCAAGAAACTTCAATAAAGCACTCGATGCTTTAAGTGGTGTTATAATAAAGACTAAGGGGCTTGCTAACTCACTTTCGGAATTATCTAATTCTGTTAACAATAGCACAGCAGAGGTTGAGAACAACTCATCTAAGGCGGTGCAGTCACTTGGTGAGGTTAAATCGTCTGTTGAATCGCTGAATGAGCTATACGGGGAGCTAGAGAAAAAATTGTCTTTTGTTAAGGAGAGTCTTGAAAATTCCAATGATGCATTTAATGAAAGCTTTGGTTTAATAGAAAACAACTTAAATACAGTGAGTAAATTTTCCTCTTCATTTGAGGGTATGAAGACGCACATAGAACAACTTAAGGGTATCGTAGGCATTGTAGCCCAGACAGTGGGTATTATTGATGAGATAGCTAATCAGACAAATCTTTTGGCTTTAAATGCCGCAATCGAGGCAGCAAGAGCCGGGGAAGCTGGACGCGGCTTTGCCGTTGTTGCCGATGAGGTTAGAAAACTGGCGGAGGATACACACAATTCAACAAACAAGATTAACGGTGTTATAAATGAGCTTGTAAGTATGTCGGAAAAATTCTACACAGATATCATAGAAATAAGCCATAAAACCGAGCAGAGCAAAAAGGATAGCGAAACACTGATAAATAAAACCAAGGGATTGCATAGTGATATGAATAGCGTATATGAGGAATTGATGTCGTTTTTTGAAAGTATAGAGGAATTATCTAGTGTTGTGGATATAGTCGCAAGAAACATCGAGGGTATGGGTGTTGTAGAGGAAAATAAGGTTCTGGTAAAGAGCATAAGGGATAGAATGGATGTTCTTATGGGTGAGGTTCTATCTTTAAAAAGACATATAGATAATTTTATGGTGTGATAATGAAAAAAGTAAAAGAAGTTGAAGTGATGGAGAGTTTAGTGAGCTTTGAATACCCTAAAAAACATGATTTTAAGCTTAAATACCTTGCCCATTACGGTTTTATAAGGAGCCTGTGCATAAGGGGACAAAAAGAAAGGATATTGGAGTTTTCTAAAAGCCTAAAAGACAGATATGAGAACTTTGTTCAGATAGGCATAGGAGGGTCTGCCTTACCCCTTGAGGCCTCTTTGCGCTTTTTGGATAAAAAAGGTGTTATGGAGAGGTTTTTAAGCCTTGATAATATTGACCCGTGTCGCATAGAGAGGGTTTTGTCTTTGGATATAGATAAAACCTTCTTTCATGTTGTGTCAAAGAGCGGTTCAACCATAGAGATACTTGCTGAATTTTTTGTGCTTAAAGAGAGATTGAAACCTGATCAGATTGCCTTTACAACCTCTGAGAAGGGTTTTTTGTATGAACTGGGGATGAAGGAGGGTATTGAACTGTTCTTTATACCCGATGAGGTCGGTGGTAGGTATTCGGTTTTTAGCCCTGTTGGACTTATTGGTTTGGCTTTCTTTGGTTTTAATATAGATACCTTTATTGAAGGCGCAAAAACAGCGGTAAGGGCATACAGAAATGGTTGGGATTTCCCCAATGATTTTGTTAATTTTGCCATAGGTGCATATCAGGATAATAAAAATATATTGGTTATGTTTGCCTATAAGGACTATCTTTACGGTATAATCGATTGGTTCAGGCAGTTGTGGGCTGAAAGTTTGGGTAAGGATTCAAAGGGACAAACCCCTATTAACGCCTTGGGTGTGACCGATCAGCACTCACAGTTGCAACTGTATCAGGACGGTCCTAAGGATAAGGCAATAGTGTTTTTGGATGCACCGGCTGTGTGTGATTTTGAGATAAAAGATGATTACGGTTTTGGGTATCTGAAAGGTAAAAGCTTATCTCAGATAATGGAGATAGAGAAGAATTCAACGATGAGAGCGCTTAAGGAAAGCGGTGCGGATGTTGCCCATTTGAAGCTTACAAAGGATGATGAGTTTAGCCTCGGGGCTCTTTTGATGGGTTTGATGATAGCCACGGCCAAGGCAGGAAAGGTTTTGGGTGTTGATCCGTTTAACCAACCCGGCGTCGAGCTGGGCAAAAGATACACAAAAGAGGCATTGAAGAATGGCTGAATTGGCTTATAAAACGAAGATTTACTATGATGATACAGATGCCGGTGGCGTTGTTTATTATGCTAATTATTTGAAGCTTTATGAGAGGGCTAAGCAGGAGTTTTTTTTGATGAAGGGCTGCAACCTGTTCAGGTTGCACTATGATGGGATCTATCTGATAGTGAAAGAGGTTAGGGCCAATTATATAAAGAGCTTGAGGCTTGGTGAGGAGGCTTTAGTTTTTGTTGATGTTAAAAAGATTAAGAAGGCCAGCATAGAGCTTTACTTTCAGATAAAGGTGAAGGATGAACTTAGGGCTGAGGCTGAAATACTATCGGTTGCGGTTGATACAAATAGCAGAATAGTAAAACTGCCCGATTGCGTATCCAAACTGTTGACATAGATTAGAAATTAATAATAATTGTTCTAATTTTAAGGGGGGCTTTAAGATGGCAAGAAGAAGTGATGTTATGTTGAGGGGGCCTGAGAGGGCGCCGCATAGGTCTTTATTTAAAGCCGATGGTTATACCGATATTGAGCTGAACAGGCCAATAATAGCTATAGCTAATTCATATAACACAATAGTACCAGGGCATGTGCATATGCAGCAGCTTGTTGAGGCTGTAAAGTATGGAATATACATGGCTGGAGGCACACCGATTGAGTTTAATGTGATAGGTGTTGATGATGGTATAGCAATGGGGCATTTGGGAATGCATTATTCATTGCCGTCTCGTGAGCTTATAGCTGACTCAGTAGAGACAATGGTTAATGCACACCCTGTTGATGGGCTTGTTATCCTGCCAGCTTGCGACAAGATTGTCCCCGGTATGATGATGGCAGCCGCAAGAGTTAATATACCAACGATTATGATCTCAGGCGGTCCTATGCTTGCAGGCAGGTTTAATGGCACAGATATAGATTTGGCTCAGGTTTTTGAGGGTGTGGGTAAGTATTTAAGCGGCCAGATAACAGAAGAGGAGCTAAAGAAAATAGAAGATATAGGCTGCCCTTCCTGTGGTTCGTGTTCTGGTATGTATTCTGCAAACTCTATAAACTGTATAAGTGAGGTTTTGGGTCTGTCTTTACCTGGAAATGGCACAATCCCTGCACCTATGGCGGCTCGCGTCAGGCTTGCAAAGATCGCCGGAATGAAGATAGTCGAGCTTGTAAACAGGGGTATAAAACCAAGGGATATAATGACCAAGGAGGCGTTTTACAACGCCATTATTGCCGATATGGCTATGGGTTGCTCAACAAATACGGTTCTTCACCTTTTGGCTATAGCGCAGGAGGCAAAGGTCAATTTGACATTGGATGATTTTGATAGATTTACAGACAAGGTGCCTGATTTGTGTGCATTTTCTCCTGTTGGACCTTATCATTTGCAGGATCTGGATGAAGCAGGCGGTATGATGGCTCTTTTGAATAGGCTTGAGCCTTTGAGACTTTTGAATCACGATTGCATAACGGTAAGCGGCAAGACGATTTATGAAAGTTATAAGGCTACAAGGGTTTACAGGGATGAGGTTATAAGGCCACTGGATAAGCCGTATTACCCAAGGGGAGGCCTTACAATCTTAAAGGGCAATCTTGCACCCGATGGTGCTGTGTTGAAGCAGTCTGGCGTTGATACATCGATGAATAAGTTTGTTGGAAGAGCCAGAGTGTTTGACTCAGAGGAGGAGGCACTAAAGGCGATATTTGGAAAACAGATAAACAAGGGCGATGTTGTGGTTATCAGGTATGAAGGTCCTGCTGGTGGGCCTGGAATGAAGGAGATGTTGCAACCTACAAGCGCCATTGCGGGAATGGGTCTGGATAAGGATGTGGCCCTAATTACAGATGGAAGGTTCTCAGGAGCCACAAGGGGTCTTTCTGTGGGCCATATAGCACCTGAGGCTGCAAGGGGCGGTCTGATAGGTTTGATTGAAGAGGGCGATAAGATAGAGTTTGATGTTGAAAACAAGAAAATGAATCTCCTTGTTGATGATAAAACGATCCAGGAGAGGAAGAAAAACTTTAAGCCAAAACCACCCAAGATCAGGGAGGGTTGGCTTGCAAGGTATGCAAAGATGGTTGGACCTGCAAGCAAAGGGGCTGTTTTAGAATACTAAATGGAGGTTGAGGCGTTGAAGAAATACAACCCAGCTGAGATAGAGACAAAATGGCAGAAGATTTGGGAAGAAAAAGGGGCGTTTAAGGCTAAAGATTTTGATAAAAAGCCGAAGTTCTATCAACTTGAGATGTTTCCCTATCCTTCAGGCAGGATCCATATGGGGCATGTGAGGAACTACTCCATAGGAGATGCTATAGCCAGGTATAAATTTGCGCAAGGTTATAATGTTTTGCATCCGATGGGCTTTGACGCATTTGGTATGCCTGCCGAGAATGCCGCGATCAACAATAAAACTCATCCGGCTAAATGGACATACTCCAACATCGATTACATGATTAAAGAGCTTAAAAGATTGGGGTTTTCATACGATTGGGATAGGCTTGTTATTACCTGCGATGAAAACTACTACAAATGGGAGCAGAAAATCTTTATAGAGATGTTAAAAAAAGGTATGGTTTATCGTGCAAAAAGCACGGTAAACTACTGCCCAACATGCAAAACTGTTCTGGCCAATGAACAAGTTGAGGATGGTAAATGCTGGAGATGCGGCGATGAGGTTATTCAGAAGGAGATGGACGAGTGGTTCTTAAAGATCACCGATTATGCTGATCAGTTGCTTGATGATATGGAGCTTATAAAGGATGGCTGGCCAGAGAAGGTTTTGATTCAGCAGAAGAACTGGATAGGGAAATCCAAGGGTGCTTTTGTTAAATTTAAGATAAAAGGCAGGGATGAGTATCTTGAGGTGTTTACAACAAGGCCGGATACGCTTTTTGGCGTTACATTTGTTAGCATAGCCCCAAATCATCCCAAACTGATGGATTTGGTCAGTGATGAACAAGTGAGTGTTGTTGAGGCATTTGTTGAAGAGTTTAAAAAGGTTGACAGGGATTTCTCTAAAGAAAAAGAGGGTGTGTTTACCGGGGCTTATCTGATAAACCCTGCCACTGGTGAGGAAGTGCCACTTTATGCTGCAAACTTCGTATTAATGGATTACGGAACTGGCGTTGTTATGGCCGTTCCTGCCCATGACCAAAGGGATTTTGAGTTTGCCACAAAATACGGTCTTAAAAAGAAGATTGTCATAACCACTGATGGTTTAACCAATAATCCGGATGAGCTTGATAAGGCATACACAGAGGTGGGTGTGTTGGTAAATTCAGGTCAGTTTGATGGCATGGATAACGAAAAAGCCAAATGGGAGATAGTAAAATGGCTTGAAGATAAAGGTTTAGCCAGGGTTGGTTATCAATACAGGCTTAGGGATTGGAATGTTTCGCGCCAGAGGTATTGGGGTGCCCCCATCCCTGTTGTTTATTGTCCAAACTGCGGCATAGTGCCTGAAAAAGAGGAGAATCTTCCGGTTAGGTTGCCTGAAAATGTTGAGATTACCGGCGAGGGTGGTTCACCTCTTGCCAAGGTAGATGAGTTTGTTAATACCAAATGTCCTGTTTGTGGGGCTGATGCAAAAAGGGAAACGGATACATTTGATACATTTGTTGAATCTTCCTGGTATTTCTTGCGTTATTGCTCGCCTAAATACGATAAGGCTATTTTTGATAAACAGAGAGCGGATTACTGGATGGATGTTGACCAATATGTTGGTGGAATCGAACATGCCGTTATGCATCTGCTCTATGCAAGGTATTTTACAAAGGTTTTAAGGGATTTGGGCTATGCCAACTCGACCGAGCCATTCAAGAGGCTTCTAACCCAGGGTATGGTTATAAAAGATGGCGCCAAGATGAGTAAATCCAAGGGTAATGTGGTTGACCCTGACGATATTATAAACCAATACGGAGCCGACACGGCAAGGCTGTTTATCTTGTTTGCTGCGCCCCCCGAGAAAGACCTTGAGTGGTCGGATGAGGGCGTTGAGGGTGCTTACAGGTTCTTAAACAGAGTCTGGCGTCTTGTTTATGAATACAAGGATTTAAAAGTTATAGATATTGATATAAATACAGATAGGCTAAAAGAGTTAAACTATATGATTCATTCCACTATAAAGAAAATTACCCAAGATTTTGAAAACTACCATTTCAACACTGCTATTGCTGCAAGTATGGAGTTTGTGAATTTCCTGTATGATTTCAAGCCAAAAACAGAGGATGAAAACGCGTTGTTTGCTAAAGCTATTGAGGTGCTTTTGATTATGCTTAATCCTATAGTTCCACATATCGCAGAGGAGTTGTGGCAACTAACAGGCCATGAAACATTGATAGCGTTTGAGCCCTGGCCTGAATATGATGAATCTGCAACTGTTAAGGATACTGTGACTATAGCCATAACGGTCAATGGTAAACTTAGGGATACATTGAGCCTTCCTCGGGGTATTGCAGAAGATGAGGTATTTAATAAGGCTAAAGAAAGCGAAAAGATAAGAAGGCATATTGATGGCAAAACAATAATTAAAAAAATCTTTGTTAAAGATAAACTTTTGAATATAGTGGTGAAATAATGAGAAAGATTGCATTGTTTGCTATTTTACTTTTTGTTTATGGATGTGCTTATAGTTTTGTGGGGCAAAACTCATCTATGGTGGGGAACATAAAGAAGGTGTATGTTGAGGATGTTGTTAATCGAACCAATGAACCCAATCTTCAAGTGTATTTGCGTGGAGATTTAATAAGTACGCTTGATTTGGATTCGAGGGTTTCTGTTATAGGAAGAAAAGATGAAGCGGAAGGTTTGCTTAAGGTTTCTATAGTTAAATACGATGTGGAGCCTATATCATACTCCAATAGCGGACTTGCTTCGAGATATAGATGCAGCATAGTTGCATCTGTTAATCTCTTAAATAGCGATGGCAAAGCTTTTATTAAGAATAGAGAGGTTGAAAGCTATAGGGATTTCAATGCTGAAAGTAGTGTAGATGCTACAGAAAAGGCTAGAAACAATATATCAAAGGATGTACTTAAGGATTTGGCTGATAAGATTAAAGAATTGCTTTTTGTGGATTTTTAGTTATGATTTTTCTTATTAAATGGGCTATTAATACCATAGCTTTAGGGGTTGCCGCTATAATTGTTAAGGGTGTTGTTATTCATAGCATCGTTGCGCTTGCCGTTGCATCCTTAATAATAGGCTTTCTCAATGCATCGCTAAAGCCTATTATGATTATTTTAACACTGCCTTTGAATATACTCACCATGGGGCTTTTTACGTTTGTTATAAACACCATTATGATTCTGATCACATCGCAGATTGTTAGGGGTTTTGATGTAAGTGGCTTCTGGGCTGCTTTTGTTGCTTCCCTGTTTATGAGTTTTATCAGTTTTATTTTGAGTATATTTGTAGGAGAATGATAGCATGTGTGAAATACCATCTTTGAAGATAGGTGATAAAGAGGCTAAATATGCCATAGTTCAGGGGGGGATGGGTGTAGGAATATCCTTGTCGTCTTTAGCCAGCGCTGTAGCTAAAGAGGGTGGTATAGGTGTTATATCTGCTGCTGAAATTGGAATGGTGGACGAAAAAGACTTTATGAAGCACCCTCAACAGGCCAATGAGAGGGCTTTAAGAAAAGAAATAAGGAAGACTAAAGAGCTTTCAGGAGGAGGAATTATAGGCGTTAACATAATGGTGGCTATGAGTGAGTTTGAGCATCTATTTGAGGTGTCGGTTGAAGAGGGGATAGATATTGTCTTTGCCGGTGCTGGCCTGCCGCTTGATGTGCCGCATGAAAAGCTTAGGAATAGTGATACGAAGTTTGGAGCTATTGTATCATCAGATAGGGCTTTGAAGTTGATATTTAGGTATTGGGATAGACATTACAAGGATGCCCCAGACTGTGTTGTTGTTGAAGGCCCAAAGGCCGGAGGTCATCTTGGTTTTAAGCCCCAGCAGATAGATGACCCTAATTTTGCTCTAGAGAAGCTTTTGCCTCCGATAATAGAAGCTGTTAAGCCGTATGAGGATAAATACGATAAAAAGATACCTGTAATTGCAGCAGGTGGTATATATACAGGCGAGGATGTATACCGCTTTATAAACCAGATAGGTGTAGATGGGGTGCAGATGGGTACCCGTTTTGTTGCAACATATGAGTGTGATGCCGATATAAAATTTAAGGAAGCCTATATAAAAGCCAAAAAAGAGGATGTGGTAATAATAAAAAGCCCGGTTGGATTGCCGGGAAGGGCTATAAGAAATAAGTTTTTGGAGGATGTTGAAAAGGGGAAGAGACAGCCGTTTAAGTGTATATGGCAGTGTTTGAAGGGATGTGATTATAAAAAAGCCCCATACTGTATAACACAGGCGCTTGTAAATGCTCAAAAGGGTAGGTTTGCAGGTGGGTTTGCCTTTGCCGGTGCTAATGTTTACAGGGTGGATAAGATAGTTTCCACAAAAGAGCTATTTGACGAATTAAAAGAGGGATACGCAAAGGCCTGCAACAGCCATTAATCCAATAAAGATAAAAAAGAGGGTATATGAAGACCGATAAAATAAGAAATGTAGCTATTATTGCGCATGTTGATCACGGTAAGACCACGCTTGTTGATGCTATGCTTAAACAGAGCGGGCTTTTCAGGGAGAATCAATTTATTCAAGAAAGAATGCTTGATAATATAGACTTGGAAAGGGAGCACGGCATAACCATAAGGGCAAAAAACTGTGCTGTGAACTATCAAGGAATCAAAATAAATATAGTTGATACGCCAGGGCATGCTGATTTTGGGGGTGAGGTTGAAAGGGCGCTATCAATGGTTGATGGCGCTATTCTGCTTGTGGATGCCGCAGAAGGCGTCTTGCCTCAGACGCGATTTGTTTTGGGTAAGGCATTGAAACTTAAATTGCCTATAGTTGTTGTTTTGAATAAGATAGATAGAAAAGATGCCCGCCCTGATGAGGTTTTGAATGAAATTTACGATCTGTTTATAGATCTGGATGCAAATGATGAACAATTGGAGTTTAGTTATCTTTACTGCATTGCAAAGCAGGGTATAGCAAAGTTTGACCTGAATGATAATAACAGTGATTTAAAACCTCTGTTTGACACCATAATAAAGGATGTGCCACCGCCTGATATGGATGAAAACAAGCCTTTTCAGATGCTTGTTGCAGATGTTTCATATTCGGATTATTTAGGTAGGCTTGCTATAGGCAAGGTGTTAAACAGAAGCCTAAATAAGACAGATGAGCTTGTCCTGTTTTCTAAAAATAACCTAAAAAGACCATTTAAAATTGCTAAATTAGAGGTTTATGAGGGGTTGGGGCTAAAGGATGTGGATAGCGTGGTTGCTGGGGATATAGCCATTATTGCGGGAAATATTGAGGATATAACCATAGGCGATGTGATAGGTTCATTTAAGATTCAAAAACCTATAGTTGGCTTGAGGGTTGATGAGCCAACGGTGGCTATGCGTTTTTCACCGAATACTTCACCTTTTGCATCCAAAGAGGGTTCGATAGTTCAGGCAAATAAGATAAAGGATAGACTGTTTTTAGAGGAGAAGCGCAATGTTTCTTTGAAAGTTGAGCCCACAGATAATCCGGATGAGGTGATAGTAAAGGGAAGGGGTGAGTTGCAGCTTGTTATTTTGATAGAGGCTTTAAGAAAAGAGGGCTATGAGCTAACAGTAGGGCGGCCTGAGGTTATCCTAAAGAAAGAAAATGGAAAGGTGTTGGAGCCTATTGAGCATGTATTTATAGACTGTAATGAGGAGTTTATGGGTGTAATCACCAGCAAACTGCAGCTTAGAAAGGGTAGGTTGGTTAATATGACCAACAAGGGTTCAGGCAGGATCAGGCTTGAATTTTTAATTCCAACAAGGGCGTTGATAGGCTATAGGGATGAATTTTTAACCGACACAAAGGGCACAGGGATTATAAGCAGCTATCTTGAGGGTTATGAGGAGTTTAAAGGCGAGATTAAAAGAAGATTCACAGGCTCTTTGGTTTCAGATAGAGAGGGTGTTGCGACTGCGTATGCGCTTTTTAATCTTCAGCCGAGGGGAAGGTTGTTTATTGTTCCGAATGATAGGGTGTATGAGGGGATGATAGTGGGTGAACATAACAAAGAGAACGACTTGAATGTAAATCCCACCAAAGAAAAGAAGCTTTCCAATATGAGGGCTGCAGGCAAGGATGATAATATAATCTTAGCACCCATAACACCGATGGGCTTACAAAGGGCTATTAACTTCATAAAAGAGGATGAGCTTGTTGAGATAACACCTAAATCTATAAGGTTAAGGAAGAAGATTTTATCGGCACAAAAAAGAAGAATGACAGAGCATAATAGGATATGAAAATATATATAGAAAGTTTGGGTTGTCCAAAGAATACAGCAGATAGCGAGTATATGTTGGGTATCCTAAAGACCAAAGGGTGTATAATAGCAGATAGGCCAGAGCAGGCGGATGTGTTAATGGTGAATACCTGCGGTTTCATTGAACCTGCAAAGGAGGAGTCGATCGATACCATACTTGAACTTGCCCAACTTAAGAAGAATGATCCATCAAAAAGGCTTATAGTTTGCGGTTGTCTCTATGAGCGATATAGGCAGCAGCTAAAGGAGGAACTCCCAGAGGTTGATGGTTTTTTAGGTGTAAATGAACTGGATAGGATCTCCGATGTTGTTTTGGGAAGATCCCATAATCTAAAAAAACCTTATATCCATAGGCATATTATTGGACCAAAACACATAGGTTATCTTAAGATTGCAGATGGTTGTTCCAATAGATGCACATTTTGCGCTATACCCTTGATCAAGGGCGGATTTAAAAGTAGAGGTATAGATGAACTTGTTGAAGAAGCTGAGGTGTTGGCTGATAAAGGTGTTAGAGAGCTTTATATTACCGCCCAGGATACAACGGCTTATATGTTTGAGAAAAATAGGAAAAATGCCCTTGTTGAGTTATTAAAAAAACTTGATGAAATAGAAGGCTTGTCTTGGGTTAGGCTTATGTACACCTATCCAAGCTATGTAACGGATGAGTTGATTGAGTTTATGTCAACCGCCAGGCGGATTGTCAGATACATAGATATGCCGTTTCAGCATGCATCGGATAGGGTTTTAGATGATATGGGGCGGGGCTATACAGTAAAAGATATGGAAAAATTGACAGATAAACTAAGGTTGAAAGTTAAAGGGGTGGCAATACGCTCAACATTTATTGTTGGATTCCCGACAGAGGAAGAGAAGGATTTTGATAGGCTTTTGGATTTTCTTGAATACAATCAGCTTGATTGGGCTGGTTTTTTTAAGTATTACCACGAAGAGGGTACTCAAGCATTTAAGAATTTTTACGATATGGATGAAGAAACCAAAGATGA
Organism: Hippea maritima DSM 10411; assembly: GCF_000194135.1. Classification (GTDB taxonomy): domain Bacteria; phylum Campylobacterota_A; class Desulfurellia; order Desulfurellales; family Hippeaceae; genus Hippea; species Hippea maritima. The sequence goes on along the minus strand of NC_015318.1, from coordinate 1,154,740 downwards.
TAGGCTTATAGAGGCTCAGAGTCTTGCCTTGTCGATTACAGAAGGCATAAATGAGAAGTTTGTGGGTGAGGTGCTTGAGGTGATAGTGGATGAGCCTGCAGAGGATGAGGGATATTGGATAGGGAGAAGTTATAGAAGTGCCTATGAAATAGATGGTGTTGTTTTGATAAAGGCGGATAACCTAAAACCTGGTGATTTTGTTAAGGTTAAGATAGAAGAGGTTAGCAATCAAGCCGACGTTGTAGCCTCTTTAGTTTAATGTATGCTAACTAAGTGTCAGGAAGGTCTCTTACGTGTACATCCAGTTGTGGGAATGGAATTGCAATGCCATTTTCATAAAGCGTTTTATATATAAGTTTTAAAAATTTTGATGATGTTCTTCGGGGGTATATTAAATCTATTCCGCTTACCCAGACATCCAAATTAAAATCAACACTGCTACTATTCATTGCTATCATAACAACCTGAGGCTTTTTTGTTGAACTGTCTTTAACGAAATTTAAATCACTTTTGTTTAATGCCTCTAAAACTATCTTTTCAACTCTATCGAGATCCGTTCCGTAGGCTACACTAAACGGTATTCTGAATCTACGCGTTCTCTCTGTAAGTGTCCAATTGATAACGTTGCTCTGGAAAAGCGTTTGGTTAGGAACAACCACCTCGATGTGGTCATTTGTTAGTATGGTCGTTGATCGAATTTGAATATCTTTAACAATGCCTCTGAGATTATCTGAAATCTCTATATAATCACCTACCCTTATGCTGCTTTCAAGCATTAGTATTATTCCGGCAATAAAATTAGACACTATGTTTTGCAGGCCAAAGCCTACACCTACAGATAAAGCTCCCAGTATGACCGTGAAAGAAGATAGGTTTACGCCAATCGTACGTAGAGCTATAAAAAAAGTTATTAGGATTATGATATAGTAACCGACATTAGAGAGTATTATCTTTGTTGAATCAGCTATGTTTCTTGATAATCGGGCGTTTCTTACTTTAGTCTTATAAGTTTTACCAACCTTTATTCCTATAATGAAAATCACTATGGATAAAAAAAGGCTTAGTATGCTTATTTTGCTTGAAGCTATGCTAAACAGGGGTTTTGTTATAAAGTCCCATATATTTGATATTATCTGTATTGCGGCCTGCTTTGAGTGATTCATAAACATTCTAAGGTTTCCTATCTTTCTCTTTTCAATATACAGGATAAGATTATTTTCTTCTTGGACTAAAGCTAAATACTCTTTATCATTAATTTTTCCCATCCATATATTTAAATCTTTGCTAAAACCTGTTTTTCCATTTTTTATTCTATGGAGATAAATTAACATGTAATTGTCTATAATCTTTAATACAATGCCGTCTTTTGATTTAATAATGTTTTTTATGGTTTTCTGCGTTTTATTTAGGTTTTTTATGTCGTTTGTAAGCGTGAGCCTGTCGTTTTCTATGCTGAGTTGTTGTAGTTTTTCCTCTAATTTTGAGTACTTCACTTTTAATTTTTCTATTTCATCCTTTAAGGGTGCGGGCTCGAATTTCACTTTTAGAAACAGGTTGTATAGGAGATTTTTCCATTTGGGAAAATTAGCACTCAAAAAGTTTGCCCTTTTTGCTAGTTTGTCTTTGGTGAGTATATACATAACATACTGCAATTGCAGTATTTGTAAATTCTTATCGGTATTCTTAGCCTGATTTATACTTTCTTCCAAAAGCTTTAGTTTTTTATCTATTTGAGTTAGTTTGTTGTTTATAAACTCGTACTCCAAATGTAAGCTTGCTATATATTTAAGTAGCTTTAGAAAAGCAAGTTGATCTTTTGTATTTATATTTTGGTTTATTTGTTGGTATTGTTTATCTTTAGATGATACGATGTTTATAAGTGTAGATAGAAGTGTTCTTTTGACTAAAAAATCCTGTGTGTTGGGTGTATTATTTAGCATACTTTGGTATTTTTCAATTAGTTGTGCCCTTGTGCCTTTAAAGAGATTTTGATCTATGCTCGCTGCCTGGGAGGCTGAAAAATTTATTAGCAAAACATATAAGAAAAAAATTAATACACTTCTACACTTAGAAAACATATCTCCATTTTATATTATTGTTTATTGTTGTGGTAGAAAAAATTTTAGCGGCGGGCCGTAAACTTTGTGGCCCATTTCCTTTATTTGTTGGTAGGTTTATGTTTGCGATAGCGGTAAAAACCATATTTAATTTTGCATGCTTTCAATTCTTGGAAATCATTGGATTTTTCAACACACGTTTTGTAGCCTTCTAATCTTTTTAAGTATTTTTCTGTTTTTTCTATTTTTAGATCTGTTTTTTTGAGCACTCTTTCCTTATAGGTTTGAAATCTTTTGGAGTTTGAATTTGTGGATGCTGCATTGGCCGGAAAAGATAAGACAACAACTGTTAGAAAGAAAATAGAGAAACCTGCAATTGCTTCCTTTGCTTTTAAATACATTTTTGCACCTCCACTTAGTTTGTTTTCATGTTTAAGCAATATATAATATTCATATCATACTAATGTCAAGTAAATTTATTTTTGGAAATTGATATGTTTTACAAAAAATAAAGAAGGTAAGTGATCCACACATACTTACCACCTCTACTAAATATATAAAGGTTCACAAACTTACTCAACCATTCATAAGGGTAGCCTGCTACCCTTATGATATCTTCCAGTAGTAAGGTTGGAAACCTTACTATGTTTTCAGATATCATAGCTTTTGTTGATTTCAGTTTCTCAAAAGGCGTTAGGCCGTTCATGTTTTAGCTATGGGGATACAGGCAGGAAGTTATTGAACATCTGCAGGGTCGGGGCCTCGACCCTCGGCACAGGAAGCGTAAGACCCAATCATCTCGATCCCTCATCTTGCAGGGCAGCTTCCGCTTTAAAGCCAGAATCCCCTGCCTTTAGGTATGGGGAGTAGGTCAATCTGTTGAGGGTATTTGTCAAGTTTCCCGCATTGCAATGGGGGAAATCCGCTCAAAAAAACTTGACAAATACTTAAAAAGGAATTAAGTGTTACAATAGGAGCGGAAGGAGGTGTGAGAGATGTTGTGGTTTGTAGCTGTCATCTTCACGATAGTAGCGGTTATAATCGGGGTAAAAAGATGGAAAATGGCTAATGATCCTATGTATGCTGTAGATGTAAAGAATAGAAAAGCGTGGGTGAGAGAGGTGAGAGAGAATAGTAGACTTATAAGTGATAGTGAGATAGAAGATATTAGTGAGATAGGAGTAAGAGACACTCTTATGGATGATGTAGCTTATAACCCTGCCTTCGAGTTTCATAGATTTTATAACACAAAATACTACTAGGCGGGGTTACCCTGCCTTTTAAGCCCTTTTGGTAAATTTTGTTACCTCATATCCAGATTATCTGGCGGCGTTAGGTTTTCCTTCTTAGACTCATCTGGGTTTATGCTTTCCTCTCCTTTTGAAGGTTGATTGCTACCAGCAGCGAAAATACCGGCATGTAGTATACGATCAGTGTTGTCGGCATTGTTGCTACCCACATGTAAGTGAGTAACTGGTTTTCCTATACCTTCCAGTATAGGATCACTGTTTTGATTTCTGCCTGATAGAGTATGACCCAAATCATACAGGTAGGACTTCATAGCTCCTGCTCCATTGTCCCAAATGCCTTGAATCTGCCTTGCAGGGCCTGACCCCTGAGCGTGAGTTTCTTTGATGTTGTTGGTTACGCCAGAAAGTCCCAATAAATTACTTATTCTTTGTATGTCATTGCTTTTAATTGCGTCGGTTAAGTTTTTTACAAAGACTCTTGCTTTGGTTACAGCATCACCCGTTGCACCGTATTTGTCCACTATACTCTGCGCTTTGGAGTAGATGAGTTCATCCACCTGCTTACCAGTGATGTTGAGGCCGTATCTTTTATCAAGAAGATCAGATATTCTGTCACTTACAGACCCATCAATACTACCCTTTACTCCATAATCTGCAATAAAAGGAATCCCACCATGAACACTACCATAGACAGAAGCATTAGCCCGTCCTTCAGTCGCTATAGATCCTTGGTGCGTATCAGTCATTCCTGTATCCACTTCTCCACCCACATACTTCAGCATCGCCCCGGCTAATGCACTTGTTGCAAAGGCCTTTCCTCTCTGTCCGCCTACAGTTACAAGCTTCTCTATATCTTTATTAGCTCTGTTGATGAGAGATTTGTCGTTCGAAACAAGAGCCTGTGCAATCTCTGGCTCAACGACCTACTGACTAAATGCTCTTGCAGCCTCTATCTGAGACATGTTTTCCGGTGTACTGTAGAATGCTTTATTAGACTTATAAAGGGCATTCAATTCCCCGCCTGCAAATGCACCCAGATCGTAAGCAACTTCAGGTGTGGGTGCAATATTTAAGTTCTTTGCAGTGCCGTACATCTCTTTGTTAACATTGGCAGCAACAAGATTCTGGAATGGAACTTTCTCAAGGACATTTTCAAGAGCAAAACTATCAGCAGATATTCTGATCTGCTGCATGCTTTCCATGTCTCTAACAAAATCAACCTCACTTCCCTCATAACCCCAAGACTTCACTTTTCTGTAAGCATCTTTCAAAGCTTCAGCAGCACCAACTTTGTTTACTTCACCCCAAAAACCAGTCATATCTAATAGTTGTTTTTCAGTTATATGTAGCTTTTCTGCTAATTTTTTCAATCCGTTTGCTGCACCAGTAGGTATAGCAAGCTGGACAAAAGCTGTATTAATTGCTCGCTCATCGCCATAGTCGTTTAAATACCTCTCTAAACCTTTTGTATTATCAGCGCCATACTCCCCGTGAATATCTGAAAATTTATCTGCTCCAACATTTACATTGCCATCGCCAATCCTTTTGGCTGTATTGATCTGCGTTCCTGTTGTCATCTGCCTCGTTACCGCTCCTATATCTCTAACATTCGTGCCCGACTGTTTTGCAATTGCTGACAGCTGCTCTGTGGAGCCTATGTTAAACTCCTCGCCTATTCTACCAACTCCTGCTGCTTCTCCTGTCCCGCTATACGCAGTAGGACTTAAAATATTTTTGTGTCTCCCCCACAAACCTACTAAAATGGAGTGGGGTTTAATGAACTGTTCTAATGAACTCTGAAATTAGGCTAAGTATGGAGGAGCTTTAAGAGATGAACAGAAAGATGCTTAAGGAGATAATCTCAAACATGGATATGGATGTAGTAAAGGAGTTGGATGAATACGGAAAGAATAAACTGGCCACCCTAATGGAAGGACTACTTATTGAGATAATGGGTAAGGAAAGATACGAGTACTTACTTGAGAACCCAGAAGACAAAGGCAATGGAACCTACAAAAGGAGCCTAAACACAGGCCTTGGTAAACTGAATTTGGATGTCCCAAGAACAAGGAGCGGAAACTTCCGCTCTCATCTTCTCCCTCCCAAATATCAAAGGTATGATGAAAGCTTTGAGGATTTAATCTTCTCCTTCCTAATCAATGGAGACTCAAAACAGGAAATCGTGCACAAGATGAAATTGAGAGGACTGGATTTTAGTGAAAAAGCATACGATGAGATATTTGAATACATAAAGACACAGATGCTTGAATTTAAATCCAAAGAACTTCAGGAAAACTACTATTTTCTATACATAGACGCCTATCACTGTATGGTAAAGGATGAAAAGGATAAAAGGGTAAAGAGAGCTGTCGTTTACACTGTTGTAGGGATAGACACAAATGCTCAAAAAACACTCCTTGGATATTACTCATTCTTTGGTAGTGAGAACAGATCCACCTGGATGGAAGTATTCCAGGATTTAATCAACAGGGGAATGAAAAGGGTCTTAATGTTCATCTGTGATGATTTCAACGGAATCTCAGAGGCAATAAGAGCCTTCTTTCCTTACTCGGATATTCAGAAATGCACAGTTCATGCATCAAGAAACGTATACAAGCATATGAAAAAGGAGGATGCCTCATATGTGAACAAAAAGCTCAAGGAGATTAAATACTCCTGTGATACCTTTGAAAAAGGGATAGAGATTTTCAAAACAGAGATAATTGACAGATTCAAAGACCAATACAAGACCTACACCAAATATTTAGACTCAAGAAAAGAAGAACTCCTTGCCTTCTTAAAGTACCCTGAGGTAATAAGAAAGTACATCAATTCAACAAACACTGTTGAATCTGTACATTCATCCTTTGAAAAACAAAGGCTAAAGAAAGGAGGGTTCTTCCAGTCCATGGATATCCTAAATGTTGCCCTTTTCATTGCAACAGATAAATTACACAAAACCTGGAATGTTAATCCTCTGATTAAGGCTAAAAGATATGAACTGAATCAGATGTTTGTTGCTAAGTTTGGGAAGGGAGTTGAAGAGTGAGGAGGGATTTGGTATGATGAGAGAGACACAAAAATTAGGGGATGTCTCCGAATAGGACAAAACCATTGAGAATATCCAGTACTTTACTTTCTTTTTTCTTCTGCTATTATAGAAATAACCGGCATAGCCGAAATCTACTTGGGCTTCTTGGCCAGGTGGGCTTATTAAGGGGATGAAGGGCTCACCTGGCTTTAGCTTCCTGATGTAGCGTTTCACAGAGCTATAGCTTACATTTAGACTATGCTTTTCTTTTAACTTCTGGTGGATTAAAACAGCGGAGAGACCACTTTTTAAATACTCCATGATTTCATCCTTGTATGGATCAAGGATACTTTTCCTTTTGATGGTGGGTGTTTCAATCTCCCCACTTTCTACCCTCTTCTTAATCTTTCTGACTGTTTTCCTGTCAATCTTTAGCTCTCTTGCAATCTGTGAGACATTTTTCCCAATACTCAGTAGTGCTTTTACCGAGTAATACATACAAACCCCCAACAATTTTATTTACCCTCCATCTTTTAAAAAGATTAGGGCATGCTACCAAAAGGGTGGGGAATTTATAAGCCCTTTTGGTGGGGAGTTTATTGTAGCTTTAACAGTGAAAACTATTTTCTCATTTACAACCTCTTTACTGTAGTTAAGTTTCAATGCCTCATAGGTAGAGTGAAAACAAAAAAACTTTGAATGCTGGGGGTGCGCCTTGCTTACCTTAAGAGAACTTAAAAACATGACCAGAAGAAACCAATTCAGCGATTATTTGCCTTATCTGGCTTATGATGAGGATTTAAAGCTTTACTACAACCAGGACGACACGATAGGTTATATTTACGAAGTTACTCCCCGTTTTTTTATGGGGGAGACAACTATAAACATGCTCAAAAGCTTATTGTCTTTAGTTCCTGATGACTCTGTTGTTCAATTTATTCTCTTTGCTGATCCTTATGTTAAACCAATACTTGATATTTATAAAAATTTAAAAACCCGTCAGTATGACATAATTAACCTTGCTGTTGAAAGGTATGCTGATTTCTGGCTTGAGGGAGCAGAAAAAGGCATAAAGCAGGCATCTGATATTCCTTCAAGGTATTTTCGTTCTTTTATTGCCATTAAAATTCCTGTTAAAAAAGCCAAAGACCTTGACTTAGACGCTTTTAAATACAATGCAACAGAGATACTCTCAGGCGCAAGGCTTAATCCGAGAATTCTGCCTGTCAGTGAGTTGCTTGACACTCTAAGACGCCTGTTTAACGACAGGGTTATTGTTGGAAAGGGCTACGATGACCTAAAGCCGATAAACAAGCAGATTATCACCTCCGAAACGGTTATTCAAGCGGGGCTATCAGATATACATGTCGGTAATAAAATCTACAAATGCACCACACCTAAGCTTTTCCCGGGTGGCTCGGACGGTTTAAACACGTTTATAACCAACCAGCTCATCGGTGGTATCTGGGGTGTTGCATCCGATGCCGAACAAATCATCACGCCGTTTATATTTACCCTCAACGTTTACCCCCCTTTCCGCACCCAAACCTCTATTTTATTTGACCAAACCCAAATGCACAGAGTAAAAGAATGAAAAGGGTCTTAGAATAAACGGAACAGAAAATGCTTACATCTCCCTCTAAAAAGAGGGGGTATTTAAATGTTACAACAAAAAGCAGTTATCAAGAACATGGATCACTTAGGACTAATAGCTGGTATGATAGACGAACTAAAGATAGCAGAAACCATAGATGATGAAATACCATCATCAAGCAAATCAAAGAACCTAAGCTATGGCGAAGCAACAAAGGCAATGATCCTTAACGGTCTTGGTTATGTCAACAAGCAACTCTACCTAACTCCTCTCTTCTTCAAAGACAAACCACTAAAGAGATTATTCGGAAGGGATGTTGACTTCTCTTGGTTCAACGATGATGCACTTGGTAGAACATTAGATAAGCTCTTTGAATACGGCGTAAGTGAACTGTATGAAAAGATAGCAAGCAGGGCACTCAAAATACTGAACCTTACACCCTCTACCATACACTTAGACAGCGCAAGCTTTCATCTTGACGGTAAGTATCCAAACCAAAAGACGAAAGAAGAAAAAGAAAAAGAAAAAGGAAAAGTAAAAGAAAGAAATGGAAAAGAAGAAAAGGGAAATAACAGTGAAGGAAAATGGGGAAAAGGAGGAAAAGAAGAAGAGTATGAGCCAACCCCAGTCTTTATCACCCAGGGATACAGCAGAGACCACCATCCAGAGCTCAATCAGGTGGTTTTAAATCTTATAGTAGAACACAAAGCAGGCATTCCCATATGGATGAAGCCTGCAGATGGTAATAAAATAGATACACAGGCATTTGCCAATATAGTAAAGGAGCATATTAACTCTTTAAAGAATGCTAATAATACAAAGACAAAGGTGATAGCCGATGCAGCCCTCTTTAGTTCTAAAACAATGGAAGAGTTTAAGAAAAACAACATGCTTTTCATCTCAAGGGTTCCATCGAAACTAAAACAGGCAAAAGAGATACTCAAAAACCACAATGAAGAGGAATTTATTCAGCTTGATGAGAACTATCAGGCTATCCAGTACACAGTAGATTATGAAGGAATGAAACAACAGTGGGTTTTATACAAAAGCAGTTATGCTAAATCAAGAGGGGACAAAACGATAAAGAAAGAGTATCAAGAAAAAGAAAAACAGGAAACAAAACTCATTGAGAAATTACAAAAGAGAGCATTTTTCTGTGAAGCTGATGCAAGAAAAGCATTTGAAGAAAAAACAAAGAAGTTAGAATGCATAATGATATCAGAGGCTAAACTCATATCAAAGCCCAAATACAAAACAAGAGGACGACCAAAACCAAATGCTAAACCAGACCACTATGAATACTACTGGATTATAGAGACCAAGCCAAATGAAGAATACCTAAAACAAAAACAGAACCAAAAGAGTGGCCTTTTTATCCTTGCAACCAATGATATGACACTGTCTGCCAAGGAACTGCTTGATGAGTATAAATCTCAACAGAGAATAGAAAGGGGCTTTAGGTTCTTAAAATCACCAGAGTTTTTAAGCGATGCCATGTTTCTAAAGAACCCAAAACGCATTGAAGCAATGCTTATGATAATGACACTCTCTTTGCTTGTCTATTCTGCCTTGGAATACAGAATAAGAAGTGAGCTTAAAAATCAAAACAAATCCTTTCCCAATCAACTTGGCAAACCCATTCAGAATCCCACTGCAAGATGGGTGTTTGAGAACTTCTTTGCTATACATCTACTCTTACTTAATGGGCAAGAGCAGATTGTTGGGTTGGAAAACAAGCATAGGCTGATATTGGAACTATTGGGTAGTAATTATATGGGGTTTTATGGTATAAATGGAGAAAGAGGTGCGGAATGAGGGATATATGGACGATTTCATAATTCTTGCAGATACAAAGGCCTATTTATGGGGTTTACTTGAGAAAATAAAGGGCTTTTTATCAGGCCTTAAGTTAAAACTAAATCCAAAAACGAGCATATTTCCTATAGAAAGAGGAATTGATTTTGCTGGCTATCGCACTTGGGCAACACATATACTGCCAAGAAAAAGGAATGTAAAGAAATTTAGACGTAAGGCAAAATGGATGATGAAAGCGTATGCCGATGGAAAGATAGATTTAAGCTATATAAAACCCAGATTAATGAGCTTTCTTGGGTATATGAAGCACTGTTGCGCGCAAACAACCGTGAGGATTATACTTGAGGAGTTCAGGGTTGTTAGGGGAGAATGTCAATTTTTTTCGGAAAATTGACATAAAAAACCAGCCAAAAGCATCGAAAAACACGCTGAAACTTTTCCAAAGTTATGTTTCCAATTTCTCATGTTCATTTCCAAAATTTCCCATTTTAAATTGCAATGAATAAATAACTTTCGTGGACACCTTGAATTTCACCAACAAAAAAAGCCAACCTCAGCCTTGCCGAGATTGGCTTCAGATTAGGCTTTTCTTTGGTAGCGGGGGGAGGATTTGAACCTCCGACCTTCGGGTTATGAGCCCGACGAGCTACCAGACTGCTCCACCCCGCGTCAAGCAACGCTCATAAATATAGCCATTTATTTTTAAATGTCAAGATTTTTTTGGTGAATTTCATCTTTTTTAATATAATTGATGCAGCTATGTGGTTTAATGGTATGTTATTGAGGCGTGTTTTTTATATTGTTTTGCTGTTTTGTTCTATTAGTTTGGTTGGGCTTGCAAATGACAAGATTGTGTCTTTAACGCCGGCTGCAACCCGTGAAATCATTATGTTGAAAAAAGCTGAGGCGCTTGTGGGTTGTAGCAGTTATGGTGTTTTACCGAATGGGCTTAACATAAGACGTGTTGGAAGTGTGGTTGGTGCAGATATAGAAACTATTCTAAAGCTCAAGCCCGATTTAGTTATAGTTAGTTCTCTTATGAACCCAAACGATATAAATAAGATGAGCTCTCTTGGATTGAATGTTGTGATTTTTAATAGCCCCAAAAGCTTTGATGATATATGCAATCAGATGCTTAGGCTTGCTAATCTGATAGATAGGGAAGACTTGGCCAATCGTATAGTCAAAAGAGCCAAGAGAATGGTTTTTAAGATCAAAAAGGCCACAGAAGAATTGAATAAAGTCAAGGTGTTTGTTCAGATAGGCGCAAATCCTGTGTTTACAGCAAACAAAGATTCCTTTATAAACGATTTTATAACATTTGCTGGCGGTATCAATATAGCTGCCAATGTCAGAAATGGGATATATTCACCTGCTGAGGTTATAAGGAGTAATCCTGATGCTATCATAATATCTCAAATGGGTTTTGATGGTGTAAAGCAGGCTAAAAGGTGGAGGCAATTTAAGTTTTTGAATGCAGTAAAGAACAACAAGATCCTGATTCTGGATGATTATAGCCTGTGCAGTCCAGACCCTTTGTCTTTTGCCAAAACACTTCTTAAGATAGCCAAGTTTTTGCATCCTGAGGTGGACTTTGAAAAACTCGATTAAGTATGCATTGTTTCTATCTTTTTTGGTTGTCTCATTTGTTGCTTCTTTAGCAAGCGGAGATAGCGGTTTTTCTTTAAAGGAACTTCTGTTAGGTCTTAAGGGCTCAAATATCGATCATGTTATACTGTTTAAACTAAGATTACCGCGCGTTGTTTTTGGGTTTTTTGTTGGCGGTGCTTTGAGTGTTTGTGGTGTTATACTTCAGGCACTTTTTAGAAATCCTTTAACAGAACCCTATACGCTTGGGGTTTCCGGCGGTGCTGCTTTAGGTGTAGTGATAAGTTCTTTGTTTAATCTTGAAAGATTTGCACCGTTAAGTGGATTTTTAGGTTCTATGTTTATTGTTTTGACCATTTATGGTTTTACTATAAAAAAGGGTAGGTTAAGCCTTGATAGTATGCTGCTTGTAGGTGTTATGACAAGCTTTATATCGTCATCTTTAGTGTTGTTTATAATGGCTTTGTCGGATCCGCAAAAGCTACATGGCATAATATTCTGGATGATGGGCTCCCTCCAATGGCCGACAAATTTTGCTTTATGGCTTGTTGGGCTCTCATCGGTTAGTGTGGCTGTTATAGCCTTTTTGTTTAGCTGGAATTTGAATGCTCTCTCTATTGGGGAGGAGGATGCTTTGTATCTTGGCGTAGATGTTGAGACAACAAAGAGGGTTATGTTTTTTATTTCTTCTTTGGCTGTGGGGATTAGTGTATCTTTTGCCGGCATTATAGGTTTTGTTGGTCTGGTTGTGCCGCATTTCTTTAGGATAGTGTTTTCTCAAGATCATAGGTTTCTTGTTCTGCTTTCTTTCTTTGGGGGAGGCGCATTTTTAATTCTTTGCGATGCCATTGCAAGGAGTGTTGTAGCACCTGTTGAGTTACCTGTTGGTGTTATAACAGGAATTATTGGTGGTTTGGCTTTTATCTGGGCTTTTTTGAAAACCAGGGAGTTTTCTTGATGATAGAGGTAGAATCTGTTTGTTTTACCTATGGAAATAAGCGGGTTCTTGAGAATATTAGTTTTATTGTAGAAAATGGGAGCTTTTTTTGTATAGCTGGGCCAAACGGCGCAGGCAAATCAACGCTTGTAAAGATTGTAGGGAGGGCATTGAGGCCTTCCTGTGGTTTAGTTAAGCTAAAGAGTAAGGATATATGGTCTTTTGATGCCAAGAGTTTTGCTAAAGCTGTTGCGATGATACCCCAGTCTCCATTTTACAATTTTTTAAGGATTAGAGAATTTGTTCTCACCGGTAGAATACCTCATTTTTCTGTGTTTCAATTTAGGCAAACAAAAAAAGATAAAGAAGCTGTAGATACAGCTTTGAGTTTATGTGGCCTTGATGGCTTGGCTGATGAGTTTATGCACAAAATCAGTGGGGGTGAAAGGCAGCTTGTTTTTCTGGCTAGGGCTTTGGCTTCCAATCCAGAGGTGCTGATTATGGATGAACCTCTTTCAAATCTGGATATAAACAATCAAGAGAAAATTCTGTATTTACTTAAATACCTTAAGGTGAAATTTGGGTTAACTATAGTGGGTGTTTTGCATGATTTGAATATTGTAAGTGAATTTGCCGATAGAGTCTTAGTGCTAAAAGATGGGCAGGTAAAAGCTTTAGGTAAACCTTCAGAAGTTATAAACGGCGAACTTATAAATAAGGTATATGGGGCTAAAAATGTGGAGGTTTTTAAAAAACCCCAAAACTCAAACCCGTTTGTTTATATAGCAAATATTTAATTATCTTCAAGTTTAAATGTTACAGCCAAAACAACATAGGCAGGAAGTTTAATTCTGGCACTTTTTAATATATCAGCTGGTATAGGGGATGAACTCTTCAATATTTTCAAGGCAGCTTTGTTGAGTTCTTCATAGCTTTTCTTTATTGTGTTTATGTGTGTTATTGTTCCGTCTTTCTTTATGTAAAAACTCAAGTTTACTCTACCTTCTTCTTCTTTGTATATAGCAGATATTGGGTAGAATTTATGAGACGATATCCAATTGAATATAGATGGGTATGAGTTTTTAGATATAGCCTTTGGTTTTTCTGATGTGTTAATTTGATTTGTTTCTTGGGGTGTACCAGTGAACTTGGTGTTATTTTTTAGGCGATTCCCTGATGTGGTGGTTTGCATTACTTTATGCATAGCACTTTTTGTTTTTACTAACTTCTCTGTTTTTTGTACTGCTTTTTTATGTGGACTTATGTGAGAATAAGATAAATGTTTCTTTGTTATTTTTTTTGATTGATTTTGTATTTCTTTAGCTGAGTACTTTTGTTTTACAATTGGATCGCGGGGGTGAATTTTGGCAAGCGTAGCTGAGAGAGCTACTTGTTTTTTGCCTATTTTTGGTTTTGCGGGGTAGATTAGGCTAACATTATAAACTCTCCAACTGTTTGGCTGAATAAGTATAGGCATTGGCCTAAGCAAAAAGAGCAGCACAGCTGCTCCATTTATAATTAAAGAAGCAACTGTGCTAAGGAAATGGTAGCCAAAGCTATTAGAATTTATATGAAACCTTTGCAAAGACGCTTCTTGGGAGCGTTGAGTATCCATAGATTTCCTCATAAAACCTATTGAAGATGTTTTTTGCACTTACAGATACTTCTAAGTTTTTAATGGGCTTGTATAGAACTGTAAAGTCAAAAACGGCATATTTGCCTGTTTGATGCTTGTGGTTTGCATCGTCGTATCTTTTGCCTATATACCTGCCATTTAAGGTTGTAATAAGTTTATTGCCTATAGGTTTTAACGTTACATAGCCTGCATAAACCCTTAAAGGAATTTTTTTTGCTTGATTGCCTGTATCTGGATCTTTACTTGCAGTGTATGTATAGTTTGCGCCTATTATGAGAAAGCTTATTGGGTTGGATTTTATGCCTATTTCAAAACCGTCCGAGATAGTTTTACCTTCTTTCTGGGTGTATTTCCATGTTGTCATGTCAAATCCTATCCTATCTTTTATTATGTTTTTAAAATATGTTATTGATATATTTGTTTTATATGGCAGGGTTTGTACTAACCCAAAGTCCCAGTTTTTTGATTTTTCAGGATTTAAGTTTTCGTTTCCGTAAGATGAATAGAGCTCATATATACTCGGTGCCCTGAAGCCTGTTCCGTAATTTGCCTTCAAAATTGTGTTTGTTTTATCTATTAAGTAATTTGCGCCCAGTTTGTATGTAAAGTGATTGCCGAATGTTGAGAAATGATCTTCCCGTGCTGTTGCTTGAATAATTAGGTTTTTTATACTTTGTTCAATCTCAAGAAAATATCCCACGTTATATTTTAGCTTTTTAATAGCAGGAGGAGAGTAATCTTTGCTTATGTCTACTTTATATTTCTTGAAATCGATATCTGTTGTAATTTTAGTATTTTTCAGAGCTTTGTAAGTCATCAACAAGCTTCCGCCCCACTTCCTGCTTTTAAAATATTTATTATACCACCAAGAGGGGTCAATGGATTTATTGTATCTTAGATTTTGCATATAAAATATAGATGGTTTTATTGATATATCTTCTAACTCTTTCTCTAAATATAATTTTGTCATAAAGAAGTGCGTTTCGTATCTGTAACTCTTGGCTGTTGGTGTTTCATTTGAGTCTGCAGAGTCATTTGCGGGAGAAGCATAGTCCATATAGTTTCTTGTTTTATAACCGAGTATTGTTGTTCCTATTTTCAAGGAGTTGTCAAATTTATATTCAAGTCTTGTATTGAATTGAGTTTGGTGATATGAATCGTCCTCATCACCTCTTGAATAGGAATTATCGGTGTTGAGTTTGTCCATTTTTGATATGCCGCCTGTATCAAACCTCATTATGTTTACATAAAAGCTTAAGTTGTTAACTATACCGCCAGACTCTATCGATTCTTTATAAGTATCGAAAGAACCAACCTCTTGTGAGTATTTCAGATGGGGTTTGCCTTTGCCTCTTTTTGTTATTATATTAATGACTCCACCAACAGCACTGGAACCGTATAAGCCGCTTTGGGCGCCTTGAACGATTTCTATTCTACTTATTCCATCTGGGGTCAGATTGGCAAAATTGTAATATGGCTGAGTTTTAGATGGATCAGACACATCAATTCCATCTATTAAGGTTTTTGTGTAATATGTTGGTAATCCCCTCATGTAAACGCTTGTTTGTCCTCCAAATGCGCCATTTGATGTTAAAGATAATCCTTCTATTTCTTTTAAAGCATCTTTGATGTATATAATCTCACCATCTTTTAGTTGTTTTGATGTTATAACGTTAACCTTGGATGGGGTTGTTGCTATCTTTGCCTGTGTCCTTGTTGCTGTAACGACTATTGTATTATCTAAACTATCCGCGGCATGGGATGTGTTAACAAATAGTAAAACTGCGCAGCTAAAAGCCAATATTCTTTTTAAGCTCATTTTTACCTCCTACCTCAAAATACAATTTTTTACCCATTTTTGGGCATTTTTTTTCATTTCTTCCAGCTCTTTGTTTGAATACCCGCTTTTTTCTTTAAATAACGGATTTAAGGTTTTTGATGGTATAAAGTTTTGAATGCAAAAGAGATTCGAGCCCTGAATGATTTTTGATATTTCATCTATGTCTTGTTGGGTTATAATATCTCTGACAACGGTTGTTCTGAATTCATAAGCTATTTGGCTATTTTTGATTGTGTTTATACTGGTTTTTATTGCCTCTATATTAACTTTAACATCAACTACATCACTGTATTTTTCTAACGGAGCTTTTACATCCATTGCTATGTAATCCAGTAGATTTGAGTTTAGAAGCTTGCTTATTATTTCTGGATTTGTGCCATTGGTATCTAATTTAACCTTGTAACCCAACTTTTTTAGTTTTTGTATAAACTTGAAAAGCCTGTCTTTGTGAAGTGTAGGCTCTCCTCCTGTTATGGATACGGCGGTTAGCTTACCTTTTCTTTTTTCTAAAAAAGAAAGTATCTCACCCTCATCAATTCTTGCAGACGTTCCATCTATCAATTCCGGATTGTGGCAGTAGGGGCATCTAAAATTACATCCTAGGGTAAAAACAACAGCAGCAAGCTCCCCTGGATAATCTATAAGTGAAAATCTCAGCAGTCCGCCAAACATCAAACAACCTTAAAGCTTTTTCTTTGGCTAAACTCCTCCTGTTTGCCATCGTTCCACTGCTGCACTGGGCGTAAGTATCCTACAACGCGCGAATAAACCTCACATCTTTCCACTTTCATATCCTTTTTTTTCTCTTCCAATTCTTTTATTTTCTTTAAAATCTCATCTCTGCTCATCAGCTTGTCTCCTTTAACATGGCTTTTAGCTTATTTATTTGGTTTTCTATTTCTTCTTTTTCGCTTTTGCATATCGGACATTCCAAATGTTCGCCTGCTATGTATCCGTGCTTAGGGCAGATAGAAAAAGTTGGAGTAAGTGTAAGGTAAGGAAGTTTATAGTTTTCAAATGTAGTTTTTATGAGCAGCCTTACAGATTTTGTGTCGTACAGCCTTTCTCCTAAAAATACATGTAAAACTGTACCACCTGTGTATTTTGTTTGTAATTCATCCTGAAGTTCTAACGCTTCAAACACATCGTCTGTATAATTTACAGGAAGTTGAGATGAGTTTGTGTAGTATGGCCTTGATGTGTCTCCGGATGTTTTTATGCCTGGATACCTTTCTTTGTCCAACTTTGCCAATCTGTAGGATGTGCCTTCTGCAGGGGTTGCCTCTAAGTTGTAATTATTGCTCGTCTCTTGCTGAAACTGCTCAAGTTTTTCCCTCATAAAATCCAATGTTTTTTTAGCAAATGCCTGGCCTTCTCGGCTTGTTATTGGTGATTCGATGAGATTCAGGCATGCCTCATGCATTCCAATGAGGCCTATGGTGGAGAAGTGGTTTTTCCAATACTCATCAAATCTATCCTTTATAGAAGATAAGTAGAATTTTGAGTATGGATAGAGACTTGATTCGGTAAACCTTTCCAGTATCTTCCGTTTTATCTCAAGAGAATCCTTTGCGAGTTCCATTAATGAGTTGAGTCTTTCAAAAAACTCACCTTCTGAGGATGACAGATAGGCGATGCGTGGTAGATTTATGGTGACCACACCTATTGAGCCTGTAAGTGGATTGGCACCGAACAGCCCGCCGCCCCTCTTTTTTAGCTCCCTTGTATCGAGCCTGAGCCTGCAGCACATCGAGCGCGCATCCTCTGGGCTCATATCTGAGTTTATGAAGTTTGCAAAATACGGAATGCCGTATTTGGCCGTTGCCTGCCATAGGGGTTCTAAGTTCGGGTTATCCCAATCAAAATCCTTTGTTATGTTGTATGTCGGTATGGGGAATGTAAACACTCTGCCGTCAGCATCACCCTCGCTCATTATCTCCATAAACGCCCTGTTTATCATGTCCATCTCATTTTGAAACTCGCCGTATGTATGGTTTGCGATTTTCCCGCCTATGATGACGGCCTGATTCTTCATAAAATCGGGAACTTTTAGATCAAGTGTTAGGTTTGTAAACGGTGTATTGCCTGTAATAAATACTTGTCCATTCCTTTGCGCAATAACTGTTTCATTTACTGTGTGCACAGACCATATTATCCCTTCATAATCAACTTCTTTTATACTTTGGATATAGTCGTTTTTTGTCTCTGTTAGTGTCAGAATGTATTGTTTTTTCTTAGAAATACCACCAGAAACATTTCGTTCTTTAATATTAACATTATACCCGGCCAAAACAGCAATGACAGATAGTGCTTCCGCATTCTCTTTGTTAGTAGTAGTTATTCTTGTTCTGTTGGTTTCATTCCATCCGTCTCCTTTTGTGTATGTCTCTAAGAATACACGCGCTTGCCTTTGGCTAAGCCTAAAGAGAAATTCAGGAAACTTCTTCTTATTTGTTCCTAACCATTGATGAATGATTTTACTTGATTTTGGCAGAAGCCTTATATGCTCGCAACTCCCTAAACTTGTTTGTGTTCTTTCTTGAAATTCTAATCCCATGTTTTCTAAAAGTTCTATAATCTCTTTGTAATAGGATGGATGGGCTGTTGAGGATTGATAAATACTTACTCTATGACTTCCTGTTTTCTCAATAGAGCCTTCAGATAACACCAAAGCCAATATTTTCAATTTCTCATCGCTGATATCTATATCGGTATTGATATTGCAGGCTGCTGCTGGAGTTGGAATAGAAATTGGAGATTTTAATTTCAATATGTCTTCAATGGGTTCCAAGATATATCTATCTTGATTAAATACTTGTCTTACTATGCGATGACCCGGGGAAATAAGTTGATTCTGACTGCGATTAAGCAGATTATACATTTTGCCTTTGTATTCTCTTCTAAAAACACTTTCAACCTTTTTTATTTCGATTTGTTTTGTTTGAATATTAAAAGTATAAATTAAATCTCCTTCGTTTACTTCTTGCCAAGTCTTCCAGCCCTGTGAGGAAAGTATTTTTGTGTCTTCAGAGAGACATTGAAAACCCACACGCGTTGGGACATTGACATTGAAAATGAACTCCTGAAGGGCCTGTTTTACCTCTTTGTAACTTAAATTGTCGTATGCAACAAATGGCGCTAAATAGGTGTCAAAGTTTGAAAAAGCCTGAGCGCCCGCCGATTCGCCCTGCAGGGTATAGAAAAAGTTTACAATCTGACCCAAAGCAGACCTAAAATGCTTTGCGGGTTTGCTTGAGACCTTGCCCTTTGCCCCTCTGAAACCTTTGATAAGCAGATCCTGCAAGTCCCATCCAACACAGTACACGCTCAATGAGTTTAGATCATGGATATGAAAATCACCGCTTAAGTGGGCTTCTCTTATCTCTTTGGGGTAGATTTTGTTGAGCCAATAGGTTTTTGTAATGGCCGATGAGATGTAGTTGTTAAGGCCTTGCAAGGAAAAACTCATGTTCGAGTTTTCTTTAACTTCCCAGTCCAGCTTGTTTAGATACTGCTCAACCAGTTCAACATCCGCTCTGTTTTTAAACTCCCTTAATTGGGCGTGCTGTTCTCTGTAAATGATGTAAGCCTTGGCCGTTTTTTTAAACGGCGATGAAAGTAATACCTCCTCAACAATATCTTGAATTTCCTCAACCGTTGGTGTTTTGCCTTTGAAAAACCTATAGGCAAGGTCTAATACTTTTATGGTAAGCTTTTTTGCTGTTTCGTAGTCAAACTCACCTGTTGCCTTACCCGCTTTAGTTATGGCTGTAGTTATTTTTTCGGAATCAAACTCAACTATACGACCGTCTCTTTTTACAATTCTTGAAAACACAATATCCCCCTTTGGCTATGTGTGGTTAAATATTTTGAAAAGGGGATTATTAAGGTGGGCTTGTAGTTCTCATATTGAACCTCCCGTTCGTTTTATTGTCGGGTAAGTCTCCTGGCTCGGCTTCATCCTACTTCCCTGGCCTTCCCATCGAGCGACCCCTTTAGGAGCCTCTCTCGACAGTGGCTTAGTTAGGGTTTCGTCAGCCTCACAGTTGCGGGGGCAGCGCCGGATTTACACCGGACTTCCTTGACCCGACATGTTGTTTATACAATTTAGGTGTTTTTTATGTCAAGTAGCTTGCCAATTTCTGCGCCTGAAAGGTGTAAAGATTACGGGGTTTTTAGGGTATCGTTGTCGAATAACAAAGGGTTTGTGTCATTTGAAATGGTTTTTACTATTTCTCTTGAGTCTTTTGATAAAACTACTTTGCTGTTTTCTATCTTTTTTATGGTGTAATCACCAATTTTGTCGCCTTCTTTGTAAATTTTTTTACCTATCAAAACAATCTTTTGTCCATCCGATATAAAAACGCCGTAGATTTTGAACTCAAAATCGGGTTTTTTCTTTTGTATTTTAATATTTTTGTTTTGGATTTCTTTCTCGGGTGAATATTCAAATAGTTTATATTTTTCATTTGATGGTAATTTAAATATGGGAAACCCTCCACCAAATGCTAGCGGAGTAATGAAGAAAATAATAAAGGCTAAGAAAAGTAATCTCATTGCATGTTCACCTGAACGTATTCTATTTTTAATTTAGCATTATAAATATCATCTTTTTTTGAAATCTCATATGACGGTATTTGCATATTATTTGAATAGTTTTCAACTGTATCAAGGAAATAGACTATATTTTCGAGCGTATCATTAATTTTAACATTGAATTTATAGATAATTCTATACCTTTGATTTTCGATGCCTTCTACTTTAAAAGACATTACATTTATACCACTTTTTAAAAATAGTGCTTTTATCATGTTGCCTACATCCAAAATGCTAACTTTTTTATTTTTTAGTAAAGATATTTGTTCTTTATAGGTTTCAACCGCTTCTTTGGTTTTTGCTATCTTTCTAAAGACATCCTTTCTGCTCTCTATGGAGTTGATGAGAGAGTAAATTTTTGATTCATATCTATTGCATTTGCTGAGTAGAGCCGCCCTTTGTTTTGCAAGGGTAGGCATAATGGCTTTTATAAAAAATACATCTATAGCTACTATAAGCACTATAATGAGTATGATAAACTCTCTAAAACCAATCTCTTTTAGTCCATTAAACTTCAAAACGATACCTCGTAGCTAATTTCAAATTCATAAACCTGTTCTTTTCTTTTTACAGAATAGAGCTTTAGAGATTTTATTGAAATATTTTTTTCAAGCATGTAATAAAATCTTTGAAAATCTTTAAGTGTGTCTGTTATACCCTTAAATTTAAAATATCCGTTGTTGTAGCTAACACTTTCGAAATTTATGCCTTTAGTAAAAGTGTTAAGATAAATAATAGTCGAGGAGAAGGCTGAACGTCTTACGAACACTAGACTTTTTAGCCTTACCTCTTCCTTTTTGAGTTTACTGAGTTTTCTTAAAAGCACTTTATAGTTATTGCTGTATTGGGTAAGCTTTGAGTCTATGGAGGAAAGTCTGTTTATGTAGTCTTTTCTTTGCAAAATGCATTGTTTGAGTTTTGCATTTATGTAGGAGTTTATGGAAAATACGAGTATAAGAAAGACAATGTTAAGTATAAAAGCCGCTATAACACCTTTTTTTATTATGTATTGCTTATAGGAGAATCGTTTTTCTTGTGGTAGAAAATTTATCTCTTTCATTTTATCTCTCTCAAGGCTGCCCCTACGCATATTTCAAAATAGCTTGTGTTGTCCAGAATGGAAGAATCTATATCTTGACCAAACTCTATAAGCTTTTGGGGCTTGAATTCAACTGTTTCTAAAGAAAATAGGCGTGATATGTATTTGTTTATGTTATTTACCTTGTTTATTTGGCCTATTGTAACAATTTTTTCTATTTTGCCTATCTTTTGAACGGTTGTTATATAATCTATTGTACGTTGTATTTCTATGGTAAATTGGTCAAATACTCCAGATATGCTTTCATATATGAGCTGTTCTTCTTGATTTTTTTCGTCTACTGTCTCGAAACCCTTTTTTTGAAGTAGGTTTTCTGCCTCTTTTTTAGATATGCCCCCTGATTTAGCTAATGAACCAACAAGTTCATTCCATGAATATCTAAGATTTCTGAAGGCTAAAGCTTTTCCATCTTTGCAGGCTGAAATAGTTGAGTAATCTTTAAATATAGCGCAACCCAATATATATCCATCTCCCAAGAAATTACCTACAACTCTTCGTAAAGATACGCTGTGAGTTTCGAAACTATATAGTTTTATATTTTTGTGTTTGGATAGAATACTGTAATAAAAGTTAAGAACACTGCGTGGCATGGCTGCCACATATATCAGATTTTTTTCTTCAAACTTGTTTTCTTCATAATCTATAATGTAATCTTTAAGTTCTATTTCGTAGTCTCTCTTTAAATCTTTATAAAGACTTGAGCGTATATCTGAGTTACTTTTGTAAAAATAAATGTGTTCTATTATTGATGAATGTTTAAATGATACGTTTGTTAAAACGTCTTTTGGTAAATTTTCTGCTATGCTATCTATGATATTGTTTATCTCTTTTTCATCCTCAAACTCATAAAAGGCAAGGCTTTCTATAACGCTATTTTTGCCTTTTTTTCTTATCAGGCAAACATCAATTTCAGAAGGCCCTATTGCAATTGAGCATCTCAGATTGAAATCCATGATTAATCCTTCACAAGCCTTAAAACAGCTATTTTGGCTTCTATCATATTTTTTAAAGACTTGTCATGTGTTTTCTTTAAGACTATGGAATAGTTTTTTAAAGCATTTTTCATATCACCCATTAACTCAAAAATTACAGCCTTGTCAAGAAATAGCTCATATCTGTCCGATCTTATTTTGTTTAGTTCATTCAAGGCTTGTCTGTATTTCTTTTTTTTCATTAATGCATAAGAGAGATAAGCTATAGCCTGTTCATCATTTGGATGATTTTTAAGATATACTTTTAGGTTCTTTATAGCTTTATCCTCTTGATTTGTCTTGGCATAGTATATGCTTATGTATTTTATGTCATTTTTCTTTTTTGCCATTTCATACATCTGATTTAATTTACCAATTTCCAATAGGTATTCGCAACTATGTTTTTTTACAAAACTTTTACTTTTTAATTTTTTTTCGGCTATATCAATATCATTTTTAAGTTTTTCTACAACCGAAAAATCCTTAGACCTAAGCTGTTTTTCAACCTTTTTGTATAATTTGAAAGAATAGAGGGAAAAGATTAAAACCAAAACTACAACAAGAGACGCGTAAATTGTTAACTCACTAAAAAATACATCAAAGCTGTTTTTTCTCTGGAAAACACCACCACTTTTTTTCTTTTTGTTATCTTCAAGCCTTTTTAAAGATTTTGCGATTAAACTCATCTAAACAACCATACCAAACCCAATTTTAATAAGCGTTTTTTATCGAATTTGTAATATTCCTTTGCCGCAAGTACGACTTCTTTTGGCGATATCTTTTTCTTTTTGTTTGCTGCCGCCAGTATTAGGCAGGTTTCGGCAAGTTGGTTTATTTCTCTAGGGTTACCCTTTGTTAGCTTATATATATATTTAATTGCTTTGTCTTTAAATATTGTTTTCCTATATTTCAAGGCTTGATTTGTTCTAAACTCTATATAGGCCTTTGTTTCTTCAAGGCTTAATCCCTTCAAGTAAACCCAATAGGCCACACGTTGTTTTATCTGTCTGTATTTGTCTTGATTTAGTTTATTTATTAGCTCGCTTTGGCCAACGAGCAATATTTGAACGAGTTTGGCATTCTCCATTTCTATATTTGAGATCTGTCTAAGCATTTCCATGGACTCAAAGCTCATATGTTGGGATTCATCAACTATTATAAGGGCGTTTTTATTGGATTTGTATAATCCGACAAAAAAGTCTACAAGCTCTTGAAATATTTTACCCCTGTCCTTGCCTTCTATTTTTAGTCCAAAATCTGTGGCGATATAATTCAGTGTTTCATCAGCGGATAAAAATGGATTTAAAAGTAGGCTTACTTCAACATTTATTAATTTGTTGAGCAATACCCTGCTTAATGTAGTTTTTCCAACTCCTACTTCACCCACTAAAACAAACAATCCTTTTCTTGCTTTTATGGCGTACTCTATAGTTTTTATGGCATCATCGTGTTCCTCGGAGCTATAAAAAAAACCAGGGTCTGGAGTTAATCTAAATGGATCATCGTCAAAGCCAAAAAACTCTTTATACATATCATTTCCAGAATTTGAATTCTATCTTACGTTTTGTATCTTCCAATTTTCCTTCACTTGTTGATTCATACAGTATTGAATTTGAACCATTGTCTATTGTTATCGAGGCATTAGACACAAAAACCACAACCATTTCTCCATTATCTAAGGTATATGTTGCATTGTCGCAAAATCCTTCGTTTACACACCTTTCTATAGCAATTTCTTTACCACTTTCAGCCAGGTAGAATGCCTGTGATGATATTAAATCTTCAGATGAAGAAACGCTGCTACTGGATAAAAGACTTACAATCATAGCGCCAACAAACGCAAATAATATAAGCAAAAAAACAATAAAAATCAATGAGCCTTTTTTGTTAAGGAACATTTCTTATGTGTACCTCTTGATTATATGTTAGCTCTACATCTCCTTTTTTCATCACTAATTCGATTTTTAAAATAGCCTGTTTATATGTGTAGCCTTGCTCATATTTAAATGTTAAGTTCTTTACATAATTTGCCATTACATAGCCCCCTTGTTTTATTTCAGATGGAGTTGTGTCAAGTGAGATGTTTGAATTTCTGTAGATTTTACTGTTTTTAAGATAGAAAGCTACTATTTGTCCTATTTTGTATATTCTATGGTATGGTGAATCGTGATCTATCGGTCTGTCTAAAATGCACCTTCCGTTTTGGGTGCTTTTTATTTTGTAAATTCTATCACCGTTGTAGAAATAGTCGGGCTTTGTGTTGTATATGGATACATTATCGCCCGATGCTATATTAATCTCTGAGCAGCTTATGTTGTCTGAACCCTGTAAGGGTGAGTAGTAGCCCATACTGCTGAATTCGGCAAACTCAATAGTATTGTTGTCTATGACTTTAATAGTATTTGGTATTGCGTTTCTAATCTCTTTGGCTATTCTATTTGATGAATATTGGGCTTCGTTAAACAACAATGTTTTGACCTGAGTGTCTACGTACCCCTCCATAACAGGCTCTATAAGATTTGTTCCAAGATAGGCTACTATGCCGACTACAACCATCGTTATAATCAACTCAATAAGCGTAAAACCGCTAATTAACAATTTTGAGTTATTGATTTTGGATTTTGAATTAACCCTCACCCAATTAAATCCCATGCCCATATCCATTCTTTAATTAAAAATTTAAAATCCAAAATCATACTAAAAGTTTCCCTTTAGAGCTTTCAATATATAGCTTTCATCCAATCCATTTGATGTGACCTCAACCCTTATGAGTTTGAAGTTTGTAGGGCATTCCGCTATTACAACCTTATTGTTATCTAATTTTGCACATTTTACATCTACTTTAATTTTATACCCTGCAGTAATATCATCAAAACAACCATTTGAACCTGTTATGCAGCTTAGATTATCAAAGTCATCTACATCGTCGAAATTGTCGGTGTTATTGGTGTTCTCTTCCTTTTTTATGTTAACCTCATTTAGGGGTATTGTGCCTCCTCCATTGGGTGTATCATTGTCAAACTTTTTAGAGAGAATTTCATCCATTACAGACTGAGCAACCTCTATGGCCCTATGCCTGATTATTGGGTTTGATGTTTTACCCAGCGTATTGTAAAAAACCACCATGATGCCTACAACGCCAAGTGTAAAAACAACAATCGATAAAACAACCTCTATGAGAGTAAAGCCTGAGCCTTTTTCTTTAAATTTCATAGCTAATTTTAATCATTGCTTACCACACCACCAGCAAATGGGGTGATAGTAACGGTGTATTTATTATCTATTTTAACCACTACATCACTATCCAAAGGGTTTAGATTATTATCGCAAGGCTCACCTAAGTAGTCAAAATAAACCTTATCTATAGGGTTGTTTTTATATGTTGCGCTTATGTTTTCTTGAACAGATATGGCCTTATCCTCCTCACCCGGCACTTCTACCTGGCCACTTTTATTGCCAACGTAGTAGCTTTTTGAGTTGAAACCTATATAGTACCAACCCCCTTTTATCATGGATTCATGTTGAGCATAACGTGTTATCGTGATGAATTTTACTAAATCGGCTTTTTCCTTGTATCCGCTTGTAAATATCTTAGGACCTACTACTATTGACACTATCCCTATTAAAACTATAACTACTACAAGCTCAACTAAAGTAAAGCCTTTCCTCATTGTAACTCTTTTAAGGTTTCCGGATTTATAGAAACCTTGCCGGTTTTTTTGTTGTAAATGTATCTTTTGCCCAATTTATCTAAGATTTGCTCTGTGCTGTTATCTATGTAAAAATTTTTATAATATACATATCCCTTTTTGTATAGCTCGAATAGGTTGGAGGGATATTTATTGTTTCTTATTTTGTAAAGTTCTATGGCAAGTTTTAGATTGGATAGTTCAACTTTGATCTGGGTCTTTAAAGCCTTCTTTTCAAGTATTTTATACCTGTAATATATAACGTTAACCATTATTGCAATAACAATCAACACTATGATTTCTTCCCATGCTGAATAACCGTTTTTCTTCATTAATGGACGACCTTTACCATATCCCACATAGGCAAGAATACACCTAATGCAAGCAGAAGTACCATAGCCGCTATAAATACAAGTAAAATTGGTTCAATAGCTGTGGATAGATTATTTATAGCATACGATATTTCCTCATCAAAGTAGTCTGAAACCTTAAATAGCATTTCATCCAACCTTCCTGTTTCTTCGCCAACAGCGACCATATCGCTTACTATGTCGGGGAAGAATTCAGAGCTTTTGATTGGTCTTGAGATTGTTGCCCCGCTTTCTACATAGGATCTTATTGCCAATATTGCTTGCTTTGCGACATCATTACCCGTTGCTTCTGCAACAATATCTAAAGATGTTGTTATAGCCAACCCACTTTTGTATAGAAGTCCCAATATTCTCATTATTCTTGATAGATAGATTTTATGGACAAGTTTACCAAGTATGGGTAGTTTTAATATTATCTCATCTATTTTTCTTTTTCCTTGCGGGGTTTTTTTGTATTTTTTAAAAAATGCGATCGAGGCTATTATTAGACCTATAACAAGCCACCAGAAGTTGTGGACAAAATTATTTATGCCTATGAGTATCCTTGTAGGCAGTGGCAGTGTAGCGTTAAATTTATTGAATAAGCTAACAAATCGGGGAATAACAAAAGTTATGATGATGGAAAAAGCGATTACTATAGCTGAAACAACGATTTTAGGATACCTTGTTGCAGTTTTTATTCTATTCCTTGTTTGAAGTTCTGTCTCTAAAATCGTCGCAAGCCTTTCTAAAACTACATCCAATGTTCCGCTTTCTTCACCAACCTTAAGCATGTTTATGTATAGAGGCGAAAAAATATCCTCACGCCTTGCAAAGGCTTCACTCAAAGACATTCCGCCATCCACGTCCTTTTTTATTTGCTCTACAACGCCCTTTAGTTTAAATGAAACGGTTTGCTCGCTGAGGCGCTCAAGAATCGTTGAGATAGGCACACCCGCATCAAAGAGCGTTGCAAACTGACGCGTAAAAACGATTAAATCCTCTAATTTTACCCTGCCAAATTTTACCCTGAATTGATTTATTAGATTGCTTAATTCATCAAAAGCAGACGCCTGCCTTAGATCTTCAACATCTATACCTTTATCATACAAAAGAAGCAGCGCCTCATCGTATGACGCTGCTTCTATAATGCCGGTCAGACTTTTGCCTTCACTTACTCCTTTGTAGAAGAATTTCATAAAGAAAAATAATTATTCACAATCGTCTGTTTCTACAGTTATTTTTGGGCCTTCTCCAGAGGTGCTATAATCGTATCTAACATAACAGTTTTTATTTGTAGCACTACTGTATCCCTTATAGTAGAAGGTAATTGTGTTGTTAGTTCCATTGTCGTTTTTTACTGCTTCGAATGTATCATTATCGTAATCAACTGCTGCACCTATACCATCTGTATCTGGAGCGGGATAGCCTTTAATGACGCCACTTGCGCAGTTATGACCATCTGAACTTCCACCAAGGCACACATATACTGTTGTACCATCTTCTAAGGTAACATTATCAATGGATGAGTTATCCTGAACCAGCCATTTGCCATGCACAATGTTCATGGCAGCTCTAACACTGCCAGCAAACCCTTTAACAGCTGAAATTTTTGCCTCTTTTGTCAATCCCGCAAACTTTGGCACTGCAACAGCAGCTAAAATTCCCAAAATCACGATGACAATAATCAATTCAATTAGCGTAAAACCCTCTTTCCTCATTCCAACAACCTCCTAAAAATTTTTTACTAACGAAATTATATCATAAGTACCTTAAATGTTAACTACTATTTTTCATGTCTGCATCACCCCCTAATCTTATTCTTTATCGTTACTCTTTGACAATTGTTGCTCTTAAGACCTCCTCAAGCGTTGTTACACCTTTTTTTACAAGTTCAAGACCGCTATCCCTCATAAAGCGCATACCGTTTTCTTTGGCTTTTTGCCTAATCTCATCAATTGGGGCATTCTTGTTTATAAGGCTTCTTATATCTCTATCTATTTTCATCACCTCATAAATGCCAATTCTGCCCTGATATCCGCTGAACTTACACTTTTCGCAACCTTCTCCTTTGTATAAGACGATGTCATTATCAAGCCCCAATCTTTCAATAAGCTCCTTTTCTGGCTTATATGAAACCTTACAATGCGGACATATCTTTCTAACAAGCCTCTGACCCACAACGCCGATCAAGGAGGTTGAAACAAGGTAATTCTCAATACCCATTTCAATGAGCCTTACAGCGCTTGATGCTGCATCGTTTGTGTGTATTGTGGATAAAACCAAATGTCCCGTAAGTGATGCCTGAATGGCAATTTCTGCTGTATCTTTATCCCTGATCTCACCAATCATAATAATGTCCGGGTCTTGCCTTAAGATGCTCCTTAATGCATTAGCAAAAGTCAGTCCAGCGGTTTCATCGACGCTTACCTGATTTATTAGTTTAAAATTATATTCAATTGGATCCTCTACTGTTATAATATTTTTCTCTGGTGTATTGAGTTTGTTTAACGATGCATAGAGGGTTGTTGTCTTTCCTGAGCCGGTAGGACCAGAAATTAAGATAATGCCATAAGGTTTTGATATCATATCTTCGTATATTTTTAAGCTGTACTCATCCATTCCTATGTTTCTTAAATCGAGCAGAGCCTTTTCTCTGTCTAAGATCCTTAAAACAACCTTCTCGCCGTAGTTTGTAGGGAGAGTAGAAACCCTAAAATCTACATCCTTGAAATTTTTTCTTAGCTTAAACCTTCCATCTTGAGGTAACCTTTTTTCTGCTATATTCATATTTGACATTATTTTTATTCTTGATATTACGGCGGGATGAAGCACTTTGTTTAGAGATAAAACCTCATGTAGTATTCCATCGATCCTATACCTGACCCTTAGGATATCCTCATCAGGTTCTATGTGTATGTCGCTGGCTTTATCTGTCAGTGCTTTGGCTATTATACTGTCTACTAAGTTTACAACGGATGCGTCTTCTGCTAAGTTTCTTAATATATCCTCATCGCTTCCGCTTGAGATTATCTTTTTCTCAACGTCATCTACTATTTTATATAATTTGTCCTCTGTTCCATAGATTCTCTCAAGAGCGCTGAATAGCTCATCTTTGGATATTATTGTAGGGATGATTTCTTTGTGTGTTATTCTGCTAATTTCATCAAGCGCGAAAATGTCAGTGGGGTCGCTTGTGGCTATAATAAGTTTGTTGTCCTTGACATCAACAGGCACCACCTTAAACCTTCTGGCGAGTTTCTCGGGTAGCGCCTCTTTTAAAGGCTTTTCAAACTTTATGTCCTCTAATGTTGCTTTTTCTATTCCAAGTTGCTCAGCCAAAACATCCGTCATTAATTCTTCAGTTATATAACCAAGCTCAACAAGCATTTCACCGAGCTTTTTACCCTTACTTTTTGCCTCATTTAGGGCAACTTTCAATTGGGCTTCTGTTATATAGCCTTTCTCTTTAAGCAAATCACCAATTCTAATTTTTTTTAGTTTCATAACTTTCCTTTCTTTAAGGTGATATCTCTTTCCATTCTATAACCCTATCGTTTCCTCTATAAATGCCAAAGAAAGCCTCTCCCTTGGTGTTGTTATCATAAAGCCAGTTGTAAAATGAAGCATTGTCATATAAATCTATGTCGATACTTCCGTATTTTTCTGCTCCAGGTGGCAATATAGTCAAACTGCCCTCGCCGGAATCTACACCTTGCACAGAGCCTATAGATATATCCGAAACTGATATGTTGCCCGTTGGATTTTTTTTCTCAAAATCATCTATGTTTAGCGTTGTGCATACATCGTCTCCGTTTAAGCTCCATTGGACTCCATCCCAATATTGTGCTTGAACCTTTAGAATCAGCGATTCATCGCCCGGGCCGTAGTTATTAAAGATTTTTAGCCTTCCGTATTTCATTTGAGTACCAGTTACAGTTATGTTGTCCGGGCAGTTTATACATGAGACGTTGTCTAAGTCGGTAATGTTATCGATTACAAATGAAAATTGAGGTGCAAAAGGAGCGATTTTAGAGTTGTTATCTTTTAAATAGGTTATATTGTCACTGCCAAACGTATATGTGCCACTTCCATTATGGTTATCCTGCAAGGTAGCTTGTGCCCTTTCTATCGATATGCTTACTTTGCTTGTTTTATCAGAACCCAACTGTTTATCGTCAGTTGTTGGGTTGGTTATACTAACATCACTCGCCTTAAGTTTAAAAAATACACCCTCATAATTCACAGTTGTTTGATTATCCTTATTCTGTGCGGTTATTACAAATTTAGGAGTTATATTATAAGTTGTAGTTTGTCCTGTGTAATTGAAAGTATCGCACTGATCCTTTAAAGTTCCGTTATCTACAGCAGTGATTTTGAAATGATCAGGTATGAATCTTCCAACATAAGGTTTATTGCCAAAAATTTCCCCAGCCCCCAAATAATCAGTCTCTGTTGCATTCATAGAGATTATTCCAACATCATTAAAGCTTTCACTTACATGCGCAACACCTCCATGAAAAGCACTTGCAGAAATAGTAACATTGTCAAGCTTGTTTGTAACATCCGTTCCATTGTCTGGTGCAACCATAAAAGCAGTCAGGTTAACGGTTGAATTGTCGCCATTTTGATTTATCGGGTAATAGTTCGGTGTGACAGTGGCGTTATCACAGACTGCCTTTACATTAAAATCAAACTCTTCTTTTGCCCTCTTAAACACACCAACATCAGCCCAACAGGAATCATTTGTGCAGGTGGCATTATCTGCAGGATTACTCAGGTTATCAAAAACGAACCTTGCCGGTTTTACAACAAAAGGATTGGATTCACCCTCCACATGAAGCCCATTTTCATTATAAATTGCCCCTACCTCAATGCTCCCAGCATCTGGATAGGATAAATTAAATTGAGCTGAGCCGTTGTCAAAATGCAGAGTTACAGGCGTCCCCGAGGGTGTTGAACTGCTATTAGTAGTTTCAACCGATGTGTTATCAACAATTACCTTTGTTCCGTAAGGATTTGTCGAGGGCGTAATATATTTTCCATACATACTAAGCGTCACATCACCGTTAAACGCTGACATATTCGTGCATTTGTTTGTTGCATTGTCTTTTTCCACGGCATCTATCTCGATAGGTTTGGAAGAACAAGATAGAATATTGTTTACAATATAATCAGAGTTTGTTGGGCTCTTAAAAACAAAACCTGTATCTTTAAAGGTTATATCGCAGGATGTAGAGCTTGAATTAAAAATATGGCAAGTTGTGGGGTGTGAAGGAGTAGGGCTTTCATTTGATGTTGATAGAGTTATTGTTTCAGCCTGCGTGTAGCTGATTGTTGTATTGTCATCACCACCTGAAAAGCTTATCTGTTTACTTTTACTGTCATAGTTAAGCGTAAGCGTTACATTTTCTGTATAAAGAGTTGAGCAGTTGTCATTGGCGCAGGCTTTGATTTCTAAAGGTGCAGGTTGACAGGTCAAATTTGTTGTATAATGCCAGATTTCGTAGTGATCTATGGCCATACAAGGTAGACAGGTTCTTTCAGTGCCATCGTAATTTTTACCTGCATTTTCGTTGTTGTAAATTTGTTGAATCTGATCTGTAGTGAGCGCTGTATCGTAAAGTTTAAATTCGTCCATATATGAACCAATTGTTTCATAATCTGTATAATCAGTTGAACTACCAGTATATTTTACATCCCCATGGGTAAAAATATTTACTTTTCCTATATAGTTCCCATCTATATATAAATAAGTTTTTGAATTTTTAACCACCTGTACAACATGATGCCATCCGAATTTAATGTTTCCCAAATTTATTTTTTGTATATTTCCATTGTTGTTATATACTCCCCATTTATAATTACTACCATATTTACTTTTTGCAAAAAAACCTAAATCTCCTGTTCCTTCTACTGATGCAATAATAAAGTAATAATAATTACTTAATTGGTATTGGTCTAAGATAGGAGTTAAAGGAAATTTAATCCAAACGGACATACTCCATTGATTTCCTATATGGGGGTAGTTGTTTAATTTTGCATATGTGCCAATAAAATCTCCCCCCCTGCAAATTTTTCCATTATGAATTGTGTTTGCACCGTTCACCGCTGTGGCGTCGTAATTGCTTCCTAATGATCCATAATTTTTAATTTCATAAGTGGAGGTATTATTATCCCAACTGCATTCATCCATATGGTAATCAATTATTGGTTTTGGAATACTGCTAAAAGGACACGAACTCAAAGGATTACTATCATATACTGGAATATCTGGTATTTCATATGCACCACTTCCACTCCAATCATCATAATAATTTTTATTGAAATAAGCATTTTTATCTCTATTAAAAACATTCTTACCGTTTCCATTTTCGAAGCAGTTATTCTCTACTTGATAACCTCTCCATTTTTTATTTTCTAATAAATAAAATCCTCTAATAGATGCTCCTTTAATAATATTATTTTTAATTTCTCCTGGATTAGATGTATCGGCAATATAAACTCCATAATTTCCCGGATTTTCTATTAAATTTCCTTTCATATCAATTTTTTGATTATTAGTTTTCACATAAAATCCTTCCTTTTTTGTATCATGAATATAAGAATTTTCAATATCTACATAATTGCAAGTATTAATCCATATTCCATCTTTTTTTTCTGCTTCAAATTCAGAATTTTTAATTATAAAATTTCCTGTTATTTTATTAATATTCACTGCATCATTTTTACTAGAAATAAAAGTAGAGTTATCTATATATAAACCATTATAAGATTCATTAATATTTAAAGCAATATTTGAAGTATTTACATTTAACCCTATAAAATTGCTATCTAATATTTTATTAATATCAATACCATAACCTTTTGAAGATATTGTTAAATTTTTCAATGAAAAATTTGTTCCCTCATCTATATATAAAGCATCCTTATTATTCCTTTCTTGTTCAACCAAAAAATTCTCTAAAGTAACACCGTCCCTCCATCCACTTGTGTAAAAAATAGGGTTTTTACTTCTTGCATAAACCTTCACATCATCAGGAGAATTACCTAAACCTTCAATAGTTATGTTTTTGTTTATCTCTAAGTTACTTTCTTGGTACGTGCCGGGGCAAATTTCAACAATATCTCCATCGTCAGCATTATTTAGAGCATTTTTAATCAAGTGATAGTATTCATCACCACTTTCACAGTAAAATCCAAAATAGCTCCAAATACTATTATCCACAACTAAAGTCTTAGCATGAATAGGCACAGAAAAAAAACTAAAAACCAAAACAAAAAAAACCAAAAAAAACAAGCTTTTTTTCATATTAACACTCTAACTCTTTTTTATATCTCCTTGTTCTTCTTTTTTCGGCAACTCCCTCTCAAATATTTCCCACAAGTTTATTTCAATGTCAAATATCCCAAGCTTTAATGTCTCATCCCAGTTGAACCTCTCAGGTACACCGTAGGCTTCGTCTTTTAAAATATAGCGTTCAACGAAAAATAGATCAGGAAACACAATGATATATTCCCTTACGCCAAATTTTTCATACAGGTCTTTTTTTATCTTTGTGTCTTTGTATGCAGTTGAGGGCGAAACAATCTCAATAATCAAATCTGGCGCACCCTTTATGTTGTCCTCTGTGACCTTGTTTTTATCGCAAACTATAAATATATCCGGCTGGACAACGTTGTATTCATTTAAAACAACATCAGTAGGGGCGCTAAAGAGATCGCAACCCTTTAATCTGTTTTTTTGCAGGATAAGCTTTTCTACGAAGTTTATACTAATTTTTTGATGCTTTACTTTCGGCGCAGGGCTCATGTTGTATGCCACACCGTCAATAATCTCCCATCTCTCATCATCAGGCCAGTTCTTATAATCACTGTATGAGTATTTTTTCTTCTTCTCTGCTAAATCCACTTTCAAGCCTCATTATAATACTTTTCTAACTATTTGATAAATTTTAAAATCCCATTTATCAAATTCTATAACAAACTTAATCATTGTCAACAAAAACTATGTTTGGACCTATCTGGTCATTGTTGCAATTTTCACTTGACAAATTTAGTATTATATGATTTAATAAAATTCAAAATAACAACAGAAAATGGGTAAGATTAAAAAACGGGTTCAAGTGAGGCTGAACATATAAGAATAGAAAAAATGATTTAAAGGCTTTTTATATCTTTTGTGTATTATCCGTGGAATGGAGAAATTAATGTAACATATGGATTATCTAAAAATAAACTTTTGAAGGAGGGGAGGTATGTTAGGCGTTTTGTTTAGGGATTGTAACTATTTATTAAGGAGGCTAAAATGAATGAGAAGATTTTTAAAAGCCTGTGGTTTTTGGTTTTGACTTTAGTATTTGTGGGAATTTCCAGCTACAGCTGGGCTTATAAACCCGATTTAAGGGTTGAGGGTATATATCTTAGACCAGCTGTAAATAACAAATGTCGTATATGGATAGCTATTGCAAATAGGGGAGGCCCTATAAGTAATGCTGAGTTTAATAGAATTGTTTTGTCTTTGCTTCAGGATGATGTTTCTAAGGTAAGAGGCTCTTATATGTTGAAGTATCTTGATAGAAATGAAACTCTGAAACATCCCAATAGCAAGGTGTATGTACCGTGGAATGCTATATTGCTTAACCCTGGCTTGTATAAATTTGGCGCTAAAATTGATGCTACAAATGTTGTATCTGAGTCCAATGAAAACAACAATATAATGCCGCCTATACGCCTTAGGTGTAGAGGGGGTTCAACTGCGGCTCTTCCCGATCTTACTATATCTGGAATTCGCATAGGTCGATACTGTAGGTATGTATATGTTTATGTAAAAAACATTGGCAAAGCTCCTCTGCCTAATTGGGTATGGACTCATCATTCACCCAAGAATCCTGGGGTCTATTTGTATATCAATGGCAAAAAATGGGGTGGTAAATCTATATGGAAGTTTGACCCATCAAGAAAACTCCAGAAGCCTGGTGGTCTTGCTGTATTTAGAGCACCTATTAAGCGCGGTTCCAACAATACTATAAGAATCCTTGCCGTTGTAGATTATTGGAACAAGCTTAGAGAATCTAACGAATCAAACAACAGGATGGAAAAATCGTTAAAGTGCAGTGTAGCACTACCTGATTTGACCATAAAAAAGATTTACTTGGATAACGCATGTCGTGTAAATGTTCTTGTGAAGAATGCAGGCAAAGCTCCTCTGCCTAATTGGGTATGGACTCATCATTCACCCAAGAATCCTGGGGTCTATTTGTATATCAATGGCAAAAAATGGGGTGGTAAATCTATATGGAAGTTTGACCCATCAAGAAAACTCCAGAAACCAGGCGGATATGCTATATACAAAAGTTCTTTGAAGGTAGGAGATGCAAAGACAAACATTCTGGCTGTTGTAGACTATTGGAGTAAAGTAAAAGAATCCACTAAATCCAACAACAAGAAGAGAGTTGTTCTAAGATGTAAGTCTCTTCCAGACCTTGTCGTAAGTAGCATAGGTGTAGATGGCGAATGCGGGGTTAGTGTGGGAATTTCAAATATAGGAAGTGGGACTATACCCTATAAAGCTTTTGATAAAAATAACGGTGTAGCCATACAGATGTATAACAACAATAAGCCGTGGGGCGGTATAAGACTGGGAGTAGTTGACCCACACCATAAACTTTCAAAACCCCATTCTTCAATTCACTTTAAATGGTTCCCGGATGCAAATAATTTAAAACTTAAACCTGGGGAAAATAAGATTAAAATTGTGGTTGATGCTAACCATGTGTTAAAGGAGTATAATGAGAACAACAACGTAAAGGCTAAAGGTATAAGGTGCTTACCGAAATCGGATGTAGGACTTTATGGTTTTGTAAAGATTGGCAAGAATAAAAGGCAAGTAGAGTGGAACACATCAATTACTTTAACACCATCAGATGCAAATAGGATAAAAAACGGCAAACCTTTGTTTTATGTGTACTTTGCATACAGGGAGTATGAAGGGGTGTCTACACCACGTTTTGAAAATGAGGTTTTGTTTGGATCAGAAGTTGTAAAAACCCTATGGTCGCCCCCACTGAGACCAAAACAAATAAGGTTTGTAGCTGTGCCGATTTACCTTGAACCTAAGAATGGTGAGTTGTGTTTTAAAATTGATGCTAAAAACACCGTTAGAGAAAGCGACGAAACTAACAACAATGGGTGCGTTACTTTGAAGTTTAGGGGTTTTGAGGCGAATTTATCAACTCATGGGGCTGTCCATACAATAAAAAATAAGCTAAAGAATAACTCCTTGCCGGGTGGTTATAATGTCCCAAAAGAGAAACCTAACATGGTTTTACCAGGGGAGACGGTAAAATAGGAAGGATTGGGTAACTTTCAATCTAAATATGTATGTAGGCAGGGATTTCCCTGCCTATTTTAAATCAATTTTTGATTAATGGGCAAAAGGGGTGTTTTGTGGAGTTTAAAAAATGGTTTTGTCGAGTTTTGATTGGTTTTGCCTTAACTCCAACAATAGCATATGCAAATAACGTTATAAAGTTGACTTCTAAATCCCAGACCAATAAGCTAGTAATAACAAAAAAGCCTACAATAATATGTTCCGATAAGGATATAGATTACAAAAACATAACAGCCATACTTTTAGATGAAACCGATATAACAGAATTATCTGATATATCAAATGATTCTATAACCTTTGATGCCTTTGTGCCCCTGGCTTCTGGTGAGCATACTCTATCGGTTATTTATTCAGAAAACGGTGAAGATAAGAGGAAGGATTTTGTTTTTAGGACAAAACAATCTAAATATTTCGATACTGCTACAGCTAAATTTTCTGCCACTACACTTTATGTTAGTACTTTGAAGAAGTCAGATAAGCTGACAGATGTTCCTCATACCAAAATAGAATCGAACCCAGAGGTTGACGTGTTGCTTGAAAATGAATATTGGCATTACTCTTTTCATGGTGGATTAAAGTATTTATCTCAAAGTTTGCCTGTTGAGCCACCACAGCAAAAGGGATTTGATCTTTCTGGATATCTTCTTAGTATTGGTTATAAAAACGAGGATTTTTCGGCAGACGCAAACATAGGCGATATTCAAATCGATGAATCGGATTACAGTGCACAAGGGTTGTCCGGAAGGGGAGGTGTATTATCCACTTCTTATAAGAGCTACGCAATCCGTGCTTTTGTTGTTGATTCTAAATCAAGATATGGGTTCGATGGAGGAACAGGTTTGGATATAGGGTCGAAGAACAGCATATACGGTGCATCTTTTACCAAAACCTTTTTTGATGATACAAATATTAGACTCATTTACCTTCACGGTAAAAAAACAGGTGATGGCTTTGGTACATCGTCAAGCGATCCTCAAACTATAACCAAAGAAGGTTATGTGTATGCCCTTTCTCTTTCAACCCCTATAATAAAAGATAAAATATCTCTTTATTCTGAAATAGATTTTTCCTCCTATGATCCAAATATATCGGATTCTTTTGATAGTATGAGCGATAGGGCATATAATGTTAAATTAAATATTACGCCAAATGAGATTTATAACTTCAATGTTGTGTATGAGCATGTTGGAAGGAAGTATTTTAGTATAGCTAATGAGGGTATAACAAACGATACAGAGGGTGTGTATTTTAATGCTGGGGCCAACTACACATATCACACTATAGCTTTAAAATTATCACGCTCGAATAACAATGTGGACGATATACCTCTATACTCCAAAATTTATACATATTCGGGCGAGGTGGATTACTCCTTAAACAGATTTGAACATGCCCCTATAAACCTAAGCTACAGAAGGGATTATGTAAAAAGTACCAAAGAGCCAAGCGAGGATGATAAGCAGAAGATGATAACAGATACCTATCATGGTGATATAGGATACAATATGGACAGCTTCTCTATCTTGTTCGGTGTAGATTATTCAAAACAGAATGATAAGACAAAAAACAATCAGGATACCTCCAGTGTAACATATTCATTAAGCCCATCTTATTCTGTGGAAACTTTTCACATTAACCCAAATTTATCGTTTAATAAAACCAGAGATTACAAATCAGGAACGAACACGAACGCAACGACACTTGGTTTAGCCCTGGGGGGTAGCCTTTTTAAACAGAGGTTTAGTTATGACTTGTCTGGTACATATACAAAAACAAAGGATAATAAAAATACTACAAATACGAGAGGTTTAAATGCAGCTTTTCAGGTAGCTTATGCCTTTGAATTGCCTAAGAATTGGGTTGTGAAAACCCCTTCGATTGGTATAAGAGGTGAATATAACCATTCAAGAGATAAGATAAGCGGAACAAAGGATCACGATATAAACATTCAACTTTTTGTCTCTATTCCGCTTGAGTATATATTTTAAACTTAAGGAGTTTGTTATGAGGAAAAACATGAGGTTTTTTTTGATATTGTCAGTTTTATTGTTTGTGTTATGGCCTTTATTCTCTTTTTCAGATACCATAACAACAACTCCAACAACCGTGAATGTTTCAACAAATAACTCTTACACCACCACTATTACTTATACTCTATCATCTTCTTCTTCCAGTACTTTAAACTCACCCAAAGGTAGATTTATAACTTCAACTGGAAGGGTTTTGGGTTATGTAAATAGAAGTTTGACTATAATTCCCCAGCAATCATCCATTGGTATAACTGGTGCATCTACTTATTCAGGTAAAGTATCAGAAACGCTTAATATACCCTTCTACATTATTCAGAATGCGCTAAACTCCAATGTTAATACGTTTACCTACAAAAGAGATTTTTATGTAAGCGGTGATTATATTACGTCTGCAAGTGTAACTATAAGAATAGTTAATCCTGCTGCAATGCCCTTAACAATAAATCGAGTTAGTCTGTATTTTAAAAATAAAAAAGCCGAGATAACCATAAAAAAGAATAAAAGGCTTTATGCGTTTGTAGATATATATTTTTCTGGTTCTGGCCTACTTAAGGGGTATTGGGAGGTAGATGGCCATATTTTAGCACCAAGGATATTTAAGTATTTAACTCATGGAACAAAAGTAACGTTAAAAACACCCGATACTTCTCAGATAGATACATTTAAAATAGGAACACACTTTATTAGGTTTGTTATAACCTCACCTGAGCCTTCATTTGAAATGCCTAAGGCTATATATTTTGTGAGTGATACACCTCTCAAAGAAACATCCCTTATAAAGCTTATATCTCCAAAGAATGGGTCCTATGTAAAAATAAGAAAAGGTCAACCTCTTCAGTTCATTTGGGAAGGTAAAGATAAAGCATATTTTTACTTGTTGGAGTTTTTTAAAAAAGGAGAGGAAAAACCGGTTTTCTCTGCCTACACAAAATCATCTACCTACTCAATGCCTTTTTATATAGGCCATCAATACTTTAGCAGGGGGAGTTATAAGTGGCATGTAAAGGGTTTTGATGAGGATTCAAGAACCGTAGCGGAAAGTGATTTTAGTGTTTTTACGATAAAATAAGGTAGAAGTTTATTACTTTAGTGTAGGTAAGGAATTTAATTTTTTGTATTTTTCGTTGAACGGTTTAATTAATTGCCTATAAGTTATTGACCATATAGTTGTCAAGTGATATTTTAACGAACATGAGAATGCGAAAGGTGTTTGTGTGCTTTCTTGTATTAATTTTATTTGCAACTGTAGCTATTAGCATTCCTGCACGGGCTAAAATCATCAAAATATTTATGGTTCAAAGCTATTCAAGTGTGGATTTATGTGGAATGCCGCAACTCAAAGGAGCTTTGGATACACTCCGCCGTGCCGGCATTAATGATAACAATTCAAAGATAGAAATTTTCTTTATGAATACAAAATTAAAAAACTCAACAAAGACCCTTATGGATAAAGTAGCCCAAAAAGCATATAGAAAAATCATTGAGTTTAAGCCTGACATAGTGTTTCTTTTTGATGATCCGGCCTTCTCTGAGCTTGCTCCAAAGCTTATTCGCAAAAATGTTTCTGTGGTTTTTAGCGGTTTGAATATAATGCCTGAGGATTATAATAAAAAATTTAAATTTATGGATAAAAATAGAAATCCGACGGCAAATATCACAGGTGTTTATGAAAAGTTATACGTAGCCTCGAGTATAAAATTTGTTGAGCATATTGTAGGAAAGAAAGGTAAGGTGTTTGTTTTGTCATCAAAGGACAAAGTAGGAAGAATAGTAACCCGCCAGATAGAATTAGAATTAAAAGATACGCCCCTTAAAGATGATGTGAAAGTGTTTTGGGTAGACTCTCTAGATGATATAAAGAGAGCTATTGTTAAAATAAATGAGGACAATAGCGTAGTAGCATATTTGGTAAATACCCATTCTGTTAAATCAAATAATGGGAAGCTGGATGTTTTCCATCTTATACCAATTGAAATGCAACTAGCAAAAAAACCAGATATAGCTGTTAATAAAGCCTTTTGCAAAAGAGGACTTTTTGGAGGAGTTGTGCTTGACTTTTATGCTATGGGCGCTCAGGCAGCGAGGATGGCGTTAAAAATTATAAACGGTGTGCCTATGTCAAGAATACCTGTAAAGAATGCTCAAAAAAGAGAAAGAGTCATAAACTTAAGTAGAGCCAAAGAGCTAAATCTAAAGATTCCAATAGAGGTTTTAGATACATTAGATGAAGTTTACTGAGAATAACAGCGGTCCAAAAAGAACATCAATCCTTATAATATTGGGTGTTTTTGTAATCATTCTTACATCTCTTACGATTAGTCAATCCCTTAGGCTGATTTTCTATAAAACCAAGGTAGAGGTAGAGCGCCAAAGTAAAGTTCAGATGGAGCTTTTAAAAGCGAATTTGGCCAATTATCTAAAGACGAACAAAAATCTATTGGATTATACTTTTTCTGTTTTACCTGAAGTATCACCGAATCAGTTAGAATCAGCTCTGGATTCTTATCTTCTAAAGGTTCAACATGATGATATAAGGAATATATTTTTTGTAGATTATAATCAGTTAACGCTACTCTATCCCCATATTTCAAGAACGCCTATACCGAACTCTTTTGTTAAGCAATATGATTTTTTAGCTAAAAAGATAGAGTTAGCCAAGAAATTAAAATGTGGCATTTACTTCACAGCCCCTATGCTTAGCTTAGCTGGCGTACCTAAGAATGATCTATCATTGATTTTAGTTTATCCTATATTCATAAATGACACTTATAGAGGTAGTTTAGTTGAGAGTATAGACATTGCCTCAAAATTGTTTTCTATCTTTGAATACATAAAGGGTTTGAGTGTTGAATTGTCTTACTATCCCATAAAGAATGATGGCATTTATGAACTCTCTAAGTTTTCTATTGATAAAGCCACCTTTTATATTGGTATAAAAAAGAAAAGTAGGCTTATTGATACGCTTAAGCAGAATATTCAATATGCAACCCTAAGTCTTGTGTTTGTTATCGTTGTTTCTATAACTATTATAATTGGAGTATCGATTCTTCTAAACAGAAAAATAAAAAGGGAACAGTTGTACATAAAAACCCTCCAACAACTGAACAAAAGAATTGAAATGGTAAAAAATATAATGGCAATTAAGGAAAATTTTGCCTCTATATCCAATATAGAAAAGGCCTTGAAGGTTATGAGTAATGTATTTGAAACCGACATCGCAGGAATATTTTTAGATAAGCCGGACTTAGAATATGTTTTAAAGGATGGAAAGGCAAAACAAATAAACTTTTTTAAAATGGAGGATTCCTTAAGCCGTATTGTTTGGAATAGGAAGGAGAGTGTTATAGTAAACGACTATCAATCCTACAGCTTTGTTTCGGATAAAGCCAAGCTTCTAAGTGGTGTGAAGTCTGCTATGTGTGCCTTGATTTCCTACAAAGATCACTCCTACGGTGTTATATGTGTTGGAAACACCAAAAGGCCGAACGCTTTTAGAAAAGAAGATCTTAATTTCCTTAAATTGATAGCAAGTATATTCGCTATAAACATGTATTTTTCAAACTTAGATAAAGATGCAATAGAAGCCCTTCTCAATGCAATAGAGGCAAGGGATAGATATACCGAGGGGCATTCAAGAAGAGTGTGGGAATATGCAAGATTTATTTCTGAGATTCTTGGCTTTGATGAGACTTATCAAAACAATATATACAAAGCAGGTCTGTTTCATGATGTTGGTAAAATAGGCATACCCGATGTAATTTTACTTAAGCCTACCAGACTTTCTCCCAATGAGTATGAGATTATGAAGATGCACTCTGTGTTTTCTTATGAAATACTCAAGCACGTTGAAATGCTCTCAAGCGTAATAGGCGGAATAAGAGGGCACCATGAAAGATGGGACGGTAAGGGTTATCCAGACGGGCTTAGGGGTGAGGATATACCGATTGAGGCAAGAATTTTGGCTATTGCTGATTCATTTGATGCTATCATAACATCACGTCCATATAAAAGCGCAATGAACGTGGAGGATGCAAAAGCTGAATTGATTGCAAATGCAGGCACACAGTTTGATCCAAACATTATAAAAAAGATAGAACCATATGTAGAGGATATGTACAGGTTGGGCAAAGATATAGAAAAGCAGAAAAGACATCTTTTTCCGGAAAATATAGAAGAAATCAGAAAAAATATATTTTTTACTGATTGGCTGACGGGTCTTTCGACAATGGATAAGCTTGAAAGAGAGATTGGTGGCCTTATTATAGATAATGCAGCTTTCTCTTTATGTTTGATAGATGTGGTTAACTTTTCTAAAATCAGGTTTGAGAAAGGCAAGGCTCAGGCAGTTGATCTTATAGTGGGTGTTGCAAACATACTAAAAGATAATATTGGTGAGTGTATAGCAAGGGTGAATGAGGATAATTTTATTTTCATATTAAAGGATAACATAAATCCCAAAGATAGGCTTGATGAATTGAGAAATACCATAACGAGTAAGTTAGGCTGCTCAATAATTTGCACCTATGTTGTTTACCCCAAGGATGGTAGGACAACTGACGAGCTTATCTACAATATCAGAGTGAAGGAAAAAGAAGTGCGACGTTCTTTACTCTTGTGAATTACTGTTAAATAACATAATGCCGCCAGCCCCACGGCCACAGATTTTGTCTCTCCTGTAGGAGAAAAAGTCACTGTTTTCAAATGTACAGATACCCAAATCGACAATGTTTTCGTTTGGGATTCCGCTTTGTGTTAATTGTTTGATGTTAACAGCGGATAGGTCTAGAAATAGCCTACCGTTCT
Source organism: Hippea maritima DSM 10411 (assembly GCF_000194135.1). Lineage (GTDB taxonomy): Bacteria > Campylobacterota_A > Desulfurellia > Desulfurellales > Hippeaceae > Hippea > Hippea maritima. The sequence goes on along the minus strand of NC_015318.1, from coordinate 1,111,041 downwards.
TTTTATTTATAAATTCTTCTGAAAATTTGCAGGCAAGGTCATCCTTGATTTCATAACAATTTCTGCAAATATGTGGCCCTATGGAGACAATTATGTCTTCTGGGTTTGAGCCCCTTTGTTTTAATATGTCAACCGCATTCTTTGATATGCCCAGATAACTGCCGCGCCAGCCAGCATGAATTGCCATTACTATCCTTTTTCTTGTATCCATTAAAACTATAGGCAGGCAATCTGCAAATCTTATAGCTAAGAATACCCCCGCTTTATCTGTAAAGATACCGTCTGCATCGTGGTTTTTGCCGTCAAATTCAACTATATCCTTTGAGTGTATTTGATTTATGAAGGCCATCTTGGTTACATTTATGGATTTACGGGCGTTCTCTATATTTTTTAAGACGTTCTCTTTTTTATCGCCAACGGCAAAGCTGAAGTTCAATGAATCAAAAGGGTAGGGGCTTACACCCCCAAATCTATCAAAGAATAAGCATCGCGCTTTAAATTCTAAAAACCTTTTATCCTCAACAAAACCCATTATCCAATCTTCTCTTTTCCAAAATAGGGCACAAGTGCCTCTGGGATCTTAACAGAGCCATCTTTTTGTTGATAGTTCTCCAATATTGCAACCAAACACCTTCCAACAGCAACGCCCGAGCCGTTAAGCGTGTGGACAAACTGCTTCTTTTTGTTTTTATCCTTGAATTTTATCGATGCCCTTCTTGCCTGAAAATCCCTTGTATTTGAACATGAGGAGATTTCCCTGTATCTGTTTTGACCCGGCAGCCACACCTCGATATCGTAAGTCTTAGCAGCAGAAAAACCTATATCCCCACTGCATAAGACAACAACCCTATAAGGAAGCCCAAGCAATCTTAAAACCTCTTCGGCATCCTTAGTAAGCACCTCAAGCGCCTTATCCGACTCCTCGGGCTTTGTAAATTGCACAAGCTCAACCTTGTTGAATTGATGTTGCCTTATAATGCCTTTGACATCCTTACCATAACTCCCAGCTTCTTTTCTAAAACATGCCGTATATGCCACATATTTTATTGGCAGTTCATCCTCGCTTAGCATCTCCTCCCTGTGTAGATTTACAAGAGGCACCTCAGCTGTCGGTATCAGATACTGCCCGCTGGTTTCGTATGCCTCCTCGATAAATTTAGGAAACTGACCCGTTCCCACCATTACATCGTAATTTACAATATATGGCGGTATGATCTCTTTATATCTATGTTTTTGCGTGTGTAGATCAAGCATAAAGTTTATTAGGGCTCTTTCGAGTTTTGCACCATCCCCTTTATACACAGCAAAGCGTGAACCCGACAGCTTGGAGGCTCTTTCAAAATCCAATATACCGAGTTTCTCTGCTATCTCGAAATGCTCTTTTGGTTTGAAGCTGAATTGAGGCGGCTCACCCCATCTTCTTATCTCCACATTGTCATTTTCATCCGCACCGGATGGAACATCATCGTCCAATATGTTTGGCACAAGCAACCATCTGTCCATAAAATCCTTATGGAGCTTTTTGTATTCATCCTCAACAGCCTCAAGCTGTTTTAATATCTGATTTACGCTTTCTATAAGGTCGTCTGCGGCTTCCTTTTTTGCCTTTCTTTTGCCTATCTCTTTTGATAGCGAATTTCTTTTGGATAAAAGCTCATCCAGCTCAGCCTTTTTTTGCCTTACCCTTTTGTCCAATTCGATCAGCTCATCAACATCTATCTTTGCAAGCCTCTTCTTTAAGTTTTCTCTAAGAATCTCAGGTGTTTTTCTTAAGATGTTTAAATCTAACACTTCACCACCTCTTTTATGTATTTTGTTAGTTCTTTATTTACCTCTTTATCGTTTAGGGCAAATTCTATTGTTGCCTTCAAAAAGCCCAACTTACTTCCGCAATCAAATCTTTTGCCCTCTATCACTTTGCCGTATATCACCTCTTTTTTGCTTAGGGACTCTATAGCGTCTGTTAGTTGAATTTCGCCCTTTGCCCCGGGTTTTGTCTTTTCAAGCTCTTCAAAAATAGCCGGCGTAAACACATACCTGCCTATTATAGCCGTGTTGCTTGGGGCCTCTTCCTTCTTTGGCTTTTCCACGAATGTGTCCAATTTAAATATGCCGTTTTCTATCTCCTTGCCCGCTACGATACCATAACTTGAGACATCGTCTGGATTTACCTCCTCAAGCCCTATAACCGAACAGTGGTATTTGTTAAACACATCGACCAATTGGGCTGTGCCACTTGTTTTTGATTCTATTACATCGTCTGCCAAGATTACGGCAAACGGCTCATTGCCCACCACATCCTTAGCCCTCAAGACGGCATGACCCAATCCCTTTGGTTCTTTCTGTCTGATATAGACAAAATCGGCCATCTCGCTGATCTGCCTCATTTTCTCTATAAGTTTTTCTTTGCCTTGAAGCTTTAAATGAAACTCAAGCTCAAAGGATATATCAAAGTAATCCTCAATAGCCCTTTTGCCCCTTCCTGTGATGAATATGATCTGCTCAATGCCAGCTTTAACAGCATCCTCAACGGCGTAATGGATAAGGGGTTTATCAACCAAAGGCAGCATCTCTTTAGATGATGATTTTGTGGCAGGAAGAAACCTCGTTCCAAAACCAGCAACGGGTAGAACAGCTTTTTTAACCTTCATCTAAGCCTCCAGTGCTTTGTCTATTAGTTCAAGCAGGTGATAGACCTTTATCTCTTTATGATCTTTTAAGTTCAGGATATCCGCAAGTTGCATTATGCAGGCGCTACACGATGTGGCTAAATACTCAGATTTTGTATCCAATATGTTTTTTACTTTCCTTGATGCTATTTTTAGTGAGGTTTCTCTGTAATCTATACTAAATGTTCCGCCGTTTCCGCAACATCTATCGGCCTCTTTCATCTCTGTATAATCAGAGATCGCCTTTAGAAACTCTCTGGGTTCGTCTTTAACTTTTAATGCCCGTTTTAGGTGGCATGGATCGTGATAGGTTGTTCTTATGGGAAGTTTTTTAAGGCGCCTTAAAACATCGGTCTGGTCGAATAAGAATTTTATTGGGTCTATGATTTTTTCAGCAACCCTGCGTGCCTTCTCTTCCCACTTCTTATCCTCAAAATACATAAACAGCTTTGGATAGTCCAGCTTTATCATGCTTGCACAGGTAGGCTCAAGGACAACGATATGCTCAGCATTCAGACTTAAGAATAACTCTATGTTCTTCTCTGCCAAATAACGCGCATCCTCAAAGTTGCCGGCAAAGTAAATCGGAGCACCGCAGCATAGCTGTTTTTTTGGAACGCTAAAATCTATCTTTAGTTTTTTTAGGATATTTACAAAGGCATCGCCGATCTCTGTATAGGTGTAGTTTATCAAGCACCCAGGAAAAAGGACAACCCTGGACTTTTTATCATTCCCGTATTTATCTAAAAATGTTTGTTTAGCTATAGGTGGTAGAAGTCTGTCTTTCCCTGCAACTTCAATTCTTAGCTTTATACCATCTCTAGGCTTGTTGTTTTTCTTTGCAAAGATCGGTGAAAAGGTTGATGCGCTTTTGAAGGCAAAGTCCATTGCCTGCCTGCTTTTTAGGAGTTTTGATAGGATTTTTTTGTATGTGGGAAGGCCGTGTTTCTTTATAACCTCATGCCTTGCTATCTCAACTATGGTGTCTGTGTGGGAATCGTTTGGGCAGGATTCAACGCAGGTTGTGCACAGCAAACATTTGTATAGATAATCCTTGGCCTCCTTTTCGCTAAAGTCTATGTTGCCCTTTATTAGCTCACTTAGGAGGGTTATATGCCCCCTTGCCACATAAGGCTCTGATTTTTCCTCTTTAAATACAGGACAAACGCTTCTGCATATGCCGCACTTAACGCAGGATTCCCATTCTTTGAAAAGCCTTTTATCCATTACAGCCTCATTTTAGCTGGATTGATTATGTTGTTTGGGTCAAACGCCTGTTTTATCCTTTTTAGGAGCTCAAGCTGGGCTTTGCCTATCTGCTTTTCTAAAAAGTCCTGTTTTGTTATGCCAACCCCGTGCTCACCTGTAATTGAACCGCCCAATTTTATACACTCATCGAAAACATCATTCATCGCCTTAAAGGCGTTTTTTGTCTCTTTTTTGCTATCTGTGTGATACATAATGTTAACATGTATGTTGCCATCACCCGCATGGCCGAAGTTTACAATGGGTAGGTTGTATTTTTTGGATATTTTCTGTAATCTTTCTATCATCTCTGCCAATTTTGAGCGTGGCACCACGATGTCCTCGTTTAGCTTGCCATCTGCTATCTGTTTTAGGGTAGGGGATATGGAGCGTCTTGCAAGCCAGATCTCATCCTCCTCCTGTTTGGTCTTTGCGATTTTAAACGATACGATGGAGGGTTCTTTTTTGGATAGTTCTTTTATTTTATCTGTCTGTTGCTCAACCTCACTTTTGCTTCCATCTACCTCTATTATCAAAATGGCATCTGCCCGCGGTAGGTCTGCATTTAGCGCGTTTTTAACCGTCTGTATTGCATCTTTATCGACAAATTCTACAGCCACAGGGATTACGCCGCTTAGAAGAATCCTGTTAACCATCGCAGCTGCCTTTTTCATATCATCAAATGCGAGTTGTATTGTTTTTTTAGCCTCAGGCAAAGGATAAAGCTTAAGAAGTGCTTTGGTTATTATAGCCAAAGTTCCCTCGCTGCCCACAAGCAGACTGGTTAGGTCATAACCTGCCACATCCTTTATATTTTTAGAGCCTGTTTGCATTATGGTTCCATCTGCCAAAACGATCTCCAATCCCTTGATCCAATCCTTCATTACGCCGTATTTCACGGCTTTAGGTCCGCCTGCATTTTCGGCTATATTGCCACCGATTGTTGAGAATTTCCAGCTTGAGGGATCGGGTGGAAAGAACAATCCATACGGTTTTACATATTCCTGCAAGTCGTAATTGACCATACCCGCTTCAACCCAGACCATCATATTGTCAAGGTCTAACTCAACCACTTTATCCATTTTCTCAAGCGATAGGCATATGCCGCCTTTGACATTTAAAGCCCCACCGGTAAAGCCACTGCCCCAACCACGAGGCACGACGGGAATATTGTATTTGTTAGCTATTTTCATTAATTGCGAGACTTCGCGGGTGTTTTCTGCCAAAACCACCACATCGGGTAGAAACATATTTTGTGTTGCATCGTAAGAATACTGAACTCTGCTTAGCTTATCAGTTAGGCACCTATCTTTGAATATGTCTTTTATCTTTTTAAGTGCATTGGCTTTCATAACGGTTGTGATTATACATAATTATCAATTTTTTTCTATAGATAAAAGAAAAAATAATGAAAATGGTTTGGGTGGTTTTTTAAATTTTCTTGTGTTATACTTTATGACAATAAGAAATCGGGAGAGGGCTATGTTTAGGAAAATTAAAAATGCAACCGATTTTATTGAAAAAAAGCTTGGAAAGATAGATGTTGCAATAATAACCGGTACAGGCATAGATATAGAAATTAAAGGCAATAAACTTAAAAAACTTCTGTATTCTGAAGTTCCTGGCATGCCTATTCCATCTACAAAATCGCATAAAGGTTATTTTGAGTTTTACAAAAAAGGTAATTTGAATGTTGTTGTGGCGTTTGGGAGATTTCATTATTATGAGAAGTATTCAATGCAAGAGGTTGTATTTCTTCCCAGAGTTCTTGGTCTTGCTGGGGCTAAACTTGTAATTCTTACCAACGCAGCAGGTGGTTTAAACCCTTTGTTTAAAAAAGGCGACTTGATGGTTGTAAAAGACCATATAAACCTGATGGGGGCTAACCCTTTGAAGGGGGATAATATAGAGGAACTTGGAGAAAAGTTTCCAGATATGAGCGAGCCTTATACATTAAAGTATGCAGAAAAGCTAAAAAAAACAGCGTTATCTGTAGGTGAACAGCTTAGAGAAGGTATTTATGTTGGAGTTTCAGGTCCTTCCATGGAAACACCCGCAGAGACCCGATTCTTTAGGCTTATTGGGGGTGATGCCATTGGTATGTCAACGATACCTGAGGTGATTGCACTAAATCATATGGGTGTCGATAGGATGGCTGTTTCTGTTATAACTAATGTAAATCTCCCAGACTGTATGGAAAAGGCTCCAATTGATGAGGTTATAAGCGTTGCAAAAAGCGCAAGCAAAAGGCTAAGCAAAATCATCAATAGGTTTTTAGAGGAAGGATTATGAGTGTTTTAATAAAAAACGGTTATTGCATAAATTCACAAAAAGAAGGCTATTTTGATGTTTTAATAGAAGGTAATAGAATTAAAACTATAGATAATAATATAAAAATTGAGACAGACTATGTAATAGATGCAAAAGAGTGTCTTGTAATGCCTACATTTTGCAATGCTCACACCCATTTAGCTATGAGTTTATTTAGAGGGCTTGCGGATGATTTAGAACTTATGGAGTGGCTAACAAAACATATATTCCCGGCAGAGGCAAAGTATGTAAGCGCTGATATGGTTTATAAGTGTTCTAAGCTTTCTATGCTTGAGGCAATAAGGAGTGGTACTTCTTGTTTTTTGGATATGTATTTTTTCGAAGAGAAAGTGGCAGAGGCTGCCATTGAGGTGGGCATGCGTGGTGTAGTAACAGAAGGTATTATAGATTTTCCAACACCGGATTGCTCAGATGCCAAAGAAGCCATTGAAAAAACTAAGTCTCTTAAAGAGGAATTTAAGAATGAACCTCTCATAAGGGTGGGTTTTGGTCCCCATTCCACATATACTCTTTCGTTTGATTCTCTAAAAATGGTAGCTGATGCCTTAGAGGAGGATGATGTAGTTCATATACATGTAAATGAAAGCTCAAGTGAGATTGAGGCTGTTTTAAAGGATAAAGGTAAAAGACCGATTGATGTATTGATTGATATTGGGCTTTTAAGCAGGAATACATTTATGGCACACTGTGTAAAAAGCAGTGATAAAGATATAGAAAAAATGAAGGCTTACAATGCTAACGTGATAAATGTCCCCCAGAGTAATTTTAAGCTTGCAAGTGGCATAGCACCTATTGAGAAGATGATTAATAAAGGTGTTAATGTCTTTATCGGAACAGATGGCTCGGCAAGCAACAATAATTTGGATATGATAGAAGAGTTTAGGACGTCTTCTTTAGTGCAGAAGGTTGAGTTTGGCCAGAAAGCTATGGATGCTAAAACAACGCTAAAAATAGCTTCAAATTTCAATGGTTTGTTTGATGATGTAGGGTTTTTAAAAGAGGGTAATGTAGCCGATATTGTTGTAATGTCTTTGAATGATCTTGAGGCTGTACCTATATACAATCCCTACTCTTTTGTTGTTTATGCAGCAAACTCAAGAGCTGTCAGAGATGTAATAATAAACGGTAAAGTTATTCTTAAGGATAGAGAGTTTGTTTGTATAGATGAAAATAGGGTTAAGTTTGAAGTTAAAGAATTAGCCAAAAAGCTGGGGGCGTTGTGATACTGAAATCGTTTGCCAAGATAAATTCCCTGCTGTATGTCTTGGGCAAAAGGCCAGACGGTTATCATGAGCTTTTTACTTTGATGCATAAAATAGATCTGTTTGATCTGATAGAGATAGAAAGAAATGATGGTGGCCTTAAGTTCAGTATCAATATAGATGAGTTAAATAATCAAGACAACTTGGCGGTTAAGGCAGCAAGGTTGTTTTTTGAAAAAACCGGAATAAAGCCTCAGGTGAGTATAGAAATAGAAAAACACATACCTGTAGGTGGTGGCTTGGGCGGTGGAAGTTCGAATGCGGCTTACACACTAAAGGGCTTAAATGAATTGTTTGATTTTCCCTTAAGTAGGGGAGAGTTATTTGAGGTTGCAGCAAAGATAGGAAGTGATGTTTCTTTTTTTGTAGAACATGGAGATGCAATAGCAGAGGGCAGGGGCGAAATAATTACAAAGGTTAAATGTAATACAGAAGGATTTAAGGTCCTTCTTGCAATACCAAATTTTAGTGTTTCAACGGCATTTGTTTATAAAAGATTGAGGTTGACAAAGCTTAAGGGCTTAAATAAAATGGCTCTTACTGTGAAGGATGGTCTTTGCTCGATGCATGAGCTTAAAAACCACCTTCACAACGATCTTGAAAGTGTTGTTCTGAAAGAGTTTGATCTTTTAAAATGGATTAAAGAAACCCTAATAAAAGAAGCTGGTAATGGTTTGGTTTCAGGAAGTGGGTCTTGTGTATTTTCAATTCTTGGTTCGGAGGTGCAAGCGGAAGAGGGGTTAAAAGAGCAGCTTGAAACGAGAGGGGTTTTATGTAAAACTGTAAACTTTGCAGAAGAAATCTTAAGGTAGGGAAAGGTAGAATTATGGAGATTACAGAGGTAAGGGTTAGCCCAATCGAGGGTGATGAGAAGTTAAAGGGTTTTGCAACGGTAATCTTTGACAACGAGTTTGTTGTAAGAGATCTTAAGATCATTAGCGGTCAGAAGGGTTTGTTTGTGGCAATGCCTTCGAGGAAGATGAAGGATGGAAGCTTTAAAGATGTTGCCCATCCTTTAAACAACGAGATGAGACAGAAGTTAGAGAAGGCTGTCTTAGGGGAGTACGAGAAAGCAAAAGCAGAAAAGCAAGAAGAGGCTCAAGAAGAGGAATAATAATTTTTTCCGCAAGGGGAAACCCTTGCGGGTTTTTATTTGACCGTTGGGGCGTAGCCAAGTGGTAAGGCAGAGGACTTTGGATCCTCGATCGCTGGTTCGAATCCAGCCGCCCCAGCCATTTTTTTATTTTTAATTAAAATTTCAGAGGAAGGCTAAGTGAAGATGTCACAACTTAAGCTCATAAGTGGAACGGCTAATAGGGCTTTGGCAGAGGAGATTTCAAGGTATCTTGGCGTGGGCTTGGCCGAGGCTCAGATCTCAAGGTTTAGCGATGGAGAGATATATGTTCAGATAGATGAGAGTGTCAGGGGTGCTGATGTATTTTTAATACAGTCTTTATCGTCCCCTGTGAACGATAATATTATGGAGCTTTTGGTAACTTTGGATGCCTTAAAAAGATCATCTGCAAGCTCCATAACAGTTGTTGTTCCATACTATGCCTATGCAAGGCAAGATAGAAAGGTTCTTCCAAGAGTTCCTATTTCAGCAAAATTGTTAGCCGATCTTATAACGACTGCAGGTGCAGATAGGATAATGTCTATGGATCTGCACGCTGGGCAGATTCAAGGATTTTTTGATATACCGGTTGACCATCTTTATGCAGCTCCAATAATGCTTAAGTATATAAGGGAAAATATGGCTTCAAAGGATAGTGATTTGGTTATTGTATCTCCTGATGCAGGTGGCGTTGAAAGGGCGAGATACTATGCAAAGAAGCTGGGTTGCTCTATTGCCATAATAGACAAGAGAAGGCCTAAACCCAACGTTAGTGAAATAATGCATATAATAGGTGATGTTAAAGATAAAGTTGCCGTTATAGTTGACGATATAGTTGATACGGCAGGAACATTGACCAATGCAGCTAAGGCTATTCACAAAGAAGGGGCAAAAGAGGTTTATGCTTGTTGTACTCATCCTGTGTTGAGCGGCAATGCAATAGAAAAAATAAATAACTCACCCTTGAAAGAGCTTGCGGTTACCAATACTATAACATTCGAAAAACCTATACCTACGGATAAAATAAAGGTTCTCTCCGTTGGCGAGATAATTGGTGAGGCTATAAGAAGGGTTTATCATAAAGAGTCGCTAAGCGCCATTTTTGATTAATAAAGTTGTGAGGTGGAAGATAAGATGTTGATAACAGCACAGAAGAGGGATATTGGAACAAAGGCAGCCAAAAAATTAAGGAGAGAAGGCAAAATACCCGCCGTTATTTACGGGGCCGACTTCGGCAGTGAGCATATAGCTGTCGATAGGTCTGAATTTATGGCAGCCATAAGAAGAAGTCGTAGAAATGATAGATTTGAACTTAAGCTGGATAATGAAGAGTTTAAAGTTATAGTTAAAGAGATTCAGTGGCACCCCGTAAAAGAAGAGGTAGAGCACGTAGATTTTTATAAACTTACAGAAGGAAGGCCTGTAACAGTTGACGTACCTGTTAGGGTTGTTGGTGAGTCTAAAGGTGTTAAAATGGGTGGCGATCTTTATCAGCCACGCAAGAGGATTACAGTTGAAGCTTTGCCTGAAGCCATTCCAAATGAAATAGAAATAGACGTTACTAACCTTCAAATTGGTGATGTTGTTCATGTTTTTGACCTTGATATGCCCGAGGGTGTAAGGGTCAAATCATCCAAAAACTTCACACTTGTTGCTATTTTAGGTAAAGCTTTAGAGGAGACTGAAGAGGGCGAGGAAGAAGAAATAGAAGAAGAGTCATAACATCAATTGATGGATTGGCTTGTAGTTGGCCTTGGAAATCCTGGCAAGGAATACGCATTGACCCCCCACAATGTGGGATTCATGGTGTGCGATTCCTTGTCTTTTCTTTTTGATTTTGATTTTACTTTAAAAAACAAATTTAAGGGTTTTTTTGGAGAATTCTCTTTAGGCAGCTATAAAGTAGGGGTATTAAAGCCTATAACATACATGAATTTGAGTGGTATTAGTGTAGGTGAGGTTTTTTCTTTTTATAAAATCCCCTTAAATAGGCTTATTGTAATTCACGATGATGTTGATTTGCCTCTTGGTAGAATTAAGATAAAAAAGAACTCATCAAGCGGCGGACATAAGGGTGTAGAGTCTATTATACAAACATTATCAAGCAAGGATTTTGCAAGGGTTAAAATTGGCGTAGGAAGGGAAGGTAATGTTAGAGATTATGTGTTGAGAAACTTTAAGGAAAATGAACTTGAAATTGTAAACCAAGCTGTTAGATTGTCTGCCGATGCTGTTGTATGTATTATCAAGGAAGGCTTGAATAAGGCGATGAATGAATATAATAGTTTAAATAGGGAGGTTATAAAGCAATGAAAGAGTATGCTGTTGCCGTTGTTGGTGCTACTGGTGCTGTAGGCGAGGAGATGGTATTCACATTAGAACAGAGAAACTTTCCTGTTAAATCTTTAAGACCATTAGCTTCAGAGAGAAGTATAGGTAAAACGGTTAGATTTAAGGGTGAAGACATCCCAGTAGAGGTTTTGGATAAAAATTCGTTTAAGGGTATAGATATAGCTTTATTTTCAGCAGGTGGTAGCATAAGTAAACAGTTTGCTCCAATAGCAGCAGAAAGCGGTGCTATTGTGGTGGATAATACGAGTCATTTTAGAATGGATAAGGATATACCTTTGGTTGTGCCAGAGGTGAATCCTGATGATGTAGCAATGTATAAAAACAGAGGTATAATAGCAAACCCAAACTGTTCTACTATTCAAATGGTTGTTGCCCTAAAGCCTATATTGGATAACTATGGTATAAAAAGAATTGTTGTATCTACCTATCAGGCTACATCGGGTGCTGGTAAAAAGGCTATGGAGGAATTAGTTGAGCAGACAAAGGCATGGTTTGAGTTTAAATATGACGAATGCAAGCCAAATAAGATTCCAAAAAGGATAGCATTTAATTGTGTGCCACATATAGATGTTTTCTTTGATGATGGTTATACAAAAGAAGAGGTAAAGATGATAAACGAAACAAGGAAGATATTTCATAAACCTGGGTTGCCTGTAACTGCAACATGTGTTAGGGTGCCTGTATTTAGGGGACATTCAGAATCGGTCAATGTTGAGACAGAAAAACCATTTGATTTGAATGAAGTTAGAGAGCTTCTAAATAAATCACCTGGTTGCAAAGTTGTTGATAATCCAGCAAATTTAGAGTATCCTACAGCTATAGATGCAGCGGGTAAAGATGAGACATTTATAGGTAGGATTAGAAGGGATGAGTCTGTCGAAAACGGGCTTAATCTATGGGTTGTTTCTGATAACTTGAGAAAAGGCGCTGCACTCAATGCTGTGCAGATAGCCGAGATACTCATTAAAGAGTACCTATGAAAGGGGGAGTTATGAACGGTATTTCTGTTAGGAAAATTTTGGCTCCAACGGATTTGTCGGAAGCTTCTATTTATGCTTTGAGTTATGCCAAGGCTATGTCTGATAAGTTTGATGCAAAGCTTTATATCTACCACTGCATAACGGATATAAACAGCTATGTGGGTTATGTCCCATCATTTCCAGCTGAACAGATAGTAAATTCCTTGAGGGAGGAGGCCATAAAGGAAATAGAACACATTAGGAATAGATACAATATTCAAGATGCAGAGGTTGTTATAGAGGTAGGAGAAGCTGCAAAAAGTATCGTTGAATTTTCCAAAAAGAACGGAATAGACATAATAGTGATGGGTGCTCATGGTAGAAGCGGCCTTGAAAGATTTATGTTTGGAAGTGTTACCGAGAAGGTAATGCGCCTGAGCGAAATACCCGTATTAGTAGTTAAAACTCCTCATTAAGGACAAATAAAGGGGGTTGACCCCCCTATTTTATTTTTTATCTTCTTCCTGCTTTGATTCTTCAATTATTTTTTCTGCTATCTGAGGTGGGACCTCTTCATATGTTGAAAATTGGTACTTAAAGAATCCTCTGCCTGCGGTTAAAGAGCGCAAGGATGGAGCATATTCTAAGATCTCAGCCTCTGGAACCAAGGCTCTAATACGCTGATACCCTTTTTTGTCCTCATAAGGCTCCATGCCCAGGACCCTGCCCCTTCTTGAATTTAAGTCTCCTATGACATCGCCCATTACCTCATCGGGCACATAAACCTCCATTTCAACAATAGGCTCAAGCAGGACAGGTTTGCATTTTGCAACACCTTCTTTGAATGCTATAGAGCCTGCCATCTGAAATGCCAAATCACTTGAATCGACCGGATGGTATTTACCATCAACAAGCTTTATCTTAATATCTATCATAGGATAACCCGCTAAAAATCCCTGCTCCATTGCATTCTTAATACCCTTTTCGACCGATGGTATAAATTGCTTAGGTATAGCACCTCCAACAATCAAATCTTCAAACTCAAATCCTTTTCCTCTTGGGAGTGGTTCTATCTCTATGACACAATCTCCAAATTGACCATGGCCGCCGGTTTGTTTTTTGTATCTTCCATGGGATGAGGTTTTACCTTTTATTGTTTCTTTGTATGCAACCTTTGGTGTCTTTAGTTGGGCTTCAACGCCATATTTCTTTTTGAGTCTTGACACAACTGTTTCAAGATGGAGTTTACCCATTCCTGTTAATATAAATTCTCCTGTTTCATCGTTTCTTGTGAATGACAGTGATGGATCTGCCTCGATAATTTTGCTTATGGCTGCACCGATTTTTTCCTCATCGCCTTTGCTTGCACCGTATATGGCAGCAGATATGTATGGTAATGGCATCTTTACAAACTCACATTTAACTTCGCTGCCTTTGTTGGCTATGGTGTCCCCAGTTTGGGTTATCTTTAGTTTTGCGACAGCGAATATGTCCCCCGTCGTAGCCTCTTCTACTTTTGATAAACTTTTGCCTAGCATAAGGTTTATTGTGCCTAATCTCTCTTCTTGGTCTTTGTTTACATTGTAGTATGATGTATCTGCCTTTAGAGAACCTGAGTAAACCCTTACAAGGCTTATTTTACCCATTTGTGGGTCGTTATAGGTTTTAAATACAAGTCCTGCAGGTTCTTCAAACATATTCTCAGGTGAAGGCAATAGATCAACTATTTCATCCAAAAGTTGCTCAGTTCCGTATCCTTTTAGCCCTGAGCCCAAAATTACAGGATAAAAACCACCGCTTTTTACGGCTTCTTTGAGTGTTTTTACTACAGTGTCTTTATCCAGTTCTTCACCTTCTAAATACTTTTCCATGAGCTCATCATCGTATGTTGAAACCTCTTCAACAAGTTCCATGTATCTTTCTTCGAGCTCATCAGCTATCTCGGCTGGCAGCTCCATTTCTTTGTTGTCCTCAAACGAGAATGCCTTTTTCTGAATTATATCGACATACCCTACAACTTTTGCATCTTTGAGTATAGGTAGTTGGAGCAGGAATGCCTTTGGGGTTAAACTGTCTTTTATGGATTGGATGGTGTTTTGAAAGTTTATATCTTCTTTATCTATGCCGTTTAAAAAGAAGATGGCCGGCTTGTTTTCTTTTCTTATTTCATCGAGCAATCTTTCGTTTTGCGCCTCTGGTCCATCTTTTATGTCTATCAACATTACTGCCGCATCCGAGGCCTTTATTCCACAGAGAGCGTCAGCTATGAAGTTGTGATATCCGGGTGTATCTATGAGATAAATAAAATGCTTTTTCCATTCGGTATAACCGACGGCAAGCTGAAGTGAGATTTTTCTATCGATTTCCTCAGAGTCAAAATCCATTGTTGTGTTGCCCTTGTCTGTTGAGCCCTTCCTGGTGATTTTTTTGGTTTTAAATAAAATATCTTCACATAGTGTGGTTTTCCCCACACCCCCAGAGCCACAAATTGCAACAACTCTCTTTTTGTCAGTAGCTACACCCATAAATGTTTACCTCCGATTTGTTTTTTATAAACACCCTTCCAACTTCTCTTTGTAATTTTCCTCTGTCTTTAGCGTTCTTAGCTTTTTGCTTCTCTCTATGTAAGCCTCTAATTTGTTTTCCTTTGATTTTATATGCTCAAGCCATCCGTTTACCCAGTCTTTGTATTCTGGATGGTTTTGGCTGTTACTCTTCATTATGGAATCTTGTAGGTTGTAACCTACAATTATATCGGTTATATTTAATGCGTCTTTGTAGTCTACGAAATATGCACTTGTGCCTGTTATTGCGTATGCTCCAGGTGCTATCTCTATGCCTTGGGTATTTTCTACTGTATAGTATCCAACAACCAAATGCTGAGTTTCCTTTTGGTAAGGTTTATAAATAGCTCTGAATAGTATATAGATTTGATCATATACCTGTTTTTCAATAATTTTTTCTACTTCTTCAAAGTAGAATACATAATCAAGTTTCCCATCAACGTTGAAACCCTCTAAATAAGGGCCGTTTTCGTATTCTCCTTTTCTTAATGGGTTTAATCCCAATATATCCCTGAGGATTAGATTTTGATCACCTACCAGATCGCTACATGTCTCTTTCATACCGGGAAGAGCAAAAAACGGCACGCAAATGGTTAATGTTTCCATTGGCTTGCACTCCTTTCTTTATTTTTGGGGTTAAACAAACCACCCACTCTATAGATTTTTAAAGAAACATCCATATTTACAAATATAGATTAATTATCATTTTATATCAAGTTAAAAGTGAAGAAGTGGTATAAACATTAAAGATACGTTTGTGAAAGCTTTTGTTCTTTATAATATCAAAACAGAATCTCAACTTGAGCCAACTGTGCTGCAACCACAACAAAGGATGAGCCAGTAACAACACCGCTACAATTCCCTCTCAAACCTATACCTACAAAATTACTTCCTTTCTTTGCATTAATGTAAAAGGTATAGACATATTTTTTAGCCTTTCTAACATTATACAGATCTTTCATCTCTTTCAATAAAGTCATTGCATCCCTTATTGTGCTTATAATCTCCAATGCCTCTTTAACATCTTTAATGTGAGTAACAGATGGTATTGCAAATAGAGCTACATCTATTATCTTTTGGGTGGCTATATCATAGTTCAAACCTGCTTCTATATCCCTTCTATAAAATTTATTGTTGTAATGGTGTATTGCCTGAAAACCTGCAAAAGCCGCGACTCCGGTAGTTTTTGCTCCCCCTGTGTAATAAAATATTGCTTTAATCTTAACCCTTTGGTTTTTCGGACTGTTGAAAAATACATACATCAAAGCATACGAGGCTGCACCGCCTGTCCATGCAGAATCAAATATGCCAATGTAGCCGGTGCTTGGGTTACAGTAATATCTTGTTTGTGCTACACCCGGTGAGGTTTTCCATCCTGAACATGTATTGAATGGAGGTTTAAGAACAAGTTTTTTGGGGTTTTTCATCTCATGAGAACCACTTGAGCTTCCTTGTGATTCTCTTTTTGCTTTTAACTTTATCTTACCCCACTCACTGGGCGCAAAACCGAAATGCAAGAGGTAAAGGCCGGGCCAGAATCTCCACCAGCCACTTTTGTTTATCTTTATCCTACCCTTTATATGTATTTGTTTATGGCTGTTTAGTTTGTAAAATTTGTATTGGTGGGCAAAGTCCCTGTTTTTGTTATTTGGGTCGCGACAGGCAACAAAAGCACCATATTTACCTAACTTTATTGGCTTAGAAGAGGTGTTTTTTAAATCAAATTCAACTGTTACATACGAGCCAACAGAAAACTTTTTTCCTTCAACTTGAAAGTTTTTTATAGCCAAACCTCTAACCTTGCCAACGTAAGGAACAGATTTAAAGACTTTAGCGTTTGCAATATGGGAAATTATAAGAAACGCTATCGCAAATACAAAAAACTTTCTTGCCATAACTCTTACTTTTTTTGTTAAAATTCTTATTTTAAAAACATAATAGAGCAAAGATTAGTGTATGTCAATAAAATATGAAAGTGGTTTAAAAGTTTATCAGTCTAAATGATTTTTGATTATGGATATTTTACCTCTGTAAGTTATGCCTTATCTTTGTATTAGCCCTGGTTTAATTTATGGCACTGTCTCTCTTAGCTTAACTGTTCTTTGTAGTATTGAACTATGTATTTTTTTTGCACCTCAAATGACCAGTGGACATTTTTTAAGAACAATCCTGCCGTTACAAAATCCTTTTGCCTTAAAAGTTCTATAAGGATTTCGTGCTCTTTTAAAGATTTATACTCCCATTTTGGTAAGTATTCACTTTTTGGTGGAAAATCGTACAATCTTTGTCTCATTATTGATATTGTCCTAAGCATTTCCTCATTATCCGATAGGTTTAAGTAGATATTATGAAAGTTTACATTTATTTTGTAATATTCGTTGAAGTCTTTTTTGTCTAAGGCAATTTTCATTCGACTGTTTAATTCTTTCATTGTATTTATATCTTCTAAAGTTAGAAGATTAGCATAATCTACAACTATACCAAATTCAAGCGTTCCTATTATTTGGTAGCACTTGCGTATTTCGTTAAGTGTCAATGTTTTTACCTTTATGCCTTTTCTTGGCTTTATCTCTACAAATCCGTCGCTTTCCAATTTTAGCAGTGCATCTCTTAGAGGGGTTTTACTTATCCCCAAGCTTTTGCTTAAGGCGTTTAGATCTAAAAAATCTCCTCTTTTTAGTGCTTTAGATTTTATTTGTTCTTTTAGGTAGTCGTAAACCTGCTCTCTCAAGGACTTTGTGTTGATATCCATAATTTTACCCTTGTAAAGTTTTCTGATATTTAGTATATCAGAAGTTAGTCTATAATGGAAGTAGTTATGGAAAGAATTATTAAGGGTGGGATTTTTTCTATTTTATCGGCTGCAAGTTTCGCAAGTCTTGTAGTTATAGTAAGGTTGGGATATGATACAGGCCTTTCCACGCTCAATATGTTACTTCTAAGGTTTGGCTTTGCCGTTATACTTATGGGTGGATTTTTTCTTATTTTTAAAAGAGAAACTTTAAAAGCCAAAAAAAGCACACTTATAAAAGCTTTTTTTACAGGAAGTATTCTTTATACGCTACAAGCATTTAGTTTCTTCAAGGGGGTAAAGTATGCATCCCCAAATGTCGTTGAATTTATTCTTTATCTTTATCCTGCAATGGTTAGTGTCATTTCTCGATTCGTATTTAAAGAAAGTTTTAATTTCTATAAAATATTCTATATAACCGTCATTTTAATAGGTTTTGCATTTATATTCAAAGAGGCTTTTCACAGCAAAGCCAGCTTGTTGGGTATTCTATTCTCAAGCCTTGCAATGGTTGTCTATAGTTTCTATTTAATATGCATAGAGCTGTTTGTAAAAGATGAAAACGCCATAACGTTTAGCTTCTATACGATTTTCTTTGCCTTTCTGAGTTTTTTGATTATTAACCTTTTTTTAGGCCTGCCCCAATTTAGTTCTCAGAAGGTTTTCATAGGTTTGTTGCTTGGGCTTATCCCTACATTTTTTGCTATAATGTTTCTGTTTTTGGCTATAGATAACATAGGTTCGGCTCTAACAAGCGTTTTTTCTTCGGTTGAGCCTGTAATAACAGTGTTTTTAAGTTTTTTTATACTGCATCTAAGTTTAACACCCAATCAGTTTATCGGAGGCTTTTTGATACTTGTAGGTGTGTTTTTGGTCAACATCTACCATCTAAGAGGGAGTAGGTATGCTTAAGATCTCCAAAGAGTATATAGCAGATTTGATGTTGCTTTCTGTGACAGTATTTTGGGGTAGTACATTTATAGTAGTTAAAAAATCTATAGAAATAATACCGACTTTTGCTTTTTTATCGATTAGATTCTGGATTGCCACGCTTCTACTTGTGATTATTTTCCATAAAAGATTAGTCAACATAAACAAGAGACTATTAAAAGACGGCGTTGTATTGGGTGTTGTGTTATTTTTGGCTTATGCTTTCCAGACTGTTGCGCTTGAATATTCAAAAGCAACCATTGTAGGTTTTTTAACAGGTTTAAATGTCATTATCACACCATTTTTATCGGCTCTATTGATAAAAAAGATTCCAAGAATTTATTCACAAATCGGTGCTGTTTTTGCATTTATTGGCATGACGATGATGTCTTTAAATGAAAATCTCAGTTTGTCATACGGTGATATTTTAGGTGTTATATGTGCTGTGTTTGTAGCTATACAGATTGTGCTTACAGATAAATATTCAAGAAGAAACGATACCTATCTTCTAACCGTAGTTGAGATATCAATACTTGCTATACTTTCGAGCATCATTTCTATTACAACTGAGACGCATATAATCCCCCAACATTTTTCTTGGTATCTGGTTTTTTCATTTTTGATAACTGCAGTTTTTGCTACGGTTTATGCATTCATTGTTCAAAACACCGCTCAAAAGTACACAACTCCCACAAAAACCGCTATTATTTTTATAATGGAACCTGTTTTTGCAGCGGTATTTGGCTATTTTCTTGGCGGTGAAGTATTGAGTTTTAGGGCTTACGTTGGGGCTTTTGTAATGTTTATTGGTTTGTTTATAAGCGAAATAGGGCCTCTGGTGTTTAAGAAATGATAAGAATATACGCTGTTTTGCTTGTAGGTGTTTTTTCTGTTTCACTTGCAAGTATTATTATAAAATTGGCATGGGATGTACCTGCTGTTATCATGAGTACATATAGGCTTGGAATATCTTCTATTATATTGCTTGGCTGGTCAACCTTGAGGTCAAAAAAAGTACTCCCTCCAACAAAAAAGGAGCTCCTAATTGCTGCAGTTAGCGGGCTTTTTTTAAGTTTTCACTTTATAAGCTGGATAGCATCGATTAAGTTGACTTCAATTGCAAGCTCTGTAACGCTTGTTTCAACAAGCCCAATATTTGTTCTGCTTATATCACTATTTATTTTTAAAGAAAAACAGGATTTCAAAAGTATTGCAGCAGCAGTTGGAGCAGTTTTAGGGAGTGGGCTTATAGCCTTTTCAGATAGTGGCTTTAGTGTAGGAAGGGTTGATGAGGCAGCGCTGTTGGGTGATTTGTTTGCCTTTTTTGGCGCTTTATCCGTTGCTGTTTATTTTCTGGCAGGTTCTTTTTTAAGGAAAAATATAGATACATTTCAATACATAACGCTAGTTTATAGTTTTTCTGCTATTTTTACCTTAATTTTTGCTATTTTGAGTGGGAAGAGCTTTATTGGCTATAGGGGCATTTCTTACGTTTATATGCTGCTTTTGGCACTTGTGCCCCAGCTTATGGGTCATACATCGTTTAATTGGGCTTTAAAGCACTTAAAGGCCAATGCTGTGGCTATCTCTACTCTTGGCGAACCTATAGGTGCATCGATTTTGGCTTATCTGTTTTTTAACCAGAAAGTAGGGTTTTTGCAGTTAATTGGAATGGCGGTAGTCTTAGTTAGTATATTTATAGCTTTGAAAGAGGGTAAAAAATAAAAAAAGGAGGGGAGCTATGAGTCAAGAAAAGGCCACATTTATTCATCTTATTGTTTCAATGGCTGAAGCTGCCTATGTAAACTTGGGAGTTGTTGAGGATCCTTTTACAAAAAAGAAGGCAAAGGATTTAAAACAGGCAAAGTACACTATAGATATGCTTGAAGTTTTAAAAGAAAAGACAAAAGGTAATCTAAATAAAGAGGAAGAAGAGTTATTTGATGAGGTTTTGTATGATCTAAGGGTTAGATATTTAGAAGAATCAAAACAAAGTGGTTAAAATTTTCATTCCTTGCCGCAATAAAAAATATTCTTTTTATTTGTAAATATTTTATTATATACTACAATATTAAGGAAAAAATATAAAAAGGAGGAGGGTAAAAATGGCAGTAATAGTTAGGGTTTTAGTTGTTTTATTTATCTTTTATAGTTCCACTGTAGCTTTTAGTGGAGGTTTATCCGATGTATTTAAGCAATTTGATGAGATTGAGAAGAATGTAAACCAGATAAAGCATTCACTAAAAGGTGAACCTGAAAATGGGCAACAAAATGCAGTTCAGTCCCAAGCTAATGAGGTTAGGGAATTTAGTGGAGAGGTTGTTGTACCCGACTCAAATAGAACTTGGTATTTTAAGATGGATAAGTTTAGCGCAGCAGCATGTAGCAGGATATACTATTCTGTTAATGATGGCAATCCGCATTTTTTAGTTGAATATGCTGGACAACCAGATGTTGGCGCAGCTATGCCTATAAAAGGACTAAAGAAAGGCGATAGGATAGTTTTTTTGGTTAAAACATCTTATTACGGCTGGCATGGACCTGTCTATTCAACAGACAGGAGATTTTTTATAGCGGAGAAATACAATGATAGAAAATACTACTTCAAGTTTGAAGATGCAGCCAGGGCTGATGCAAGGTATAACGATGGAGCTTTCTATTTCTTTGAAGAAGGGCAAATGCCGGTTAACCATTTTATTAGAATCTTAAGTTATGATGTTTACAAGCAAGGTAATAAATATCTGTTTAGAGGAAAAATAAAACTAAACGTTGCTGGTAATGTAGATTCACAGATTTTAATAAAGGATAATCATTGGCACACGACGGATGTTATTAAACTAAATTTTTATAACAACGGCAGGGATATTCATTCTTTTTCGTTTTCTATACCCAAGACCGATTTTCCAAAGCCGGCTTATACCTCTATCTTAAAAGTTTCTTATAATGGAGAGAAGGACTTAAGGGTTAGAATGGTAAAGCCTTGTGTTGATAAACTTCCTGAGCAAATTAATCCATTTGGTACAATAAAAAAGGACCCATTTGTTTTTGTAGGTAGGATTTACTATTTGAGAAAAAACACAACCAAACTTCCTAACTTTAGTAAACTAAGGCCAAGGGGAATAATTTATACTCCAACCTTGAATGTAACCCCAAGAAGTTTTGATTCTGGCTTTCCTGGCATAACATCCAGATATGAATGGTTTGCCATAAGGTATACATCTGAGTTATTCTTAAAAGAACCTAAGCTTTTAAGATTTGCACTACTTAGTGATGATGGTTCAAAGCTTATTATAGATAACAAGGTTGTTATAAATAACGACGGTATCCATCCACCCAGAAAGAAGTATGGAAGTGTTTATTTGGAGAGTGGGCTTCACAAAATCGAGGTTCAATACTTTCAAGGTCCCAGGTATCAAGTGGCCCTTGTTCTCTATGTAATAGAAAATGGCAAGGAGAGAGTATTAGATATAAGTAGGTTTGCACCTGTTGTGTCTGTCAATAATGGTTTTGGGATAAGAAGGGGTGTTTTATTTGAAGAATATAGCGATAGGCTAAAGCCAGAAGGAATAAAGGTGTTAATGAAAATAAAAAAGCTCATAGGCGAAAAGTATAAATCCATTAACATATACGGCAGGGATGATGAATTATCTAAAGATAGAATTAAATCTATTGTTAATATGTTGGTTGGATTTGGTATTGACCCCTCGAGAATTAGAAAATATTACGGATTAGGAGATAGTAGCTTTTCTATAAAAATAGTTGTTAATTAAAAATATTTTAGTAATTTGAATGATAGATTTATATAAGAGTAATTGAGTAATGCAAGTGAATATATTATTGACATCGATGCTATAGGATGTTATTATGAAATTAATTATAATTTAAAATAAGGTGGGAGGAGGTGGGTTTTGACTAGTAGTAAAGACCTGCAGGGTTATTATGAGTCATTACTTAAAGAGGTTGATGAGAAGTTGAACGACCTCTATAGCAAGGAGACAGAGGAGGAGTTTAATCAAAAACTCAAGGAAAATGGTTTCTCAAGGAGAGATTTCCTAAAATGGGCCTCCTTTTTAACTGCTACTCTTATGTTGCCACCCGCTTTTGAATCAAGAATTGCAAAAGCTGCAGCAATCAAAGAAAGGACGCCTATTATATGGTTGCATATGGCAGAATGCACAGGGTGTTCTGAGAGCTTCTTAAGGACGCGCGAGCCCGACATAGCAACGTTGATATTCGAACAGGTTTCACTAACTTATCACGATACGCTTATGATGGCATCAGGTGAAAGGGTTGAGAAACACTTGGATGAGGCTATTCAAAGATATAAAGGTAAATACATTTGCATAATAGAGGGTGCCATACCTACCAAGGATGGCGGTATATATTTACGCGTTGGTTCTAAGGGTGAGACAGGTCTTGAAAGAGCAAAAAGGGTTACAAAGGATGCCAAAGTTAACTTGGCTTTTGGTACATGTGCTGCTTTTGGTGGAGTCCAGGCTGCCCATCCAAACCCTACCGGGGCAAAGGGCGTTCATGATGCATTAGGAATAGAGATTGTAAATGTGCCCGGATGTCCTCCAAATAGTGTAAACATGGTAGGAACTCTTCTTCACATACTTCTGTTTGATAAAATTCCACCCCTTGATTTGCTTTATAGGCCTCTTTGGGCTTATGGTTCAAGGATACATGATTATTGCGAAAGAAGAGCTCATTTTGATGCTGGTGAGTTTGTTGAGGAGTGGGGTGATGAGGGAGCAAAGAAAGGTTGGTGCTTATATAAAATGGGCTGCAAGGGCCCTCTTACATACAACAACTGCTCAAGGTATAGATTTAACCAAGGGACGAACTGGCCAATTGGAGCAGGGCATGGCTGTATAGGTTGTTCTGAGCCCAATTTCTGGGATACTATGGCTCCATTTGAAGAGCCTAATGATGAGTCAGGCATTAGAATACCAGCAAGCAAAGGTGTTGAGGCAGCAAGCGATGAGATAGGTTCATTCTTAGCTGGTGCAACGGCAGCAGCAGTTGGCATCCATGCTGCTGGCAGCATAATTAGGGCTAAAGCTTCAAAAACATCTCAGAAGGAGAGTGAATAATGGCTGAGAAAAAACATGTGGTAATAGATCCTATAACAAGAATTGAGGGTCATTTAAGGATAGAGATAGATGTAAAAGATGGGAAGATTGAGAATTCTTGGAGTAGTGGAACACTTTGGAGAGGTATTGAGCCTATATTGCAGGGAAGGGACATAAGAGACGCAGGTCTTTTAGTTCAAAGGATTTGTGGTGTCTGCACATGGGCACATTATGAAGCAAACACAATGAGTGCCGAGGTAGCTTTGGGTATAAGACCACCCACAAATGCAAGGCTTGTCAGGAATATGATAAATGCAAGCCAGTTTATGCATGACCATATTGTCCATTTCTATGCTCTTCATTCTTTGGATTGGGCTGATGTTGCTGGAGCTTTGAAAGCCGATCCAGTTAGAGCAAACGAGCTTGCCCATCAGTTTTCCAAACAGCCTTACAATGCATCCGTTGAGCATTACAAAGAGGTTATAGAAAAACTAAAGAAATTTGTGGCAAGCGGCCAGTTAGGGCCATTCTCTGGGGCCTATTTGGGTAATAAGCTTTACAAACTACCACCAGAGGGCGATTTGATAGTTATATCTCACTATCTGGATGCCCTTTATGTTCAGGTAATATTGGCCCAGATGATGGCAATATATGGTGCTAAAAATCCCCACCCTCAAAGTCTTGTGGTTGGCGGGATTACAAGTGTTATGGATATGCTTGATGCAAGAAGATTGGGTCAATATACCTCTAAGCTTGCCGAGGTTGGAAACTTTATTCAGCATGCATATTTGCCAGATATAGATTTAATTACACACTTCTATAAAGATGAATTCTCAGAAGGATGGGGTTGTGGCTCATATAATTTCTTAAGTTATGGCGGTTTCCCTGAAACAAACGATTGGAAAGCTGAATATAGATACCTACCACAGGGTGTGATATATGATAGAGATTTAAGCAGGGTTGAAAAGGTTGATGAAAGGCACATAACCGAAAGTGTAGTTCATTCGTGGTATAAAGGCCCTAATAAAGGTGTGTATCCAGGAGAGGAGGATACTATACCAGAATACACAGGTCTAAACGATGATGGCACTCTAAAAAAAGATGGTAAATATAGCTGGATAAAGGCCCCGAGATATAAAGGAAAGATGATGGAGGTTGGACCTCTTTCAAGAATGCTTGTTGGATATGCCTTAAACCATAACAACATCAGGGAGCTTGTTGATGCGTATTTATCAAAGCATAACGCCGAGCCAAGACAGATGTTTTCAACTGTAGGTAGGACTGCAGCAAGAGCTATTGAAACATTTTATATTTGGTACGGTGCACATAAATGGGCGGATGATTTAGTTGCGAACCTTAAACAGGGTGATGAGAGGACATGGACAAGATTTGAGTACCCAGAAGAAGAAACCAATACATCTGTGGCCCTCTATGAAGCTCCTAGGGGTTCCTTGGCTCATTTTGTTAGGATAAAAGGTAAGAAGGTTACACATTATCAGGTTGTTGTTCCATCAACGTGGAATGCATCTCCTAGAGATGAGAAAGGTCAAAGAGGGGCCTATGAGGAATCCTTGATAGGATTACCCGTTCCCGATACAGAGGAGCCTTTGGAGGTATTAAGAACTATCCATTCATTTGATCCTTGTCTTGCCTGCGCCGTTCATATAACAGATGTTGATAGTGGCAAGATTAAGAAGTTTAAAGTAGAGGTTTAAGCCATGTGTCTTAAGAAAAAGTATGAATGGACGGTCGGCATAAGGGTTTTGCACTGGTTGACCTTTTTATCAATAGGTGTACTTGTTTTTACCGGTTTTTACATAGCAAATCCCTTCTGGTTTACTCATACCCCTGGCACAAAAGAGGCCTATGATACATTTTCGATGGCCAACGTTAGGTTTATTCACTTTGTGGCCGCCTACATCTTTATCTTTGCCATTATTCTCAGGTTGTATTATGCGTTCTTCTCTCGCTTTGATGCCGATTGGAAAGAATTTATGTTTAGATGGCTCAATATAGGCGAGTGGATTAGTACCTTAAAGAATTATTTGACATTTAAGCCATACGGCGTTGAGGGATTAAAGAGTAAATATAATCCGGTTCAATCATTGGCTTATTTTGCCTTTATTTTGGCCTCAGTTTTACAAATCATAACGGGTATTGTGCTATATACGATGAACGATAACTCTATAAGAGGTGTTGCTTTTGTTCAGAAGCTACTATTTCCTGTTGTTCAGCTGTTTGGGGGTTATCCTAATATACGCATAGCCCATCATCTACTTATGTGGTTTTTCATTATCTTTGTTATAGCCCATGTTTATATGGTTATAGCGCACGATATAGGCGAGAAAAACGGCTCGCTTTCTTCGATGTTTACAGGTTATAAGTGCGAAGATGAATGAGATAGCCGTTGTAGGATTAGGTAACCTCTTGTTGGCCGATGAAGGCTTTGGGGTTCACCTAATCCGATATTTACAGGATAACTATGTTTTTGAGAATGTAGATATAATAGATGGAGGTACGATTGGGTTCGGATTGATTGAGTATTTCTTGACTTACAAGAACCTTGTATTTGTTGATGCTATTAGGATTAATGATAAACCGGGAAGTATTTATAAATTTAGTCTAAGTGAAGTTCCACCGAATTTAACATTTGTGTCATCTATCCATGAGATAGGTTTAGGTGATGTTTTGCATCATGTGAAACTTATGGGTGAGGATAGGGATGCCACAGTTGTTGGCGTTGTTCCTTTAGCTATTACACCAAATGATTTAAGTACAGAGCTTACCGGGTTGTTGCGTTTAAAGATAGAGCCAGTTGCCAGTATTGTACTCGATGAGGTAGAAAGGCTGGGTGGAATTTATGCACGAAGGGGCGATAGCCGAAAGTATAGTTGATATAATTAAACAGACAGCCTTAATAAACAAGCTTGAAAGAATAACCACTGTAAGGCTTAGAATAGGCAAATTGAGTGGTGTTATGGTAGACGCTCTGCTTTTTGCCCTTGATGCTTTAAAAAATGAGGAACCACTCATAAAAGATGCTGTTTTTGATGTAGAAAATGTGGCTATTAGGGCAAGATGTTTGCTGTGTAGCAGAGAATTTTGCTTTAAAAATGAATCAGATATAGTGTTAATTTGCCCTTATTGCAATATGCCACTTGATATAGTTGACGGTAAGCAGATGGAAATTATTGACATAGAGGGAGAGTAATGAAGAGGGTAGTTGTTCAAAAAAAGGTTTTAGAAAGAAATGATGAGACAGCTAATAAGATAAGAGAACTTTTAGCGTCAAAGGGTATTTTCTCTCTTAATTTTATGTCATCACCTGGTGCAGGTAAAACTACTATTGTGGAAAAGACTATTCAAGCTTTAAAGGATGATTTTAGGATTTCTTTTATAGACGGCGATTTGGATACAGACAGGGATGCTGAAAGAGTTAAAGCTTTGGGTGTCGATGTGGTACAGATAAATACATCTGGTGCCTGTCATTTAGATGCTCAAATGGTCTATGAAGCTCTTGGTAAGGTCTCTTTAAATTGTGATCTGCTTATTATAGAAAACGTTGGAAATCTGGTATGTCCTGCAACCTTTGATATTGGTGTGGATAAGAACATAGTTATATTGAGTGTCCCTGAAGGCGATGATAAGGTTAAGAAATACCCTGTTATGTTCAATGTGGCCGATGTTGTGCTCATAAATAAGATAGATTTGCTTGATATATTGGATTTTGATTTGGAGAAGGTAAAGGGCGAACTTAGGGAGATTTCCCCAAATGCCAAAGTATTTGAGGTTAGTGCCAAAAATGACACCAACCTCGATAGTTGGTTTAACTACTTAAAGGAGCTTGTAAAGCCCTATAAGTAAATTATATCTCGTGGATAGCGGTTGAAGGGCTTTGCCCCTTCTTTTGTTAAAAGATATACATTTTCTATTCCTACAGCGCCTACACCATCAAATGCCACTTTAGGCTCAAAGGCAAATGTCATATTTTCTTCTAATGCGTACTTTTGCCCTTTTGCGATAAACGGAAACTCATCTAACTCAAGGCCGATACCGTGGCCGACAAACGGTGTTTGGTTGCCTTTTATGCCCATAAAATTATCCTCATAACCTGCCTTTTTTGCCATTGATAAGCACTGGTTGTAAACATCCTCTGCTGCCATGCCGGGTTTTACAACCTCTTCAAGCCACGTTAGCATGTCTTTGCAAAAATAATAAGCTTTTTCAAGCTCTTTGGGTAGGCTGCCAACAACAAATAAGCGTGTTTCATCGGATAGATAACCTTGATAGTTAGCTAAAAAATCTACGATTACAGGGGAGTTTTCCTCAATCTTTTCAAATGATGCACCTTCTGGATAGCTTGGGTGCGGGCCTATACCTGCTGTAGGTTTTAAAAAACCCGATGGGTATGCACTTCTATAGCCTGAATGGACATGTCCCATGAATACTTCACCGTTGAAACCGCGCATCCTGCTTCTTCCTTGGTGTCCTCTTTTTCTTGCTCTAAACTCAAGTTCTGCACTTACCTCGATCTCTCTTTTTCCTGCCCTTATGAGCTCCTTTGCATCTTCCATGGTACAATCAAGCATTCTTGCTGCTTCCTGCATCTTTTCTATCTCGTAGGGTGATTTTTTTGCCCTTTGCCAGCGAATATGGAATGAGATATCGACAATTTCTGAGTCTTTAAAAATATCTTTAAGTTTTAGAAACATATCCGCAGGTACAACATCCATTTCTACACCAACGCGGTTTATTTTTATGCCTCTATCGTGCAATAGTTTAGGGAGTTGGCTTAGCCCCTTTATTTGAAACAGGGAATCCGTGGGTATGGCCGTCTCTTTCTCTGCTCTCAAAAATCCCCTTCTTATTGCATAAACCACATCATTGCTATCAGAAATTGCAAGGGCTCCAGATGGTACTGTGCCTGAAAAATAATATAGGTCTGTATTTTGCATGATTAGGGCCACGTCTATGCCATTTTGTTTTAGGGTTTTTGAAAAATCAGATATTCTTTTTGAGAACTCCTCTTTCATTTTGCCACTCCTTTAGCAAGATGTTTTTTGTAGTAGAAGAATGCGTATACCCAGCTGAATACCATTAAGACGACAACCGCTCCGCCTAAAAACTCAAAATTAAGGTTGTTTATAAATTCGAAGAATGCTGAATTTAGATTGAGTTTTTCTGAAATTACTTGAATCCATTCAATTGTGCCTATAGCTAATGCTACAAAAACACTGGCTCCTGTTATGACCATATTGAAAAATAATTTCCTTAATGCGTCAACCATAGCCCAGTCATATATTCTCATCATAACAAGACCATCAAGCGAATCCATTAAACTCATGCCCGCTGTAAACAGAAGCGGAAACATAATTACACCCCAGCTTGGAAGTTGGGAGTTTTTTGCCATGGCGGCTGAAATCCCTAAAATTGCTATTTCCGTTGCTGTATCAAAACCCAAGCCGAATAGAAAGCCCAATGGGTACATTTTCCAGCTTTTGTCTATTTTTCTATACATAAAACCGAAAAATCTACCCATAAGACCTCTTCTGTTTAAGAGTTCCTCGGCCATCTCTCTGGTTTGTTCATCAAGGCTGCCTTTTTCTTTGTAGATTTTGAAAACCCTGTATAGATCTTTGAGTATAAATAGATTAATTATGCCTATAATTGTTAAAAATCCAGCAGAAACAATACTTCCAAACAGCCCACCTGCATCCTCAATAGATTTTATGGTGGGGGAGAAGCCTCTCACTATGATGACGATGACTATAGACATTATCAGAACAACGCTTGAGTGCCCCAATGAGAAAAACAAGCCTACACCAACGTCTTTTCTTCCATCTTGTCTAAGTTTTCTTGTTACATTATCTATTGCGGCTATATGGTCTGCATCAAAGGCGTGCCTTAGCCCAAAAAAGTAAGCCAGTGCCCCAAGACTGACCATTGAAGGTGATAGTTTCACAACGCCTAAGAAAGCAAGCCATACACCTATGTTAAAGATAGCCAGAAAAGATAAGAGTAGCTTTGCGTTTTTATTGTCCATAACCCCCTCCTTTTTGGGTGCTTTATTTTTTAAGTGTTTAGCAATGTTTGCAGTATATGTCAATAATTAAATTAGTGATTAAGAATTAAAGGTTGACCTTTGCTTGTTTTTACTTTATTCTAATAGGTAGCAATCAAAAAATAAGTTAAGTGGGTTTTGGTGGCTTTTCTTAAAATTTGTTATATAAACACACAAATGTTGAGTGTTAGTTTCTATGGAGTTAAAATTGAAAGATTTTGATATCGGGGTAAGCACGTAAATACAAGAGGCGTTCAGGTAATGGTATGCGTAGATATAAATACAGTTAAGGAGTAATATTATGCGTATAAGTAGTATTAAAAGCATAAAAGATATTTCTGTTTTACTTTTACTATTAGTGGTTATTATTTTTAATATTTCCTTTTCTAATATTGTTATTGCTAAATCTATACAGATTAAACGCATCGAAGGTGAAATCGTTAGCGTAAATAAAAATATTCTAACTATTTTTAATTTTGAAACACAAGAGAGTGAAAAATATTTTATTACTGACAAAACAGATATTAAATCTGGTTCATTAGTATTGCTTGCAAAAGGTAAAACTTTGATTAAAACAGATAGGCTTTTGAGAAAAGGGTATGAGGTGTTAGTTGAGGCAAATGCTGAAAATCAAACTCTTATTAAAATTACAGTTAAGGAGATTCCAAAATGAAAAAAATATTGTTTATCTTGATATTTATTATAACACTTTATTCCCGTATTTCTGCTGCTTCTATGGCTGATTACTGTGCAGTTCCACCGTTTATAACCCAATCTGTTTATCCTAATATTCTGATTATTTTGGATAATTCTGGGAGTATGTATAATTTTGCTTATGAAAATGATTTTAATCCGTCTATTACTTATTATGGCTATTTTGATTCTGATAAAAAGTATAAATACGATAATGGTGGTGAGTATTTTTATGAAGATGCATCTGGTGAGTGGGATGGTAATTTTTTGAATTGGCTTACCATGAGAAGGGTGGATTTATTAAAAAAAGTGTTGGTTGGCGGTAGAGAAGATCAGAGTAGTGATGGGAGTTGGTATTTGATGGGTGAGCCTAATCCTGATAGGGACTACAACAAGGAGTATAGCAATGTAGATGATTATACGCCTTATAGCGGCAATCAGAGTTTTCTTGTTACTGGTGGTAAGTTTTATGTTGGATATTGGAGTGGAGACGTTTTTTATTATTATGATAACCCTTATTATATAAAGATTAAACTTGAAGATGAAAAGACTGGTATAATTCAAAAAATGTGGGATAAAGTTAGATTTGGACTTATGTTTTTTAATGTTGGGAATAAATTTGAGGACGGAAGAAACTCAGATGGCGGGTATGTGGCAGAATGGATATCAGGGCCAGGTGAAAATCAAGAATTGGTAAATGAGATTAGAAATATAGAGCCTTCAACTTGGACACCTTTAGCCGAAACTTATTACGAGGCCTTAAGATATTTTGGTGCGGAAGACTCTGCATATAATAGAGGCGTGAATTACTCTCATAATGATCCTGTTCAGTATAGATGTCAGAAAAACTTTGTTCTACTCATTACTGACGGTGAATCAACAAAAGATGAGAATTTACCTGGAGGTTATTTTAATGGCAATGTTGGAAAAGTAACAGATTCCAATCTCGATATTAAAACCTGGATGGATAAAATTGCGGAAAACGAGGGTTATTCATCCCAGTGGAGTTCTGAACTTTCAGAGGATGGAACTTATTATTTAGAGGGTGTAGCCTATTATAGTCATGTTTCTGATTTGAGAAGTGATATGGACGGCAGCCAGAACTTAAATCTATATGTAGTCTATACATTTGGTAATAGCGATACAGCCAGAGATTTACTGAAAAAAGCTGCCAAATATGGTGGATTTAAGGATATTAATGATAATAATGTGCCTGATTTGCAAAAAGAGTGGGATAATGACGACAATGGCGTACCAGATAACTATTTTGAAGCTCAAAGTGGGTATAAAATAAAGGATGATATATATAGGGCTATCTCTAATATTTTAAAAAAGACATCATCCGGCACTTCTGTTTCTGTTTTAGCAAAGAAAGTTAAGATGGGTTCTTTACTTAATCAAGCAGTATTTTATGCAAAGAAAGATGTAAATAACACAGAGATTAATTGGATAGGTCAATTGTTTACCTATTGGTTTTACAACGACAAGGGAGTTCAAAATATAAGAGAGGATACAATTGTAAATCATGCTTTGGATATTTGTTCATATGGTTCGTACGGCGGAGACGAAATTTTGGAATTTGATGTAGATAATACTACAGGTGATCTTGAAATTAAGAAATACAAAAGTGCGTGTACTGGCGAAAAGTATGATAATGATAATCAAATACCAGAAACTGTTAACAGTTTAGATGATGTTAAATATTTGTGGGAAGCTGGTAAAGAGTTAGCTGATACCTCTTATGATAATAGAACTATTTATACCACAGATGGTCATTCTCTTATTTCTTTTGATACTGATCACATAAGTTCATTCCAGGCATATCTAGGAAGTGATAATTATACAGACTCATCCACTCCTTTCCCTGATAATATGACAGTAGATAATATAACAAACTATATAAGAGGTCTTGATTTTTCAGGGGCAAGGAATAGAAGTTATAATGATAACGGAACTACTAAAGTGTGGAAGTTGGGCGACATAATTTATTCTTCTCCAAAAGTTGTTGATTATAATGATTACGCTATGGTGTATGTGGGGGCAAATGATGGAATGTTGCATGCTTTTAGGTTGGGATATTTATCTAAAAGTGGGTTAAGTCAATATCAAGTTGCCAAGCTTTGTAATAGTAGTAGTAGTTGTAGTGTAGATAAACTCGGAAAAGAAGAATGGGCATTTATTCCAAAAGATGTTTTACCTTATTTAAGATATTTGGCTGACCCGGATTATTGTCATATTTATACAGTGGATTTAACCCCGTATATGATATATGACGTGGAATCAAGTAATAGTACTGTACGTAAAATATTAATAGGTGGCATGAGAATGGGTGGTGGAGTTACGGGGTGTTCTACATCTGATGGGTGTATAAATCCGCCGGAGGATACGTGTTCTCCGGCGGCTTATAGTTACGATAACGATAGTTGTGTTGGTAGGTCTTCTTACTTCGCTCTTGATGTTACAGACCCTCGTAATCCTAACTTCCTATGGGAGTTTAATAAACCTTACCTTGGATTTGCTTATTCAGGCCCTGGAATTATCAAAAGAAAAAATGATAATGGAACTGTTAATTATTATATTGTTTTTACATCAGGCCCAACGAATTATAGAGGGGAGTCAAAACAAGATTTACATCTTTATATCTTGAAATTGGATTCTGATTTTAAGATAAGCCAGATATATGATGAAACAAACAAACTGGGAAATCAAAACAATGCATTTGGATCGAGAATTATGAGTGATGGAATTGATAGAGATAATGATGGAAATACAGATTTGTTATTTTTTGGCATGACTCAATTAAACGGCAGCGCATGGCAGGGAAATGTTTTTGCAATAAGGCCAACTGACGATGAAAACCCGGACAACTGGGATTATATTAAGGTATTTAATCAGGGAACCAGTGCTATAACTTCAAGTATAAGGTATATGAAGTGTTTTAATCATGATTATATATACTTTGGAACAGGACGGTGGTATTATAGAGGCGATGATCCTGGACAGAATAGTAATGACAAAGAATCTCTTTATGGCGTTATGATAGATGGGTGTTTCAGTGGTAATTGTAATGTCAATCAGGCAAAAAACACCACTGAATCGTGTAGCGAATTGGATAGCGCTCAAAGTGTGTGGGCATACAAGGTGGATTTAGACCCGAAAACTGGAAATTATACTAAAGAAAGGCTAATATCAGATCCCGCCGTTGATCCCTATGATAATCTTGTGTTCTTTGCAACTACAGAACCGTCTTCTGATGTGTGTTTGTTTGGAGGTAGGTCAAGAATGTGGGGACTGAATTGTGCAACAGGTTTGAGTATGTTTGATACAAGTTGTGCAGATAAAGGCTATGTTTCTGAGGTGTTACAGAACACGGTTTATATGCAATTATCCAGAGGTAATATAGTCCAAGTAAATAAAAATGCTTTTACTGAAAATAATAGAGCTACAACGGAATGGCATCAAGGCATTACTCCTGAAACTCAACCTATCCTACCTCCTCCTTATAAAGGATATTCTCCTTATATTTTGTTGTGGTTGGAAAAATGATGAATAGATACGGAACAACTCTAATTGAGGTTTTAGTTGTTATTACTATAATGACCATTTTACTTGCTATAGCAATACCAAACTATAATAAATGGCATAAGAGATATTCCATAGAGAATGACACAAAGCAAATTTATAGTTTAATCCAGAAAGAAAGACTAAAGGCTTTTACACAGAAAATATCAGTTAGTATATCTGTTAATGGAAATATCTTGATAGTGAGTGAAAATGGTGCAACTTCATATACAGTCCTGTTAAAGAATAATTTTTCCGGTGGTCCTATGGATATAGACACAAGAGGTACTTTAAGTGGCTCGAGTATATATCATTACAGCAAGCAGGAGGGATTAGTCCCTCAGTACGACTGTGTCGCTATTGATGATGTTAGGGTAAAGTTAGGAGAATATAATGGTAGTAAGTGTGTTGCTAAATAAAAAAGGTATGTCTTTAATATCTATTCTTGTTGCTATATTTATTTTTTTGGTCGCTATGCTGGGTTTATTGTCGGGAATAATCACAGCTATCCATTTGGATACACGTAATTTAATTAGGAATGAGGCAGTTAGGATAGTTCAGGAGACCTTTGATACATATAGGAATAAAAGTAATACTGAAATAAACTCTAAATTCATAAAAGTTTCAAATATTGCTTGTAAAGATTGCTTGGATAATTCTTCTGTATCTAGTGCCTGTGAAATAGTAACAAGGCAAATAAATAACTCTCAAATTAAATTTGCTATGCTTTTTGAAGGTGAATCTATTGTTAAAGCAGGCAATTTCATAAATTATGATAATATAACTATATGTTGGCGGTATAGGGGAGTTTTGTATCAAAAGAAATTTCAAACAATTATATTTAAGTAGTTGGAAGCTGATATGAAAAAGAAAGGTTTTACATTAATTGAGCTGATGGTTGCTATATTTATTTTTTTATTGATTCTAACTTTCATATATGCAACCTATACAGGAATTTTGTTTAATTATAAAGATATAGGTAAGCAGCTGGAGACTCAAACTCAAACGGTTCCAGCTTTAAATATACTCAGGTTGGATATAGAACATGCGGGATATGGTTTGGCATCGGATGAACCGAATAAACCCATAGAATGGGATGGTACGTCACTAACAATAAGGTCAACAATAAATTCTACAAGAAACAAAACAATCGGTTGGGAACTTGTTAAATGTGATAATAGTAGTTTTCAGGTTTTGTCTACTGAAGGTTCAATCGATAACAACTCAAAAGTAGTATGGATAGATGCAAAGAATGATAATAAGTTCATTGCTAATGGAACAGCTAACACCTGTCCGGGTAATTTTGATCTACTACTTGGTTTTCCCTATGAGGATAATGTTTCCAATGGATGTTCTAAGCAATTTTGTAATCAAATTGTCTATTCTCTAAGCTCTGACCAAAATATACCTACTTGTAATAAAGATACAAGGAATTTATTGAGAAAGGTGGGTAGCTCTAATGGTGAACCTATCCTTAATTGTGTTGGCGGTTTTGATGTGATTATAGATAATGTAAGTAAACCAACATTGGTTAATGTTTATATATTGCTGCAAGAAGGACAGAAAAAAAGAGATTATAATTTTGGCAATTCCGTTCTTAGCGAAGACAGCATAAGTTTTGATCTAAGTAAAATTACTGACTACCAGCATTACAGATGGAAAGTTATAAAAATTTCTGTGAAGCCGATGTCGGAATATAGGAGCTATCCATGAAGAAAAACAATAAAGGCATAGCATTAATCACCGTTCTTATACTGAGTTTTATAGGTTTAGCTTTAGTTGGTACTTTGCTGTTTATGACGAGAAATTCCATTAATATATCGGGGTATTTTTCTTCTTATCAAACTGCTTTAGAAGCTGCCAAAGGGGGATTTGATGCTTCTGTTGCTAAGCTTTTGAGCCTGGATTGCGACAATTCCTCTTTAAGTGGAAATTTAGATTTATCCGATTATATACCTTCATCACGGTTGGGAAACTACTCTGTAACATGCACTGTTTTAAGTAAATATTACTATCCTACTGTAGATCCAATTACCCACAACATTAGTGACCACTGTGTTTATTCTTTAGAAATAGAAGCAGACTCAACCATAGGGAATGATAAAGCTATAATAGACGCCGTTGTAAAAATAGAATAAAGCGAGGATAGAATAAAGCGAGGTTTAAAACCCCGCTCTGGTTTTACCCTTTTCTAAACACTATCTCATTTCCTTCATAGTCTGCGATTATCTTATCACCCTTTACAAATTTGCCTTCAAGTATCGCTTTAGCAAGGGCGTTTTCCAGTCTGTTCTGTATGTATCTTCTTAGAGGCCTTGCTCCATATACAGGGTCAAAGCCCTCATCGGCTATTCTTTCAACGAGCCTGTCGCTTACCTCAAGCTCATAGCCGTTCTCCTGTAATTTCTGCTGGGTTTTCTTAAGCAGCAATCTTACGATTTGCTTTATCTCGTTTCTGCCTAACGGGTTGAATACGATAATCTCATCAACCCTGTTTAAAAACTCCGGCTTAAACCTTCTTTTGAGCTCGGCATTAACCTCAGCCACGGCTTTTTCAAACTCAAGCTTGTATCCCTCTGTGCCTGGCTCACCCTTAATCCTTGTTAGGTATTCGCTGCCTATGTTTGAAGTCATTATGATAACCGTATTCCTGAAATCCACCGTTACGCCTTTTGAGTCGGTTAGGCGTCCATCGTCTAAAACCTGCAGAAGTATGTTGAACACATCTGGGTGTGCTTTTTCTATCTCATCAAGCAGCACAACTGAATATGGCTTTCTCCTTACCGCCTCAGTTAACTGACCACCTTCTTCATATCCCACATATCCAGGTGGTGCACCTATTAGTCTTGATACAGAGAACTTCTCCATATACTCACTCATATCTATTCTTATTATAGCTCTCTCATCATCAAACAGGTATTTAGCTAAGGCCTTTGATAGTTCGGTTTTTCCAACACCCGTTGGCCCTAAGAAGATAAACGATGCGATAGGTCTGTTTTTATCAGACAATCCAGCCCTTGAGCGTAAAATGGCCTCACTTACAGCTTTTACAGCGTGATCTTGACCTACAACCCTCTCTTTTAATTTATCTTCCATTTTGAGTAGTTTTTCTTTCTCGCTTTCGAGCATCTTAGAAACGGGAATGCCTGTCCATCTGGATACTATCGCTGCGACCTCTTCCTCGGTTACCTCCTCTTTTAAAAGCCTGTTTTCTATCGAGTTTAGCTCTTTTTGTTTCTCCTCAATCTCCTTTTGCAATTTTGGGAGTTCTCCATATTTTAACACGCTTGCCTTTTCAAAGTCGCCATTTCTTTCAGCTATCTCGATCTGGGTTTTGATTTTATCTAACTTTTCCTTTATGGTGCGTATATCCTCAATCAGGCCTTTCTCATACTGCCACTTTGCTCTTATCTGGTTGAGTTGTTCTTTTAATTGGCTCAATTCTTTCTCTAACTCTTCAAGCCTCTTTTTGGAGTCCTCGTCGTTCTCTTTTTTTAGTGCCTGACGCTCTATCTCAAGCTGGGCAATCTTTCTGTTTAGATTGTCGATAGGCTCTATATCGCTTTCAAGCTGCGTTTTTAGGCTTGCTGCTGCCTCATCTATCAAATCGATTGCCTTATCAGGTAGAAATCTATCTGTAATGTATCTGTGGCTCAAAACGGCAGCGGCAACTAAAGCAGAATCCTTTATCCTGACGCCGTGATGAAGCTCATATTTTTCCTTCAAGCCCCTGAGAATAGATATGGTATCTTCAACCGTAGGCTCTTTTACGAAAACCGGCTGGAATCTCCTTTGTAGCGCTGCATCCTTTTCAATGTATTTTCTGTATTCTTTAAGTGTTGTAGCGCCTATACAGCGTAGCTCACCCCTTGCAAGCATCGGTTTTAGCATATTTGATGCATCCATTGAGCCTTCAGCTGAGCCTGCACCTACAACGGTATGAAGCTCATCTATGAATAGAATGATTCTACCCTCTGAGCGTTTCACCTCATTCAATACGGCCTTAAGCCTCTCTTCAAACTCACCTCTAAATTTAGCACCTGCTATCAGTGCGCCCAAATCAAGCTCTATTAGAGTTTTGTCTTTTAGGCTTTCTGGAACATCGCCTTTTGCTATCCTTTGTGCCAACCCTTCAACGATGGCTGTTTTACCCACGCCGGGTTCACCTATTAGGACGGGATTGTTTTTTGTTCTTCTTGAGAGTATCTGAATGGTTCTTCTGATCTCCTCATCCCTTCCTATAACAGGATCTAACTTACCGCTCTTTGCAAGTTCTGTTATGTCTCTTCCGTACTTCTTTAGAGCTTCGTATTTTTCTTCTGGGTTTTGGTCTGTGACCCTAACGCCACCCCTGATATCCACTAATGCCTTTAGAAGTTCGTCTTTTTTAACTCCAAAATGCTTGAACACCTCAGATGCATCGCACTTCTCGGATAGTGCTATTAAGAAATGCTCAACACTTATATACTCATCCTCCATTAAGCGCATCTGTTCTTCTGCTCTTTTGAAGACATCGTCCAACTCTTTTGTTATGTAAAACTGGGTTGATGTTGAGCCTGCAATTTCCACCTTTGGAATCTTCTCTATAAGGCTATCGGTGTAGGATGTAAATGCACTTATGTCTACGCCTAACTTTTTGAGTATAGAGACTGCAACACTCTCGGAATCTGAAATGATAGCCCTCAGTAGATGCAAAGAGCCAATTTCTTGGTTTTTATGGGACTCTGCTATCTGTTTTGCTGTTTGTAGTGCCTCTTGTGATTTTACGGTTAATTTGTTTATATCCATAAATCCCTCCTACATTTTTTATTTCGGCGGTAAAACCAAGGAAGGGACGCCCCTCCCTCGGCATTACCGTCTTATTTTGCCTCTTTTTCGATCGGTATCTCTTTTGGTTTGGACTCAGGTTTCTTTGGAAGTGTTATCGTCAAAACGCCATCTTTGTATTTTGCTTTAATGGCATCCACATTCACATTGTCTGGCAATAGGAAGCTTCTTGAGAATGAACCGTAGCTTCTCTCCATTCTGTAGTAGTTCTTGCCCTCTTCTTTCTTCTCAAACTTCCTCTCACCATAGATGGTCAATGTGTTGTTCTCAAGATTTATCTTGATATCATCTTCCTTCATACCAGGTGCTTCAACCTCTATGTTGATAGAATCCTTTGTTTCATAGATATCGACAGCTGGCATCCAATCTGTGGTATCTCTGCCCTGACTGCTGCTTGGCAGAAGATCGTTGAATACCCTGTTTAATCTCTCCTGAAGTGTTGTTAACTCCTTGAATGGCTCCAATGCGTTCAACATGGCTTTCACCTCCTCAATTTTTTTCTCAACTTCGCTATTTAATATAAGCTTGATAGTCTTATTGTCAAGTATCTGATGAAATTTTTTTAAATTTTTTATTTTTGGCGTTGAAAATGGGTTTTTTGTATCTCAAAAACTTGACAATATCATTATAAGGTTTATATTTATGGTTGCAACTGTGCAAAATTCTTTGAAAGAAGGAGAGTGGCTATGAGAGATCCTTACGAGGTCTTAGGGGTTTCAAAAAGTGCAACAGATGAGGAAATAAAAAAGGCATATAGAAGACTGGCAAGAAAGTATCATCCAGATCTAAATCCCAATAACAAGGAGGCTGAGAAGAAGTTTAAAGAGATCAATGAAGCGTACTCTATCCTGTCAGACCCTGAGAAACGTAAACAGTATGACCAGTTTGGTTTTTCGGGGTTTGACGCAAGCGGTAATTCTTATGATTTTAGTAATTTTAAAGATTTTGGCTTTGACTTTGGCAACTTCAAGACAGGTTATTCATCTGAGGGTTTTGATATAGGTGATTTGTTTGAGAATCTATTTAGCGGTGGAAGAAGGTCAGGTTTTAGGAATACCTATGAGCCCAAAGGTGCCGATATTTACTATTCAATGGATCTGGATTTTAAAGATGCAGTTAAAGGGACTACGATAACATTAAATATAAATGGTGAAAAGGTTAAGGTAAAGGTTCCAGCAGGTATAAAAAATGGCACAAAATTGAAAGTCAAAGGCAAAGGTCAGCCAGGCCCTGGGGGAAGAGGAGATCTGCACATCATCGTTAATGTCAAAAAAGACCCCAACTTTGAGATTAAGGACGGTAAACTTTATACAACATTTGAGGTACCGCTGTTGACAGCGCTGTTGGGTGGTTCTGCTAAGGTCAAAACATTGGATGGTGATATTACCATAAAAGTACCAAAGGGTACTCAATGCAATCAGGTGTTTAAGATAAAGGGCTACGGTGTGGGTTCAGATCCGCTCTATGCTAAGGTTAATGTTAAAATACCAAAGAGCATAAAAGATGAAGAATGTATAAAAAAAGCGTTAGAGGGTTAAACTATGGGCAGGAAAAAGGGTTTTTATACGATAGGTATGGTTGCGGAAATCTTAAATATTCATCCACATACACTTAGAGAATATGAGCGCGAGGGGCTTATAAGACCTAAGAGAACAGCAGGAAACATTAGGATTTATACCGATGAAGATATAGAGGATATTAAGTTTATTAGAGAAATGACACAAGAACTTGGAGTGAATTTGGCAGGAGTTGATATTATAATGAGAATGAAAAGGCAAATTGAACAGTTGCATTCGGTAATAGAGAGTTTAGAATCTACTTTGAGGAAGAAGATAGAAGAAGAGAACGCCCGAAGGAGTTCTCTTGTAAAAAAAGAGCCCTCTCATATAGTTGAGATTAAAATAGAAAGAGATGATTAACTTCCTAGTTCTTCACTCCTTTTTGTTGCCGCAACTACCGCCTCTATAAAGCCACCTCGCGTTCCCCTTTTTTCAAGTTCAGCCAATCCATAGATTGTTGTCCCACCGGGGGATGCTACCATATCCTTTAACTCTGCTGGGTGTTTACCGGTTTTTAATACCAATTCAGCAGCGCCTTTAACCGTTTGGGCAGCTAATTTTAAGGCATCCTCACGCCTGAGGCCAACCTTTACACCACCGTCTGCTAAGGCTTCTATTACCTCAAATATATAAGCAGGTCCACTGCCTGAAAGACCAGTTACGGCATCCATAAAGCGTTCATTGTGTATAACCACAACCTCACCAACAACTCCTAAAATTGCCATTGCTATCTCTTCATCTTCCTTCGTTGTTCTTGGTCCACAATAGATGGCGCTTGCAGCCTGTTTTACTATAGCTGCAATGTTTGGCATAACTCGTATAAATCTTCCTTTTTTCAATATAGAACGCATAACCTCAACTTTTATGCCAGCGGCGATCGATATGATGAGTTTGCTGTTATCTATAAACGGGTATATCTCCTGGAGGCATTCAGGTATGTCAATGGGTTGAACGGCCAATATAATAATATCTGACTCTTTTGCTAATTGTGGGTTTTCTAAAAACTTCACACCAAATCTTTCCTCCACTGTCTCTTTGGGTATGTAGGCATCACTTACCAAGATATTTTTCTTATCTATTCCCACGTTCAAAAGCCCCGTTAAAAGGGCAGAGCCCATTTTACCTACACCTATGATACCTATAATTTTGTCCTTTAGCATTTCTCCTCCTCAAAGAGTGGTTTTTGAAAACTTACAAATTTTATAAGAAAAAGGCAATAGGAAAATTGTTAATTTGGTAAGTGGTCCACACATACTTACCACCTCTACTAAATATATACAGGTTCACAAACTTACTCAACCATTCATAAGGGTAGCCTGCTACCCTTATGATATCTTCCAGTAGTAAGGTTGGAAACCTTACTATGTTTTCAGATATCATAGCTTTTGTTGATTTCAGTTTCTCAAAAGGCGTTAGGCCGTTCATGTCTATGCCATAGTGAGGCCTTGCTGTATTCCATGTATCCTGCCATTGTTGAGCTTTGAGCAAGAACTCAGCGTCATTCCTGCACCTTTCTGGATGAATGGAGAAAAATGATTCATCGTCTTTTCTGTGTGAGTTTTCAACTATAGCCTGGAGGTGTTTTGCACCTGGTGGTATGGGTTTTAACTCTACATTCAGTTTTGAAAAGAATTCGTTGTATTCATCCAATTTTCTTCTGCTTGAGGATGCAAATTCAGAACCGTTGTCCAACCTTATGTTTATTTTTCCCCTTACATTGTGCAGCTTTAACCACAGTACGACAAAAAGGATAAAAGCAAATCCAAAGGATGCAGAAAGAGTATGGGAGTAAGCTGTAAATCTCATTCTCGTTTTTACATCTATTGCGTTCCATTCATATTTTGGCAGGTCGTATTTCTCTATGTGTCTATACACGCTCTTTGGTAGAGATGTTTCATACAGTATGTGTTTTGTGTCTATCTGAAGGTGGCTAAAGGGCGTCAGGTGTTCATAATCATAAAGATGCCTTCTGTTTTTGTTTAGAGTCCTTATTTTCTTTTTCCTCACCCTGTTTCTCTTTAAAACCTTCTTTATTGTGTTTTCGCTTATCTCTATGGAGTATTTGTTCTTTAGGTAATAGCTTAGAAGCCTGTATCTGTACCCTGTGCTTTTTGCCTCTTCAACAATGAGTTTTTCAAGAGAACAGTCTATCTTTTTTCTTATGTTCTTTGGTCTTCTTGATAAGTCATTTAGTTCTCCATCCCTTGCCCTTCTCACTGTAGCCCTTGATATGCCAAGTATTCTTGCTGTTTTTGAGACATTGCCGTTGTTTTTCTCTAAAACCTTTCTGACCAAAATTCTTGCACTTGCAGGGTTTGATTTTCTCAAAGTGTGGTATATACTATCCATGATGCAGCCTCCATCCCTTTAGGAGTTTTATGGGTCTTCCTATTATATTCAAATCCAGTGATTTGAATATGCAAAAGAGGATGTGGGCTGCATCAGCCCTTGAGAAAGAGAAAGATTTAACGGGCAGAAAACCTACTTTCAGGTTTTCTGCCCCTACTATCTTTCTTATTCTCTTCACTTCCATGTTGGTGCCTCCACTCTCTTTTCTATCATTCTCATTCTCAGACATAGATATTACCTCTATTTGCTTTAGGTGGTAAGTATGTTTGGACCTATCTGGTAAAATTGTTAATTTACTCTTGACTAATCGGTATAAGATGAGTATATTCATTGGCGAGTGGGCCGCTAGCTCAGTTGGTAGAGCAACGGACTCTTAATCCGTCGGTCGTAGGTTCGACCCCTACGCGGCTCACCATTTTCTTTTTTATTTTTTCCTTATGGTGAGTATAGCTCAGTTGGCAGAGCACCAGGTTGTGGCCCTGGTGGCCGTGGGTTCAAGTCCCACTACTCACCCCATCTTTTTTGAAGGTAATCGTTGAATGATAATCATAAATGAAAAGAATCCAAATCCAGCCATAGCGCTTCTTAAAGCAGGTGGTGTAATTATCTGTCCGGCTTTTACGATTTACGGTTTCAGTGCATTCCTGTTTAGTAAAGCGGCAAATAAACGAATCTTCCTTCTCAAAAGAAGAAGCATAAATAAGCCGTTTATAGTGATAGCTCATAAGGATTTTATCCTGGATGTGGCTTTTGAG
Organism: Hippea maritima DSM 10411; assembly: GCF_000194135.1. Taxonomy (GTDB): domain Bacteria; phylum Campylobacterota_A; class Desulfurellia; order Desulfurellales; family Hippeaceae; genus Hippea; species Hippea maritima. Next base: position 1,067,944 of record NC_015318.1, on the reverse strand, counting down.
GCTGACAAGGATAAGCTTGCGTTTTTGCTTGATAATGGTTTTAGCGTTCTGATTAAGACAAAAATCAAATTGCCGCACTGGGCATCTTTTTCTTCTAAGACGGTTTTCAGGCTTGCAAATACGGAATTTTTAAAGAAGGTTTGTTCTGTTGGGCCTATTACATCGACCAGCGTTAACATATCAAATTCAGGCGAGATAAATTCTCCTCTTCAAATAGTAAAACTTTACAAAAATCGGGTTAATGGTATAGTTTTAGGCAAGGTAAAAGGTGTAGGTTCCACTATTGTCGAACTTAACCGTGGCGTAATTACTGTTCTAAGAAGGGGTTTTAATATAGAAAAGTTAGAAGTGATAGGAGGTTGATTATGACAGAGTTGGCAGACAGGATAAAACAATTGCCGCCTTATCTGTTTGCAGAGATTGATAGGCTAAAAGAAGAAGTTGCAAAAAAAGGTGTGGATATTATTGATCTTGGGGTTGGTGATCCCGATATACCAACGCCAAATGAGATCGTTGAGGTTGCAAAGAAGGCCATAGAAAACCCAAAAAACCATCAATACCCAAGCTATGTGGGTATGCTTAAGTTTAGAGAGTCTGTTGCTAACTGGTATAAAAGGAGATTTGGTGTTGAGCTTGACCCGTCAACAGAGGTTGTAAGCCTTATAGGCTCAAAAGAGGGTATTGCCCATCTTCCGTTGGCTTACATAAACCCGTCCGATTATGCGCTTGTTCCAGATCCGGGCTATCCGGTTTATCCGGTTGCCGTTATGTTTGCCGGTGGAGAGGTTTATAAGATGCCTCTTAAGGAGGAAAACGGGTTCTTAATAGATCTGGATAGTATCGATAAGGATGTTCTTAAAAAAGCGAAGTTGATGTTTTTGGGCTATCCAAACAATCCGACATCTGCTGTTGCCGATAAGGATTTTTACAAAAGGGTGGTTGAGCTTGCAAAGGAGTATGGTTTTGTTGTTGCAAGCGATAATGCGTATTCGGAGATCTGCTATGATGGATATAAGCCAATCAGTTTCCTTGAGGTGGAAGGGGCAAAGGATGTGGGGATAGAGTTTCATTCCCTTTCAAAGACCTTCAATATGACTGGTTGGAGGATAGGGTTTGCAGTGGGCAACAGGGATGTTATTGCTGCTTTGGGTAAGGTTAAAACAAATATAGACTCAGGCATATTCCAGGCCATTCAGGAGGCAGGGGCTTATGCTTTGGATAATGCAGAGCGTCTAAATGCTCAGATAATAAAGACATTCCAAAAAAGAAGGGATCAGATGGATGAGGCACTAAGAAAGGCTGGTTTTGAGTTTAACACACCAAAGGCAACATTCTATTTTTGGGTTAAAGTGCCAAAGGGATTTAGCTCGGCCGAATTTACCAAAAAACTCCTTCAGGAGAAGGGAATCGTCGTGACACCGGGTAATGGTTTTGGTGATGCAGGAGAGGGTTATTTTAGGATAAGTATAACAAATCCAAGAATTGAAGAGGCTGTTGAGAGGATAAGGAGTGCGGCCCTTTAATCGATGGGTATACCTTTCTGTTGGTAGTAATGTAGGTAACAGAAAAACCAATCTAAAAAAGGCGGTTTCTTATCTAAAGAGGCGATTAATAGTTGTGACGTCTTCGAAGATCTATGAGAGTGAGCCGTGGGGATATAAAAAACAGAAGAATTTTTGCAATCTTGCGCTTAGGGTTAAGTCAAATTTAAAACCTTATGAGTTACTTAGGTTTGCTAAACAAATAGAAAGAAAATTAGGTAGAAATAAGAAATTTAAGTGGGGGCCGCGCACGGTAGACATTGACATTATTGCTTATCAAAATATAATTCTAAGAACGAAAAATCTCTGGCTTCCTCATAGGTGGGCAGCTGAGAGGCTCTTTGTTGTTGTCCCTCTGTTGGATGTGGGGGCAGAGCTTAAGTTGAACGGCTTAAGTTTAGAAGAACTTAAAAGCAAGCTTGAAGGCATACAGAGCCTCAAGACTTGCTAAAAGGAGTATTTTATTTGCTGTTAATAGGCAGAAGACCCCTGTTTGGGGCTTTGAGCCACTATAACACAAACAAAATCGCCTGGAGATGTACCTCAAGGGTGCATTTTCAGGCTTTTTTTATTTCTTAAAAGGGAGGTTTTATGGCTATTACTGTTCCTAAAATCAAGGATATGAAAGACAAAGAAAAGATCAGCATGATAACGGCATACGATTATACATCGGCAAGGATAGCGGATGAGGCAGGCATCGATATTATATTGGTTGGTGATTCTTTGGCTATGGTTATGCAGGGTAAAAGCTCAACCATACCTGTAACGGTTGATGAGGTGATCTATCATGCAAAGATGGTGCGCCAGGGTGCAAAGAATGCGTTAATCGTTGTTGATATGCCGTTTATGAGCTATCAAGCAGATTATGTTGAAGCCATAAGGAATGCTGGCAGAATATTGAAAGAAACTGGCTGCGATGCGGTAAAACTTGAAGGTGGAAGGGAGTTTGTGCCTACCATAAGCAGTATAGTGGCAGCGGGAATCCCGGTTATGGGCCATCTTGGACTGACACCTCAGTCTATAAATATATTTGGATCATATAAAGCCAGGGGCAAGGATGAGGCTGAAGCCACCAAAATTAAAGAGGATGCAAAGTTTTTGCAGGAGGCTGGTGTATTTTCGATAGTGCTTGAATCTGTTCCAAAGCAGCTTGCAAAAGAGATTACCGAGTCTGTAAATGTTCCTACTATTGGCATAGGTGCTGGTGTTCACACCGACGGTCAGGTGCTTGTTTTTCATGATATGCTGGGTCTATTTGATGATTTTAAACCGAAGTTTGTAAAAAGATACGCACATCTGAAAAAAGATGCGCTTGACGGTGTAAAACAATACATAAAAGAGGTTAAGGCTGGTGAGTTTCCAACGGATGAGCATTCATATCTGTGAGGTGGAATATGAGGATAGTTTATTCTGCTTCTGAGATGCAGGCGATCGCCAATAAATACAGGGAGTGGGGCAAAAGGATAGGTTTTGTTCCTACTATGGGTTATCTGCATGAGGGTCATCTGTCTTTGGTAAGGCAGGCAAAACAGGACAACGATGTTGTGTTTGTGAGTATATTTGTAAATCCGCTCCAGTTTGCACCAAACGAGGATTTGGATAAATACCCGAGGGATATAGAAAGGGATGAGTCTTTATTGAATAAAGAAGGGGTTGATTTTGTTTTCTATCCATCTGTTGAGGATATGTATCCGGATGGATTTCAGACCTATGTTGAGGTTGATAAGCTAACGAAGGTTTTAGAAGGCAAAAGCAGGCCTACACATTTTAGAGGGGTTACTACCGTTGTTGCAAAGCTGTTCAACATAGCAAAACCCCACAGGGCTTATTTTGGCAAAAAGGATGCTCAGCAGCTAATAGTTATAAAGCGTATGGTTAAAGATTTGAATATGGATATAGAGATAATCGGCATGCCTATTGTCAGGGAAAGCGATGGGCTTGCGTTAAGTTCGCGCAATAAATACCTAAATCAAAAGGAAAGAGAGCAGGCTGTATGCTTATATAAAGCGCTTATGAAGGCTAAAGAGCTTATAGAGACTGGCCAAAGGGATGCAGATGTGATTAAGGAAGAGATGAAGAAGGTTATAGAGGGCTATCCACTTGCAAAAATAGATTATATAGACATAAATAGCTTGAGCACTCTTGAGCAGCTAAAGCAGGTCAAAGAGGGTGATACACTTGTTTCTTTGGCTGTCTTTTTGGGCTCAACAAGGCTTATCGATAATATGTGGTTTTGAATAAAACGTTTGGAGGTTTGAATAGATGTTAAGGGAAGTGTTGATCGGTAAGATCCACAGGGCTACTGTAACAGAGGCTGACCTGAACTATGTTGGCAGCATAACGATCGATGAGGAGTTGATGGAAGCTGCCAACATGAGGGAGTTCGAGCTTGTTCACATATGGAATATAGACAATGGGGAACGTTTTCAAACCTATACTATAAAGGGAAAACGTGGAAGTGGCGTGATATGTTTAAACGGTGCAGCTGCAAGGAAGGTGTCTGTGGGTGATAAGGTGATCATAGCTGCATTTGGCATGATGGAGGAGGAAAAACTTGAAGGTTATCAACCTAATGTTGTTATAGTCGACGATAATAATAAGATAATAGAGCAACATAGGGGTATGTAATGATAAAGGCACTCTCGCTAATGGGTCAGCTGGGTTACGGGTATAACAGGGATTCGTTTGATAGGGCTATAACTGAGGGTGTCGATTATATTGGTGTTGATGCTGGTTCTATCGACTCAGGCCCTTTCTTTTTGGGCTCTGGAAGCATGAAGGCAAACTATGAGGCAACGCGAAACGATTTAGAGCATCCTTTGATTGAAGCCTTAAGGAGAAAGATTCCGTTTATCATTGGCTCTGCTGGTTATGCAGGCGCTGATGTCCATCTTGGAAGGTTTATGGAGATAGTGGAGGATATAGCAAAAGACAACAAACTGCACTTCAGGGTTGCTGTAATCCATTCGGAGCTTGAAAAGGAGTATGTGATTTCCCTTCTAAGAAAAGGCAAGATTAAAAGTTATGAAGGAAACCCACCACTTACAGAGGAGGATCTGCTTTCCTCTTCCCATATCGTTGCACAGATGGGCGTTTCTAAGTTTATCGAAGCGCTAAAAAACGGCGCGGATCTGATTGTTGCAGGCAGGGCGACCGATGCTTCTATCTATGCAGCATATCCTCTTCTTGTTGGATATGATCCTGCTTTGGTTTGGCATATGTCCAAGATCATCGAATGCGGTGCTTTGTGCGCAAAACCTGCAAGCCCATCCGATGCGCTGTTGGGCTTTATTGATGAGGATGCGTTTTATCTAAAACCTCCCAACCCTTTAAGGACTTGCACACCGGAGTCGGCTTTGGCTCATTCGCTTTATGAGAATACGGATCCTTATGTTATAGAGGAGCCGGATGGGACGCTGTTTCTGGATAATGCTTCCTATGAGCAGTATGATGAGAAAACGGTTAAGGTTTATGGGGCAAGATGGAAGGATAGGGCAAAAAAAAGCTTCAAACTTGAGGGTGCTAAGTTTTCCGGTTATAGAACAATCGCGATAATGGGTATAAGAAACCCCGATATGATAGCTCAACTTGATGATATACTTGATGATGTTAGGAGTAGAGCAACAAGGGAGTTTGGCAGTGGGTTTAGCCTGACTTTTAGACAATACGGCAGAAACGGTGTTTTAGGCGGGCTTGAGTTTAAAAGCAATGTTTATGAGATAGGTTTGATTGTGGATGTTGTAGCCGAAGAACAGCAGTTTGCCCACAGGATTTGTTCGGTTGTTAAGGCTCACCTGCAGCATTACGATTATAAGGGTAGGATAGCAACAGGTGCTAATGTGGCTTTTCCATATTCGCCGGCTGAGGTGGATATGGGTGGTGTTTATGAGTTTAGTGTGTATCATATAGCAGAGGATGAGGCTATCGAGGATAAATTTTACATAGAGGAGATAGAGTTTTGAGGCTGAAAGAAGCTGTTAAGGTCTTAAGGAGCAAGAATGCAGGTGTGTGGCATATAACGATAGATATTGTGTTTAAGAGTGAAGAACTTTATGAAAGGGCAAAGCTTAGGCTGAATCGGGATTTTTTTAAAAAGCTTTACAAAAGGGAAGACCTGATGTATTTTGAGTGCGATGGCATTAACACGCTTAAGGTGTCGTTCTTAAGAGATGCATCAGCAGGTTCTTTGTCCGATACGGATTGTTTGGGCGCTAATTTTTATATTCCGCTTCTGGATGTAGAGATATGAGGTTTTTGGTTATTGGTAGTGGTGGTGTAGGTTTAGGGCTTTCTGCCTTTCTTTTGAAAGCAGGATGTGAGGTATGCCTGTTTTCCACAAGGAGGAGTTTTAATTCTCTAACAAATTACTTTAAAGTGGATGGAATCTTTGGAGATTTTACTTTTAAATACGGTCAGTATGATGTAATTGATAGTTTTGAAAATCTTAGGGACAAGTTTGATTGGGTTTTGATAACTACCAAAACATATGCCAATGAGGATATAGCCAGACAGCTATGTGACTTTAAAGATAAACTTGGTGGGGTTAACTTAGTTGTTGTTCAGAATGGATGGGGTAATGCTGAGAAGTTTCTAAGATGCTTTGATAAAGAAAGTGTTTTCTCGGCTCGTATAATTACAGGTTTTTACAGAAAAGCACCGAATGAGGTTGAGATTACAGTCCATGCGGATAAGATGGTTCTGGGTAATATTTTTAGAAAGGAGTTATCAGGTCAAACGCAAGAGGTTGTTGATGCTTTAAATAATGGTGGTTTTGATGCTTTAGTTTCAGAAGATGTAGATAAACACCTATGGGCTAAGTTGCTTTACAACTGTGCATTGAATCCATTGGGCGCTATCTTGAGAGTTGAATACGGCAAATTGGCTGAAAAATCCCAAACAAGAAAGATTATGGATAGGATTATAAATGAGATATTCGACGTAATGAGGGCCTATGGGTATGAAACATTTTTCAAGAATGCCAATGAATATAAAGATGTTTTCTATTCAAAGTTAGTACCTTCTACCTATTCCCATCGTTCATCTATGTTGCAGGATATAGAGAACTCTCAAAAGACAGAAATTGATTCTTTAAATGGGGTAGTTGTTGAGCTTGCCAAGAAAAAAGGTCTTGCTGCACCTTACAATGAATTTATTGTTGAACTCATTAAGGCGATAGAACCTTAACTTTTCTTGTAAATTAAGCTGTTTAATTATATATTCTCTTTCGATGAAAAGGTTCAAGCGATTTGTTATTATCTCCATAATATTTTCCCTTTTTTTACACAGTATTCTGTTTTTTTTAGTATTTCAATTTTTAAAACCTAAAAAACTTCCAACTCCTCCACTTCCAAAACAGGTATTTGTTGATATAATTAGACTGCCAAAACCAAAGATAAAAGTGCAAAAAAAGAAGCAGGAAGAACACAAAATAGCGGCAAACATCCAGCGTGAGGGTAGGGCAAGGGTTTACTCAAAAGAAGAAAAGATACCTTATGGTGAGGCTAAGCCGAGGCTGGAAAAAGTTAAGCCGCATCCAGAATCTTCAAAACAAAAGGTCAAAACCAAACCAAAGATAGCCAAAAATAAGACATCAAAGTCAAAAGCAGTGGGACTAAGCAGACCGAAAAAGAGTAATCTTGTAAAACTAAAAGGCGGCTTATTTAACGAAAAGCTTTTGTCTGATTTATCTAAACGAGGCTTTTCTTCTGGCACATCTAATCAATATAAATATAAAAATGCAAAAAAAGAAGCTACAATAAGCATAGGAACTCAAGAATTGAAATATGCATCTTATATGGCGAAACTAAAAAACAAAATTCAGGATGTTTGGGTTTATCCTCAACAGGCTATACAAACAGGCCAACAAGGGGCATTACTTATTTTATTCAGTATAGGTAAAGATGGTAGATTGGTTAGGTTAAAGCTTATACGCTCAAGCGGTTATCCTATACTTGATAATGCTGCATTGCAGGCGATTAAGGATGCTTCTCCATTTGCACCTTTGCCAAAACGGTTTGGCATAGATGTACTTAACATCTATGCCACCTTTGAGTACAGGCTAAGCAACTATTTTATTTATTGAGTTTCAAAATATGTGGCCTTAGCCTTTAGTGATTCAAAAACCGAGACCTTTGATGGTTTGCAGCTTCTGTCTTTTAGTGCTTTTTTCAATTCTTCAAATATGTATTTTGCTATCATCTCTGATGTGGGGTTTGTGCTCTTGAATGGTTCTAGTTCATTTAGGTATCTATGGTCTAGTTTAGATACTATCTCTTTTGTAAGCGATTTAAGTTCCTTAAAATCGATAGCTATATATGCTTTGTCTAATTTATCGCATAAAACGCTAACTTCTACTATGAAGTTGTGGCCATGCAAATTTTCACATGCGCCATTATAGTTGTTTAATCTGTGGGCTGCGGCAAAATCATCAGTTATAGTTATTTCAAACATTTAGGCACCCCTCGATACTCTTGAAGTGATACCCTACAAGACCGGATGGTATTTTGGGATAGAAAAAGGTTGATTTTTGTGGAACAGTTAGACCTTCCTCGGTTATCTTTACAAGCTGCTCGAAACTCATGGGTTTTAAGATGAAGCCGACTTTTGCCTCTTTTTTGTCTACCAGCTCTATGGTTTCTTCTTCGGAATGGGCATAGCCCGATACAATTTGATTTTTTATATCTTCATCAGTTAAACCTAAAATTTCTTTGTATATTATATCCTCAAATATCTTTGAATCGAGGCTTTCTAACACACCTTTTGGTTTTTCACTTTTTAGGGTTAAAGAATAAAAGCTTTTGTCTATATACATGATAAAATCTGCATTTTTATCTTTGCCTTCTTTTATGTAGAAGTATTCCTTGAGTTTTTCTTTGAATCTTTCAGGCTCATCAAGTTTTTTTATAAGCCTATGTATAGCCTCAAGACTCAAGCCTCCATCCTCAGCCTCTACAAGTAGTATCATTATATAGTCAAACCCACCTTCTCTAAGACCTTGTTTATTGTAATGCTCTTTTATCATCAGGGCCGTTTCGTATCTATGGTGTCCATCTGCAATAATGACTATCTTGTCTTTAAATGCATCTTGCATAGTTTTAATTGAATTGCTGTCTGATATTTTGAATAGTCTATGAAGTTGGTTTTCAAATGTAGCTTCAAAAAAGGGTTTTTCCTCTAAAGACTTACTTAACTCCTCTTTTATTTCTGGGCTTTTATCATATAAACCCATAATAGGACAGAAGCTTGCATTTGTGGTTGTGATGAGGTTAAATCTATCTATTTTTGGCCCTTTTAATGTTTTCTCGTGTGGTCTTATGTGTTTTCCGAATTCCTCAAGTTTTAATGCTGCAAGAAATCCTTTGAGTTGTCTTTTTTTGCCGTTGAATTCGTAATCGCATGCATAGCCGTAAAAACAACAGTTGTTATCAAAACCCAAAATACCTTCATTAAGCCAATTATTTAGGAATTCTTTTGCGTTCTCATAAACCTCTGGAAGTGTTAATTTCACCACATTGTAAGGACTCTTTTTTTTCAATTTGGCTTTATAGTTTTTGCTTATAACATCATATGGTGGTGCCATAATTGAGTTATCTCTTAAATCTTGTCTGTATAAAATGCCTCTAAAAGGGTAAATTTGTGCCATAAAAACTCCTTCAATAGATGGGGTTTAGGTTTATTAAATCAACCTTTTCTGCATAGTCTTCAATGGTAAATATATGTTTTGTTTTTGGTGTAAGTCTTTCATCGTTTGTTTTTACAATTGGTAAGTTTGTTTTGTAAATTTCTTCTTCTTTTACCCTTTCAATTGAGTAATTTAGTCTTTTTAACTTTTTAGAATCGTAAGTGTAATCGCAAAAATAGGCATAAGATGAGAAAGTCTCACTTACGACCCTGAATTTTGGACCCCCAAAAGCTGCTGCTGTAAGGTCCATAGCGTTGAGTTTATATGCTTTTACCTTTTTTGAGAAAAATAATCCCTTAAGGGTAGATATGACGACACGCAACGAGGTGTGCCTCCCAGGCCCTGCAACACAATAGATACTTTCAATATCCTCAAGGGTATTGTTAGTGTAATACAAGGCGTTGTCAATCAGCTTTATTAAGATTTCAGAAAATGTTCTACCTCCTTTTAGAAAAGAACAGTATAAAAGCTCTTTTTTGTTGAATATGGATAAATCTAAAAATGTATTGCTTCCATCTATTACCAAGCTTACCATTACTTAATTTTGCTGCTGCGGTGGCGTGAATTGAATTGGTGGAATAATCACCGGTGCAAGCCCCATCCTTAAAAGAGAATTTTGGACAAGCTCTCTAAAGTATGGCCAGCTATCTATTAATACAGTTGATTCTGAGAAGATGTTAAATATTTCATCGTCTATTGGTCCTCCAACCTGGAAGTCAAGCAGGAATGTTATATCTATTTTAACAAATACATCCTCCTCATTTTCTTTGTTTGCAATCTTTAGCGTGTAATCTTGAAAAACCCTTACAAAATTATCTGCCAGGACCTGATAATAGGAACTTTTATCTATGTATACCTTCTGAGTTTCTGGTGGAATGTCCAATTTCTCATCATCAAATTCGCATACGAGCTTCTTGGTTCTTATGTTTACCAGAGCAAGACCGTTATTGAACTGATTGTACCTTTCCTCTAAAGTAGCCATTTTTACCTCCACTATACTACACTTAAATTTCTATCTTTTTCTAAAATCTTTTTTATCCCATTTTCTGAAAAATTTACGGTTAAAAGTTGACCGTCTTTACTTAAAACCACCCCTTCTCCATATATAGAGTGCCTTATTTTATCGCCCCTTTTTAATGGTTTGTGCTTTATCTTTTCCTTTATCTCAAGTAAAAATCTCGATGGTTTTGATCTTTGATAGTCTATTCCTCTTCTTCTTGATGAGGCGTGGCTGATAAATAGGTTTGTTTTTGCTCTTGTTATAGCCACATAAAACAACCTGCGTTCTTCCTCTATATCCAACTCATCCCTCTTTAGATTCTCGTTTGGAAATAAACCCTCTTCAACCCCTACAATAAAGACAGTGTTAAACTCAAGCCCTTTGGATGCATGGATTGTCATTAATCTCACACTCTCTTTTTGTTCTTCTAGTTCATTTGAATAGTCCAAAAGGGACAAATCCTCTAAAAAGGACTCAAGGTTGTTTAAGTTGCCTGTGTTCTTTAGTTCCATGATGTTGGCTATTCTATCAAAATCGTCCGTTTGTTCAAGATGATTTTTAAGGCCACTTATTTGAATTATCTCATCTATAATCTTGTCTACGCTTTTAGCCGTGTTTATATCAAATACGCTTAGAAATTGCTTTAGTGCTTTTTCCTGCCTTGGAGTGACTTTCTTTTTTTCTATCAACCATTTTGATGCTTCAAACATCGATGTATTTAGACTGTCTTTTGCTTTGGATATAACCTCCAAAAACTTAGCACCTATGCCCCTAGGGTGTGAGCCTATAGCCCTTAAAAACGCTATATCGTCATTCGGGTTAACTAAAAGTTTTAGATATGCAATTACGTCCTTTATCTCTTTTCTTTCTAAAAACCTTTTTGAACCTATTATATTGTATGGGATGCTGTATCTTATTAAGGCTTCTTCAATTGTTCGAGACTGAAAATTTGTTCTATACAACACAGCAATGTCGTATAGGTTTTCGCCCTCTAATTTAAGTTTTTGAATTTGTTCTGCTACAAATTTAGCCTCTTCAGTTTCTGTTGCTAAATTTACTATACTTATCCTGCCTCCTATTTTGTCTGAATAAAGCCTCTTTTCTTTTCTTAGATTGTTTTTTGATATTAATGTATTTGCTATGTTTAGTATTTCTTGAGCCGAGCGGTAGTTTTTTTCAAGCTTTATGATTTTACAGTTTTCGTATTCCCTATCGAACTTTAGTATGTTGTCAATTTGAGCACCCCTGAATCCATAGATAGATTGGTCTTCATCACCAACAGCACAAACTATATTTGAGCTGTTGTAAAGTAGCCTGACAAATAGGTACTGTGGATAGTTTGTATCTTGATATTCGTCTATAAATATGTATTTAAACTTATTTGAATATTTTTTTCTTACATCTTCATTTTCTTCTAAAAGTTCTATGACCCTCAGTATTATATTATCAAAATCCACTGCGTTTGCCTTAGCAAGACTCTCCTCATACAGCCTATAAACACTCTTCAGGTATTTTTCAAATGGAGAGTTAACTTTTAAATCTTCGGGTTTTGTTAATTTTAATTTCAATGAAGAAATGGAGGAGCAGAAGGCTCTTGGTGTGTATTTTTTTGAGTCTATGTTGAGTTTCTTTAATATCTCTTTGATTAAATTTTCCTGATCCTTAGAGTCGTAAATAGTGGGCCTGAAACCTTCTTTTCTTAATATTTTTAATGCTATGGAGTGGAATGTTCCAATCCACATATCAGAAGCCTGACTACCTATGAGTTTTCCTATTCTTTCTTTCATTTCACCCGCTGCTTTGTTTGTAAAGGTCAAAGCTAAAATCTGATAGGGTTTTGCCAAGCCTTCGTTGAGTATAAATGCTATCTTGTGTGTTAGTGTCTTAGTTTTTCCACTTCCTGCACCAGCCAATATAAGTAAGTTGCAGCTGTTTTCTAAAACGGCTTGCCTCTGCTGAGGATTTAGCTCATCTATTATGTAGTTTTTCTGTTGCATCGTTATACGCCTTTATTATATCCTTTCTTGTAATTATACCTATTATTTGACCTTGGTCGTTTACAACAGGAATGGTGTTTATCTCCCTAAAGCCTATCTTATGCATAAGCGTATTTAGGTTTTCTTCCTGTGTTGTTGTTATAACATTTTTATTTGCTACATCCTCTGCCACAAGAAAATCCGCCAATTCACCTTCGCCCAAAATAGATTTGAGTACATGAAGTGTTACAATCCCTTGTAGTTTATTTGAGTTATCTATTACTGGTATATCTGTTTGTTTTGCCTCGGAAAGTATTTCAAATATTTTAGCAAGGCTTGTTGAACCTGAAACGCTAACAAAGTCCTTTTTCATCAATTCTTTTACCTTTATACCCTCAAGCACATCTCTAACGAACTCGTATTTGTGAATAGGGGAGTGAGCTCTATTTTTAACCTGGTTTCTTTCAATGCTATAACGGGTTGTCAGAAGGAAGCTTATGGCTACAACCCACATTGACGGTACTATGAGTTCGTAGTTTCCGGTAATTTCTGCAACTACTATAATAATTGAAAGCGGCGTTTTGTTTGTTGCTGCAAAAAAACCTGCCATTCCCACGATAGCAAAAGATGCGGGATTATCAACCATCATTGGGAATATGTTTTTTATCAGCCCACCAATTCCGCCCCCAATTGCCGTTCCTATAACAAGTGTAGGTGCAAATAAACCAACAGAATTACCACTTCCTAAGGTTATGGATGTTGTAAACATTCTTACTAAACCCAAAAGCAGAAGCAACTGAAAACCCGTTTTGTTTAAAAAGGCGTTCTGCATTATGCCGTATCCCATACCTGCGCTATCTGGGATAAACATGGCAAATAGGCCAACCAAAAGCCCACCCAAAGCAGTTTTTATGTAAAGTGGAGTTTTCAATTTTGAGAACATATTTGAGGATGTGTTGAATATATTGATAAAAGCTATCGCACTCAATGCGCACACAACAGCTAAAACTGTGTAGGAGGAGAATTCCCTTAGATTGTGGAATACAAGAGGCGGTGTTGAGAACATGTGAATCCAGCCAAATTTTGCTGAAAATATGGAGTAGGCAATGATTGAGGATATGGCAGCAGGTAGAAGTGCTTCATACTCAAAGTCTATGTCTTTGTATAAAACCTCAACTGCGTATATTGCAGCACCCATAGGACTCCTAAATATTGCACCAACACCACCGGCAAGCCCGGCGATCATCAGAATGCGCTTTTCTTTGTCTGTTAGTTTCAGGAAATTACCTATTTGGTAGCCAAAACCTGCACCAATCTGGGCTGCAGGCCCCTCTCTACCGCCTGCTCCACCTACACCTAATGATATAACTGATACGATAAGCTTTACAAAGGGCACCCTTTTTCTTATAGGCTGATTATTGTGATATGCCTTTACAACCTCACCAGTTCCGCCACCTTTTGTCTCCTCAGCCAAAAGATGTATGAGTAGACCACTTAAAAACCCGCCTACAGTGATGATTATAAGGAACGCTATGCGATTGAAAGGCTTGTGAATCAATGGGATTAGTGGTTCTTCGTTGGTAGGGTGGCTTAAAGGGAAGCCGGCTATGTGGTTTAGGAGTGTCACAGATGTTAAATCAAGCAATACAAAGAATAAGATAGCACCAACACCGGCTAATACACCAACAATTGATGCATATATCAACATTTTGCTAGTTTGGGAGTGTTTTAAGCCCTTTATGATAAACATCAACTCAGATAGTGCCGATACCTTCATTCTACCGTCACGCTCTTTGCAAGATTTCTTGGTTGGTCTATATCATAGCCCAAAAACAATGCCATATAATAAGCGAAAAGCTGTAGGGGAACTACGTAGATAAACGGTAAAAGCTCATAGTCTACTTCAGGCATTTTTATTGTTTCATCTACTATATCTGCCTGTTTGTCGCTGATTAATATAATTTTTCCATCCCTTGATTTTATCTCTTCGCAGTTTGATAAGCTTTTTGAATACAGCGGTTCTTTTGAATGAGCAACTACCACAGTTGGTGTGTTTTCGTCAATTAATGCTATTGGGCCGTGTTTCATCTCACCGGCTGGGTATCCTTCGGCGTGAATGTATGAAATTTCTTTAAGTTTTAGTGCGCCCTCTAAGGCTAAAGGATAGCAAAGCCCCCTACCCAAGTACAAAAAGTTCTTGTATCTATGGTATTCTTCAGCAAGTTTTTTTGCTGCTTCGACTGTATTGTTGAATGTTGTTTTTATGAGCTTTGGTATGGATAACAACATTTTAGCTTTCTTTTCTATCTGCTTTCCTTTGATTTGCCCTACATAGAAAGCAAGCATATACAAAACTGCTAATTGACTTACAAAGGCTTTTGTTGAAGCCACACTTATTTCAGGTCCCGCCAAGGTATAGATGCATGAGTCTGCCATACGTGCAATTGCGGATTCTTTGACGTTAACGATGGAGAGTGTCTTTATACCCTTTTCTTTTGCCATGCGCAGAGGTTCTTTTGTATCCGCTGTCTCACCAGATTGGGATATTGCAATAAAGAGGTTATTTTTTGAGTATATATAATTGTAATATCTAAACTCGCTGCCTATTTCAACATCCACTTTTACACCTGTGTATTTTTCTAATATTGGTTTTGCGGTTAGGCCTGCATAAAAACTTGTGCCGCAAGCCACTATGGTTATTCTATCTATGTTTTTAATAAACCCTTTATCTATGCTTATCTCATCATCAAGTAAAATTTTTCCGTTTTCTGATATCCTTGATTGAATAGTGTTTCTAACTGATTCGTCCTCTTCTGCTATTTCCTTTAGCATAAAGTGCTTATATCCGCTTTTTTGGGCTGTTTGCTTAGACCAATTTATCGTTATTGGCTCTCTTTTAACTTTTTGTCCGTCTTTATCCCAAATGGTTATACCCTTGGCTGAGATTTTTGCTGTATCCCCGTCTTCTAAGAATATGAATTCATTTGTATATTCTATCATAGCAGACACATCACTTGCTATAAATATTTGATTATCAGATAAACCTATAACAAGGGGGCTTTCATGCTTTGCAGCCATTATGAAATTCTCATCTTTTGAAATAGAAGCTATGGCGAAACTTCCCTTTAGAAGTTTAACTGTTTCTTTGAAAGCCTCTTCAAAGGTTTTGTCTTTCAAAAAGAAGTCTATTAGCAATGCTATGATTTCTGTGTCTGTCTGTGTTTTTCTTTTTAGTCCTCTTTGATTTAGGAAAACTTCAAGTTCTCTGTAGTTCTCTATTATGCCGTTATGCACAACAGAAACATTATCTGTAAAATGGGGATGAGCGTTTTCTGAACTGGGTATGCCGTGTGTTGCCCATCGTGTGTGGCCTATTCCCATTCTGGCTTTAGTGTCTATATTGCTTTCCGTTATTAACGTAATGAGATCTATTACCTTTCCTTTTGTTTTTAGGGTTTCTATTCGATGAGTAGATTTTAACGATATACCGGCAGAATCATAGCCTCTATATTCTAAAGCCTGAAGCCCTTGTAGTAGTATCTTTAAGGCCTCTTGATTTCCACAGTAGCCCACAATTCCACACATAGCCTACCTCTTATAACACCTATTTTGCATTTTTTCAAACACTCTTGTTTAGTTTTTGAATTATTTCATTGTACATTTTTATAATATCACTCCTCTTTACAACTCCCAATACCTTTGTTGGATCGTTTTTGTCTACAACCGGCACAAGGTTAATATCTTTTAGGCCTATTTTGTGCATTAGATTGTGTAGATTTTCATCTGGTGTTGTTGTAATTAATGTGGTGTTTGCTACATCATCTGCTATCAAAATAGGTGGCAATTGTTCTTGCCCAAGGAGTGATTTCAATACCCTTAAGGTAATTATGCCTTTAAGTTTGTCATTTGTATCCAATACAAGTATATCGTCGTCACTTATTGTTGAGAATATCCTAAATATCTCTTGAAGGGATGTAAAGGGGCTTACACTTGTAAATTCCTTTCTCATTATGTCCTTTATGATTACCTCCTCAAGAAGGTCTCTTTTGTATTCTAAAACATGGGCGGGTGAGTTTTTCCTGTTTTTTACCTGTTTTTCATATATTGTCCATTTTTGAGCCACTATATAACCTATTGTTGCTGTCCATATTGCAGGTACTATTAAATGATAACTGCCTGTCATTTCTGTGACCATAACGATTGTTGATAACGGTGTATTGGCTGCAGCGCTGAAAAACCCTACCATTCCAACCAACACAAACGATGCGGGTTGGCTTACCAACGATGGGGATAGATTGTGCAAGATTAAACCAATTGCTCCCCCTAAGGAACCACCTATAACCATAGAAGGTCCGAAAACACCAGCAGAGCCGCCACTTGAAATTGTTAAGGATGTTGCTATCACCTTTAATACTGCCACAAGAAGTAGAAGTTTTATCGGCGCTGTTCCATCTATAGCTTTTTGAAGCAATCCATAACCACTTGATATGGCGTCTGGCACAAATACTCCAATTACTCCAACCAAGAGTCCGCCAATAGCGGGCTTTATGTGGGGAATGAGTTTGATTTTTTTAAATAAATCTCTAACGCCGTAAAATACCTTTACATAAAAGACAGCAAAAAAGCCAACGGTTAGTGCCAAAATTGTATAAGAGATAAGCTCAAGGGGGTTTGTAAATCTAAAAACGGGTGTGAAAAATAGCGGTTTCCAGCCAAAAAAGAGAGAAAATGTGGAGTAGGCTACAATGGATGCAACAACGGTGTATATAAATACCTCGCCTTCCATTTCAGGTTCTTTGTATAAGACTTCACTTCCAAATATAGCACCAGCCATAGGTGCATGGAATATTGCACCCACACCAGCCCCCATGCCGCTTACAAGGAGTATCCTTCTCTGTCTTGCCGATAGATTGAGTCTGGATGCAAAGAATGAACCAAAACCTGCCCCTATTTGGGCTATGGGGCCTTCTCTACCACCAGAGCCTCCACTACCTAATGTTACGGCACTTGCTATCATTTTTATTATAGGAACCATAGGTCTTATTATGCCATTTTTTCTATGATAGGCATCTATCGCTCCATCTGTACCGTGACCCTCAGCTTCAGGGGCAAATGTGTAAACTAAAATTCCGGATATAAGTCCACCTACAGTTGTAATTATTACTAAAAGTATGGGGTTGAAGTTTTTGTTGAGTTTTTCAAATAGCTCAGGCTCACCCCTGGGTTCTATTATAGGGTAGCCTGCTATGTTATGAAGCACATAAACACTAAAAAAATGTGTGGCAACAAGAAATACTACCGCGCCAAATCCAGTTATTACACCGACCACACTCGCATAGAGGAGGAGTTTGCCTTCTTCTATGACATCTTTGGTCGGCTTAAAAGTTAGCATTAACTTATTTAGCATTTTTCTCCTCTTTTAGCTTCTTTTCCATAGTTTCCCTGAATTTCTTAACCCAGCCTGGCTTATTTGTTTGAGGGACCCTAGAAATGGCCAAAGCAAACTCTTCAACGTTTTTGGTCACGGTTGTGCCTGCGGCTATTAGGGCGTCGTTTCCTATCTCTACTGGTGCAACAAGCTGGACATCTGAGCCTATAAAAACCCTGTCTCCAATGATTGTTTCGTTCTTCCTGTAGCCATCGTAGTTGCAAGTAATTGTACCGCATCCTACATTGACATCCTCACCCAGTGTGGCATCACCTAAATACGTTAAATGACTTGCTTTTGTGTTTTTACCTATTTTTACCTTCTTTGTTTCTACAAAATTACCTATCCTTACGTTTTCTCCTAATTCACTTAGTGGTCTTAGATGAGCAAATGGACCAATTTCGCAGTTGCTCTTTATTAGGCTTTCTTCAATTACAGAGTATGGTTTTATGTGAACATTGTCCTTTATAACGGAGTTTTCTATAATTGATCCATTCTCTATTATGCAATTTCTGCCTACTGTGGTGTTTCCTTTTAAATGGACGTTGGGAAAAATTACAGTGTCATCGCCTATGGTTACATCATAATTTACATAGGTGTTTTCATCATCAACAAAAGTTACATTGTCAAATCTTTCTATTATTCTTTTTTGGAGTATCTTTCTTGCCTGAGAGAGTTGCTTTCTTGTATTTACACCAAGTATATTTTCACTGTCAACTCTTACTGCTTCCACCTTTTTTAGATGCTTTAAAATATCTGTTAGATAGTACTCGCCACTTATGGTGTCCATTTGAATTTTAGGTAGGGCAAGCTTGGCAGCTTTGGTATTAAATATGTAAATACCTGAATTTACCTCTTTTATCTTTTTTACTTCATCGGATGCATTTTTTTCCTCAATAATCTCAATACAGTAATTGTCCCTTACAATACGACCGTAACCTGTTGGATTCTCTAGTTCTGCTGTTAGTAGGACACACTCAAATTTTTGCCCTTCTAAAATACCTTTGGCGCTTTCTATGTCGTCTGTATTGATCAGGGGCATATCACCATTTACTACAACAAAATTTTCATCTTTTATATAGTCTATTACAGAATTTAACGCATCTGCTGTCCCCTTTTGATTTTTTTGTATATGAATTTGAGCTTGAGGAAATAGATGTTGTAATGTTTGATATGTTTCTGTGTTTGCAACTATGTGGATTTTATACCTCTTTAAAGCTTCAACCACGTAAAATATCATTGGCTTTCCGCAAATGGAATGAAAAATCTTACTGGTTTTAGATTTCATGCGTGTTGATTTACCTGCTGCCAATATTACAGCTTCCATGCTTTTTCTCCTTAATGTCTAAAATGTCTTATGCGTGTGAATAAAAGAGGTATATTGTATTCATCTGCGGCTTCTATAACCTCTTTGTCCCTTATAGAGCCACCTGGCTCAACAATGGCTTTTACTCCTGCTTTAGCCGCCTCATCGACGCTATCTCTAAATGGGAAAAATCCATCCGATGCCATAACACATCCATTTAGATCTATATTTAACTCTTTTGCCCTTGCTATGGCAAATTTAGCTGAATCCACTCTTGAGGTTTGACCACCTCCTATGGCAAGTGTTTTGCCATCTTTTGCGTATACTATTGCATTTGACTTTACGAACTTGGCTACTTTAAAAGCAAATTCAAGATCTTTGAGTTGCTGTGGATTAGGCTTAGCTTTTGATACTACTTCATAGGTAAAATCGTTTTTATAATCATTCTCTTGAATAAGATACCCGCCCAGCAGGCTTTTGATTTCATAGAATTTATAGTTTACTTTTGGTAGTTTTATTACCCTTAAGTTCTTTTTGCTTTTCAAAACTTCCAGCGCATCCTTATCAAAGTCAAACGCTACAACAACCTCATAGAACCTTTTGATTATAGCTTCAGCAGTTTCTTTGTTTAATGTTGAATTTATACCTATAATGCCACCAAATGCGCTTACTGGATCACATGCAAGGGCGTCTTCGTAGGCTTTTAATTGGTTATTTGATGTGGCTGCCCCACACGGAGTATTGTGTTTTACTATAACACAGATTGTCTGATCAAACTCTACCATCATTCTGTATACTACGTCTATATCAAGAAGATTGTTGTATGACAGTTCTTTGCCGTTTAGTTGGATAAGGTTGGATATACCATCTTTCAGAGGTGACTTAGCAAAAAAGGCCAATTGATGTGGGTTCTCACCGTATCTTAGTTGTTTTTCTATTTTGAATGGAATTGCTGTTTCTTTGAATGATAAATTACCTGACATTTTTTCTACGATTAAACCGTCATAATACGATGTCTTTGCAAACGCCTTTAAGGCATACTCCCTTCTTTTGTCTTTGTCTATTGAATCAAAATTCTCCATTACAGTCTTATAATCATCTGGATCACAAATAATAAGTACATCTTTATAATTTTTGGCTGCAGCCCTGATGAGCGTTGGCCCTCCTATATCTATATTTTCAATTAAATCCTCTTCATTATTTGTTTTTAAAGCTGTCTCTTCAAAGGGATATAGATTAACAACCACGACATCTATGGAGTATATATCAAGCTCGTTAACCGTTTGTCTATGTTCTTGGATATCTCGCCTATATAGAATGCCTCCATGAACTTTGGGATGAAGGGTTTTTACTCTACCATCCAACATTTCCTTTGCTTGTGTGTAATCCTCTACAAACTCAACATCTATCCCGTTGTCCTTTAATAGTTTTCCTGTTGAGCCTGTAGAGAGTATTAAAAATCCTTTGTTTTGCAGGAATCTGGCAAATTCAACAATGCCTTTTTTGTCTGAAACGCTTATTAGCGCAGCCTTTTTCATTGCTCCTCCCGACACTGGTTATTTAGTTGTAATGTAGTTTAATTAAAGTTCTTTGTCAAGCTGGCATTGTTGTGCTAAAATGAAATATGCGATTTATTTTAGTGACTTTAATTATAGTATTGAGTTATCCAGTTTATGGTTTTAATATTGATGAGATTGCTGTAAAACTCAATGCCAGATACAACGTGCCAGTGGAATATACGCATTATGTTTTATCCAAAGCTAAGGTGGTTGATAATGTTAGGTCATTTGTAGAGAGGGTTGCAAATTCCCCAGAGAAAACGTTTGTTTTTGGCGATTTTGTAAAGTTCTTTGTAAATAAGAGAAGGATAAAGGAAGGAGTTGAGTTTTACAAAAGCCATAGGAAGCTCTTAAACAGGGTTTATCAAGAGTTTGGGGTAGACCCATGTGTAGTTGTTGCAATTCTTAGTATTGAAACCAACTTTGGCAGAATTAAACTCACTACAAACGCACTCGATGCTCTCTATACCTTATCGCTGTATTCAAAAAGAAAGAGATATTTTTTGTCAGAACTTGAAAGTTTTATTGTTTACACTTTTAGACATAGGGTCAATCCGTTTTCTGTAAAGGGTTCGATTACCGGAGCTTTAGGTATTCCTCAGTTTATGCCTTCTAATATAGACCGCTACGGTGTTGATTTCAATGGTAATGGTTTAAATTTAAACGAAGTGGATGATGCTACAGCAAGCATTGCAAATTACCTCCTTAAGCACGGCTGGAAGAAAGATAAACCTGTAGTTAAGTTTTTATCTAATGATAGTAAGTTGTGTAGAAGGTTAAATGCAAAGAATTTGAATGGTGGCAAAGTCATTACCTTCAACTACGGTTCTGGTGTTAGATGTTTCGTTGCCTATGATAACTTTTGGGCCTTGAAAAAGTATAATGGAACAAAGAACTATGCCATGGCAGTATACGAGCTATCAGAAGAGATATGTAAGAAAATTCGCTAATTAAATCTTTATTTATGGTTGCAATATAGTTAAATTCTTTTTAAAATGTGCACAGTTAATAAGATAATTGTTAAGGAGGTCTATGCAATGGAATTTAAAAAGATTACAAAAAAAGATTGGGAAGAATTGGCTAAAAAGGAACTAAAAGGAAAAAATGTGTCTGAATTAGTGTGGCATTCGCCTGAGGGAATAGATGTTTATCCACTTTATACGGCTGAAGATATAGAAAAACTTGAGTATTTGGATACTTTTCCTGGTTTTCCTCCTTTCATTAGAGGTCCAAGGGCCACGATGTATACAGTAAGGCCCTGGACTATTAGGCAGTATGCAGGATTTTCTACGGCTGAGGAATCAAATGCATTTTATAAAAAA
This sequence comes from Hippea maritima DSM 10411, assembly GCF_000194135.1. Classification (GTDB taxonomy): domain Bacteria; phylum Campylobacterota_A; class Desulfurellia; order Desulfurellales; family Hippeaceae; genus Hippea; species Hippea maritima. The sequence continues at coordinate 1,046,131 of NC_015318.1, read as the reverse complement.
GCGTTGGCACTCGGTCAGCAAGGTTTATCCGTTGCTTTTGACCTTGCAACCCATAGGGGTTATGACTCAGATCACCCAAGGGTTGTTGGTGATGTGGGAAAGGCAGGCGTTGCAATAGACACTGTTGAGGATATGAAAATATTGTTTGATGGAATACCGCTTGATAAAGTCTCTGTTTCTATGACGATGAACGGTGCTGTAATTCCTGTAATGGCCTTTTATATCGTTGCCGCTGAGGAGCAAGGGGTAAAGCAAGAACAACTTTCAGGGACAATTCAGAATGATATCCTAAAGGAGTTTATGGTTAGAAACACCTATATATATCCTCCACAGCCTTCAATGAGGATAATTGCTGATATAATTGAATATACTAGCAAATACATGCCGAAATTTAATTCAATTAGTATAAGTGGTTATCACATCCAGGAAGCTGGTGCCAATGCTGTTTTGGAGCTTGCTTTTACGCTTGCAGATGGTCTTGAGTATGTAAAAACGGCCCTGGCAAGGGGTTTGGATATAGACTCTTTTGCCCCTAGATTGTCGTTTTTCTTTGGAATTGGTATGAATTTCTTTACAGAAATTGCCAAACTTAGGGCTGCAAGATTTTTATGGGCCAAACTTATGAGTCAATTCAATCCAAAGAATCCTCGCTCAATGGCCTTAAGGACGCATTGTCAAACATCCGGGTGGAGTTTGACGGCTCAGCAGCCGTACAACAATATTATAAGAACAACGATTGAGGCTTTAGCTGCTGTTTTAGGTGGGACACAATCCCTTCATACAAACGCTTTGGACGAGGCAATAGCCTTACCGACAGAGTTTTCTGCGCGTATCGCAAGGAACACGCAGATAATACTTCAAGAAGAGAGTAATATAACAAAAACGGTTGACCCATTAGCGGGTTCATACTTCATAGAGTCTCTAACCCATGCTTTGATTAGAGAGGCATCCAAGATAATTGATGAAATTGAAGAGATGGGTGGTATGACTAAAGCTATAGAGACTGGCATGCCAAAATTAAGGATAGAGGAATCTGCAGCAAAAAGGCAGGCTATGATTGATAAGGGTGAATATGTGATAGTGGGCGTGAATAAATACGTTATACCAGAAGAAGAGGATGAGCCAGTAGAAGTTTTAGATATCGACAATACGGCTGTAAGGAATAAACAGATTGAAAGAATAAAAAAGATAAAGCAAACAAGGGATAACGATAAGGTTCAAAAGGCTTTAGATAAGATAACCAAAGTGGCGCAAGAGGGTGGCAACCTGCTTGAGGCAGCTGTTGAGGCTGCAAGGCTTAGAGCAACTCTTGGTGAGATATCCTATGCTATGGAAAAGGTTTTTGGCAGATATCAGCCAGAGATTAAACTTGTTAGTGGGGCATACGGAAGCTTATTTGAGGATAGCGATGAATTTAAAGAAATTCAAAAAGAAATAGAAGAGTTTGAAAAGCAGGAAGGTAGAAGGCCAAGAGTTCTAATTGTAAAGATGGGTCAAGATGGACATGATAGAGGTGCAAAGGTTGTAGCAACAGGATATGCCGATATGGGATTTGATGTTGATGTTGGACCGATGTTCCAGACGCCTGAGGAAGCTGCTAAGATGGCCGTAGAAAACGATGTGCATGCTATAGGTGCATCAAGCTTAGCAGCGGGACATAATACATTGGTACCTCAGCTTATAGAGGAGCTTAAAAAACTTGAGGCTGATGATGATATAGTCGTAACAGTGGGCGGGGTTATACCTAAAAAGGATTACGATTTCCTCTACTCTAAAGGTGTTGCGGCTGTATTTGGCCCCGGTACGTCCTTATTGAAGTCTGCAAAAGAACTTCTTAGGGCAATAAAGGAAAGAAAGACACCAAGAAGGATTTTAGAGGGCAAATAACAGTGGATTTGAAAAAGCTTAAAGAAGACCTGTTAAACGGCAAAAGAAGAGCGCTCGCTAAGGCTATAACGCTTATTGAAAGCAAAAACGAAAAACATAAAAAATACGCCAAAGAGTTGCTTGAGGGCATACTGCCCTATACGGGCAATTCTATAAGAATTGGCATAAGTGGTGTCCCTGGTGTGGGTAAAAGTACTTTTATAGAGGCTTTTGGACTCTATTTGATAGAGAAGGGTCATAAGGTGGCAGTTTTAGCCGTTGATCCTTCTTCCCAGATAACGGGCGGTTCGGTTTTGGGTGATAAGACAAGGATGGAGGAGCTATCCAGAAGGCAGGAGGCTTTTATCAGACCTTCGCCTTCTGGGGATTCTTTAGGTGGCGTTGCCCGTAGGAGTAGAGAAAGTATATTTCTTTGCGAGGCTGCAGGTTATGATGTGATAATTATTGAGACTGTTGGTGTAGGTCAATCTGAGATAAGTGTCGCCTCTATGGTGGATATGTTTTTGTTGATGCAACTACCCAATGCCGGAGATGAGCTTCAGGGTATAAAGCGTGGCATTATGGAGGTTGCTGATGCTATAATTATAAATAAAGCCGATTCTGATAACCTAAAAGTAGCAGAGCTTGCAAAAAAACAGCTCGAAAATGCATTAAGTATTCTAAAAAAGCAGGATAAAGATTGGCAAACTCCTGTGATTCTTGTTAGTGCCCTGGAAAAGCGGGGGATAGATGTTGTCTTTTCAACTATAGAAAAATATGTTAGAATTAAAAAATTAAACGGCACTTTCTTTGAAAAGAGAAAAAGACAAGCTGTAGATTGGATGTGGTCAGTTGTTATGGAGGGGCTTAAAGCCTTGCTTGATAACAATCAAAAGGTTGCATCTGTAGCTAAGGATATGGAAAAAGCTGTTGTTAATCAGGTGACAACGCCGTCGCTTGCTGCTGAGTATATATTGAATAGATTTAAAGAAACTTTATGTGAAGGGGGTGTTCCGTGGAGAAGTTGAAGTATTTTGTTGTGGTGTTTGTTTTATTTATTTTTATAGGATTTTCTATTTCTTCTTGTACAACAGAGAGTGAAAATGTTGCCTTAGGCACAGCTGTTGGAGCAGGTGTGGGTGCTGCAACCACAAAGAACAGTTGGAAGGGCGCAGTAATAGGTGGAATATTGGGTGCTGTGGCTGGTGAAGCTATGTATCAAATACAGCAAAGGGCAATTAACGAAGCTATGGCCAATCAAAAACCTGTTGTTTATCAAAGACAAACACAAAACGGTGGATGGGAAAGGATTGAAGCCGAGCCGGTTGGCCAACCTGTTGTTAATCCAAATGAACATACAAGTTGCCAAAAGGTTCATGTACGTGAGTATAGAAATGGGAAGATAATAAAGGATACAGTAAAAGAAGTATGTAAGGGGTATAAAGAGACAAACACGTATTAGAGGTGATTTTATGATAAAAAAGGTAGACCATATAGGTGTAGCAGTCAAAAGTTTAGATAAAGCTATCGCCCTTTATCGGGATGTTTTAGGATTTGAGTTGCTCGAGATAGAGGAGGTTGACTCTCAAAAGGTTAGGGTGGCAAAATTCGATATAAATGGTGTACATATAGAGTTTTTAGAGCCTACATCCGAGGAAAGCCCTATCTATAAATATATTGATAAAAAGGGTGAAGGCTTGCACCATATAGCTTACTTTACAGACGATATAGATGGTGAACTTAAGAAACTGAAAGAAGGCGGGATACAGCTTATAAACAACGAGCCTGTAAAAGGTTCTTCCAATACAATGATAGCCTTTGTTCATCCAAAGTCATCTATTGTTCTTACAGAGCTTGTATCCAAGGGGGAGTAGATGGAAAGACCGCTTAAAGTTGTCGTTATAGGTGGTGATGCTGCAGGAATGAGTGCAGCAAGTCAGGTGAAAAGAAGAATAAAGTCAGCAGAGGTTATAGTTGTTGAGAAGGGAAGGGATGTTTCTTATGGTGCTTGCGGTATGCCTTATAATATTGGATACCAGGCTGATATAGATGAACTTGTTGTTTTAACTGCTGATGAATTCAAAACCAAAAGAGGAATAGATGTTAGGCTTTTGAGCGAGGCTGTTGGGGTTGACTTCAATAATAGGAAGGTGAAGGTTAGAAGTCTTGCGAGCGATAGAGAATATGAGCTTGTTTATGATAAACTTTTTATAGGCAGTGGCGCCGAAGCGTTTCTGCCTCCTATAGAAGGAGCAGCTAACGAGGGTGTATTTAAACTTAAGGTGCTCGATGATGCAAGAAGGATAAAAGCGTATATAGAGGATAAAAAACCCAAAAAAGCTGTTTTGATAGGAGCAGGCTTTATAAATTTGGAACTTGCTGAGAATTTAAAAAGGCTTAGCATGGAAGTGGTCATTTTAGAGAAGCTTGATGGCATATTGCTCAACTTTGAGGATGAGTTTTCAGAGGTTGTTAAAGAGGAGTTGTCCAGGAATGGGGTTGAACTCATCACAGGTGTTGATATTGAGAAAATAGATGGCTCTTTGAAGGTTAAGACTAACAAAGGTGAGTTTGAGGCTGATTTTGTCAACATAGCTGCAGGTGTAAAACCCAACACAGATTTTTTGGTCGGCACACCTATTGAATTGGAAAAAGGCGCCATCGTGGTTGATAGGTATTTCAGGACGAATATGGAGAGTGTTTATGCTGGTGGTGATTGCGCCCTGATATACCACAGAATTCTAAACAGGAATGTTTATATGCCGCTTGGCACAAATGCAAACAAGGCAGGTAGGATTGGCGGTGCCAATATGGCAGGGGCTAATGAGGAGTTTGCCGGTATTGTTGGAACTATTTTATTTAGGATTTTTGATAAAGGTGTTGCAAAGACCGGGCTGTCTCTGAGGGAGGCAATTGATAACGGTTTTGATGCCTTTAAAACTATAATAGAAGCACCGACCACAGCGCATGGTTTCCCTCATCAGGGCAAGGTTAAGATATGTCTTGTGGCTGAGAAAGGTTCTGGACGCCTGTTAGGGGGGCAGATTGTTGGAGATAGCGAGGGAGTGTGGAGAATAGATATACTGGCAACTGCTTTATATTCCAATCTTGCAATAAAAGATATTCAAGGGTTAGATTTGGCTTATTCCCCACCGTTTGCCCCTGTTTGGGATCCAATTCTTGTATGCGCAAATCAAGCCATAAAACAGGTGAGAAAATGAAGTATAAGAGCACTCGAGGTGGCGTTAGTGATTTGAATTTTACTGATGCCTTTTTAATGGGTCTTGCTACAGATGGTGGTTTGATAGTTCCTCAGACCATTCCAAATGTTGACTTGGATAATCTAAGAGATTTAGATTATAACAATCTTGCTTTTGAGATATTTAGGCTATTTATTGATGACATTCCATATAATGATTTAAGAACCCTTATTGGTAAGAGCTATTCGACGTTTGATACACAAGAAGTGACACCTGTTGTAAAGAAGAATGGCCTGTTTATACTTGAATTATTCCATGGACCTACATTTGCCTTTAAAGATGTAGCACTACAGTTTCTGGGTAACCTATTTGAGTATGTTTTAAAGAAAAGGAATACCTATGTTAATGTTTTGGGTGCTACAAGTGGAGATACGGGTTCTGCTGCCATATATGGATTAAAGGGCAAAGAAAATATAAACATATTTATACTTCACCCGCATAATAAGGTTAGCAAGGTTCAAGAGCTTCAAATGACCACTGTTGAAGATGTAAATGTATACAATTTAGCCATTGAAGGCACTTTTGACGACTGTCAGGCGATTGTTAAAAGCATATTTAACGATCTTAAGTTTAAAGAAAAATATCATCTGGCTGCTGTAAACTCGATAAATTGGGCTCGAATTTTAGCCCAAATCGTTTACTATTTTTATGCCTACTTTAAAAGCGGCGTAGATAAAGCTTACTTTAGTGTTCCGACAGGTAATTTTGGTGATATATTTGCAGGCTACATGGCAAAAAGAATGGGTTTGCCTATCGAAAAGCTTATTTTGGCCACAAACTCAAACGATATACTCTACAGGTTTGTTAATTACGGCGATTACTCAACCGGTAAGGTGGTAAAAACACTTTCTCCGTCTATGGATATTCAGGTTGCAAGCAACTTTGAGAGATATCTTTATTATCTGTCTGATGAAAATTCAATTAGAGTTAAAGAGCTGATGGATGAGTTCACAAGGACAAAAAAACTTAAATTTGAAGGTGATTTGCTTAAAAAGGTTCAATTAGATTTTGAGTCATACAGGGCCGGTGTTGAGGATACACTCGCAACGATAAAACGGTTTTACGAAGAGACAGGTTATATTGTGGACCCTCATACAGCAGCTGGTGTTTTTGCAGCCATTAAGGCTGGATATCGTGATGTTATATGTTTATCAACCGCTCACCCTGCAAAGTTCCCAGATGCCATTATGGATGCTATAGGTGCCTATCCCGAAAAACCCAGAGCAATTTCTGAGCTTGAAGATAAAAATAAACGCATGTGGGTGCTTGGTAACAGCGTTGATGAGGTTAAGAAATTTATAGAGAAAAAATTGCAAAAGGGTTAAAATTTTGTTGACAAGCAAGACTTAAATGTGTATTATCACTCTCGCAAATTTGAGGTTGCTTAAGTGAGGCGCCTCAAGAGGCGTGGGTCGTTAGCTCAGTCGGTAGAGCAGTAGCCTTTTAAGCTATTGGCCGCAGGTTCGATTCCTGCACGACCCACCATTGTTTTAGAAGTCCCCATCGTCTAGTAGGCCAAGGACACCGCCCTTTCACGGCGGTAACGTGGGTTCAAATCCCGCTGGGGACGCCATTTTAAAAATGGAGGGAGTTTATGACAAAGGCTGAGCTAATAGAAAAGGTAGCAGAAAAAACAGGAGCTACCAAGAGTCAGACGAAGAAGGTTATTGACGCAGCCTTGGAAACCATCATGGACGCTGTGGCAGCTGGGGAGAAGGTTGGTTTTGCGGGATTTGGTACTTTCTATGTAAGCAAAAGATCAGCAAGAATGGGTAGAAACCCAAGAACGGGTGAGAAGCTTCAAATAGAGGCTTTCAACTTGCCAAGTTTTAAATGCGGCAGAATCTTTAAGGAAAAGGTCAACAAGTAGTAGCTTAAGAATAGGGCGCATAGCTCAGCTGGAAGAGCACCTGCCTTACAAGCAGGGGGTCGTAGGTTCAAGTCCTGCTGCGCCCACCATGGAGTTTTCTTGCGGAGCCGTAGTTCAGCTGGTTAGAACGCTGGCCTGTCACGCCAGAGGTCGCGAGTTCAAGTCTCGTCGGCTCCGCCATTTTTATTTTTAATGAATGCTTAAATCAGCTGTTATCTCTGTAGGCAAAGAAATAGTATCAGGTATAACGCAGGATACGAATTCCTATTTTATTTCCTCTTGCTTATCCAGAATAGGTATATATAACCGTTTCGTTTTATCTTGTGATGATAAGGCTCAAGATATAATAGATACGGTAAAATTTTGCCTTAATAAGGTTGATATTGTTATAACAACAGGTGGTCTTGGGCCTACATTTGATGATATAACAATAGAATCTGTAGCTACAGCTTTAGGCAAAGGACTGTATCTGGATTCGGAGGCGTTGAAGTTTATACATGATTTTTATACCAAACTTTACCAAGAAGGCAAGATTGAAACAGGTGGCATAAATGAAAAAAGAATGAAGATGGCTTATTTAATAGAAGGTTGTAAACCACTGAAAAACAGTATAGGGGCTGCCTGGGGGGTCTATGTTAAACAAGATAAAAAACATCTATTTTGCCTACCCGGCATTCCGAAAGAGATGAAGCCTATGTTTGAAAAAGAGGTTTTGCCTGTTTTGAGGAAACTTAGTAATTCTACTATGATTGTTAAGAATTATGATGTTCCTATAAATGATGAGAGTGTTTTGGGTGAAGCCATAGATAAGGTTATGAAAAAATACCCCGTTTATATAAAATCCTTACCTATTGGTTTTGAATCCTCTATAATGAGTGTTAGATTTACAGCATACGCACAGACAGAAGATGAGGCAAAAAAAAGAATAGAAGAGGCTAAAAAAGAGCTTGTAAACCTTCTAAACAATCTCTGATATATTAATCTTCCATTTGTTTTATAAAGTTATCCTTTATTATCTATAACCTTAACAAATATTGTTGATAAATGGGTTTTAGTTTTGTATAGTTTCCGTAACTATTTGGTGGTAAGAAGGAGAGTGTTATGACCCAGATAGAGGCTGCAAGAAAAGGCATTGTGACTAAAGAAATGGAAGAAGTGGCCAAGGCGGAGAGTAGGCCTGTTGAATTCATAATGGAGGGTTTAAAAAAAGGAACGATAGTAATACCAAAAAACAAAAATCATAACATAAAAGCAGTTGGTATAGGTGAGGGGTTAAGAACCAAGGTTAATGCTAATATAGGTACATCATCCGATATTGTTCAACTGGAGAATGAGCTTAAAAAGCTTGATGCGGCTGTAGAGGCAAAGGCCGATTCAGTAATGGATTTATCAACAGGCGGTGATTTGGATTATATAAGGAGAGAGATCTTAAAACGCTCCCCTATTGTAGTGGGTAATGTTCCTATATATCAAACGGCTGTTGAGATTGCTCAGCAAAAGGGGTCAATAGTATATATGACAGAAGATGATATATTCGAGACAATAGAAAAACAGGCAGAAGACGGTATAGATTACATGACGTTGCATTGTGGCGTTACGCTTGAAAGCTTAGAAAGGCTCATAAGACAAGGCAGAGTAGAGGATATTGTTTCAAGGGGTGGTTCGTTTTTGAGTGTATGGATGCTTCACAATAAAAAGCAAAATCCGTTATTTGAACATTTTGATAGGGTGTTGGAGATAGCAAGGGAATATGACGTTACGCTCTCTTTGGGCGATGGTTTTAGGCCTGGTGCTATTGTTGATGCAACCGACAGAGCTCAAATCCATGAGCTTATACTGCTTGGCGAATTACACAAGAAGGCTTTAGAGGCAGGCGTTCAGTCAATGATAGAGGGACCAGGACATGTTCCTATTGATGAGGTTATCACAAATGCAAAAATAGAAAAGAGTTTGTGTGATGGGGCTCCTTTTTATGTTTTAGGACCTGTGGTTACTGACATTGCTCCGGGTTATGACCACATAACAAGTGCTATAGGTGGCGCATTAATGGCTGCATATGGTGCGGATTTTCTCTGTTATGTAACGAAGGCTGAGCATGTTAGACTTCCAACACCTGAAGATGTTAGGGAAGGGGTTATTGTTACACGTATAGCCGCTCATGCTGCTGATATTGCCAAAAAGATCCCTAACGCTTTGGAGTGGGATTTACAGATGAGTAAGGCTAGGAAATCTCTTAACTGGGATAAGATGATAGAACTTTCTATTGATCCAGAGTACACAAGGAAACAGAGACAATCATCACTGCCAGATGAAGATGATGTTTGTACGATGTGCGGGAAATTCTGTGCAATAAAACTTCTAAACAAAGCATTAAGGAATCAGAGATGAATAGTATAATATTAGATGAGTTGTACAAGAATTTAGGTAAATACATAACCAGCGATAAGATGTGTAAAAAACTGGGCATTAGTAGAATAGCTATTTGGAATAGAATAAAAAACCTACAGAAATTAGGCTACAAGATCGAAGGTAAACGCAGTGTCGGCTATATCTTAAAGGAAGAGGCTAAAGATATCTTGATTCCATACGAAATACGAAGAAGGCTTAATACAGAGATATTTGGTAGGCGTATTGAGTATTTTAGGCTTACATCATCTACTATGGATGAAGCTGAATATTTGATAGAAAAGGATGAAAATGTAGATGGTGCCATAGTAATTGCAGAAGAGCAAACCTCTGGCAGAGGTAGACAAAAGAGGAAATGGCTTTCGCCGCAGGGTGAAAATGTTTATGTGTCTTTGATATTTAAACCAAAGGGTATGAATGTATCTGATTCTATAGCTCTGATGTTTGCCATTTCGATTGCAATCAAAGAAGCATTGAGTGACTTTGGGGTTGAGGATGCAAAAATAAAATGGCCAAACGATGTAATGGTTAATGATAAAAAGATAGCTGGCGTTTTGGTTGAAACTAAGAGTGAATCTGGAATTTTAAGTCACGCCATAATAGGTTTTGGCATAAATGTAAATATGGAGCATATGCCAGATGAATTAAAAGATAAAGCAACAAGCATTAAAATAGAAACAGGTATACATGTTGACAGGGCAACGCTTCTTTCGAATATACTTTTTTATTTTGAGAATTTAATAAAGATGTTGGATAGAGATGGGAAAAAGGCCATTTTTGATCTTTGGAGAAAATATAATAATACGTTAGGCAGGAAAGTTGAAGTTTTAAGTGACAAAGAAAACTTCAGTGGGTTCGCTAAAGACATAGATGAAAATGGCTTTTTGCTTGTTGATATAGGGGGCAATATAAAAAAAGTTATAACAGCTGAAAGTGTGAGGTTTGTTGAATGAGTCAAAGAAGAGAATCGGATAAGCTTTCTGCTATAATAAAAGAGGCTCTATATAGGGCTACAAAAAGAAATATGGTTTTGACGCCGTTTAACTACTACAAGGTTTTTACGGAAGTAGCTTTAGAGTATGGTCTTGATGAATCTGAAGTTCATAAAATGCTTTATGGAATGGCTGATGTTTCTGCCTCAGAACTTGAGGATTTAAAGAAAAGAGTGCTTGAGATTTCAACTAACGTAAAAGATGTTACGGTAAATATGGAGAGAACACTTCAAGAGAGTGAAGCTACCTATGATATGACTGTAAAGAATATAGATGAGTATAGGAGTAAGGTTGATAATAGTATAGCTTCAGAGCTTGAAAAAATAAAATATATAAATTCATCTTTAAAAGCAGAGCTTGAGGCTGCAAGGAATGTACTTGAAAAACAGAGAAAAGCCATAGAGAATATAAAGGATCTTTCTCTCAAAGATCATTTAACAGGCCTATACTTGAGAAAATATATGAATGAAGTTTTGGATTCAGCACTGTATAACTTCAATAGATACTCTAAGGTATTTAGCATTATAATGTTAGATTTAGATGATTTTAAAAAGATAAATGATACATATGGCCATTTGGCTGGAGATGAGGTTTTGAAAGTTGTAGGATCAGTTTTGAAAAGGATTACACGAAGAAGCGATATACCTATTAGGTATGGCGGTGATGAATTCATCGTTATATTGCCTGAAACTAAACTCGAAGATGCCATGATAGTTGCAAAAAAGATAAAAGATAAGATAGCATCTATAACTTTTAAAAAAGATAAAATAGAGTTTAAGTGTACAGCTTCTATAGGTATAACCCAGGTAAGAGAAGGAGATACGGTAGAGTCCCTGCTTGAGAGGGTGGATAAGGCATTGTATCAGACAAAAAACAGTCAAAAAGGCGAAATAAGTGTTGTGGAGTGATGTTTATGTTTGTTGAGGAATACATAACAAAGCTAAAACCATACGAGGGTGGAAAACCAATAGAGGAACTGAGAAGGGAGTTGGGTATTAAGGGTGAGATAATAAAGCTTGCCTCGAACGAAAACCCACTTGGCCCATCAAAGAAGGCCATAAAAGCCATAAAAAAAATAGCCGAAAGTGTCAATCTTTATCCTGATGGTGATTGCTATTATCTAAAGGAGAAATTGTCAAATAAACTTGGTGTATCGAGAGACAACCTTGTATTTGGTAATGGTTCAGATGAACTGCTTGAGCTTATTTTTAGAACATTTGCGACAAAAAATGGGGATGAAATCCTGTATTGCTATCCTTCGTTTGTTGAGTATAAAATCATAGGCAGCTCTTTTAACAAAAAATTAGTTGAGGTGCCGCTTAAGGGGTTCTCATACGATATAGATGAATTAATCAAGGCAATAAATAGCAATACGCGCATTATATTCCTTAACACACCCAATAACCCTACAGGTACGATTATAAAAAGGAGCGATATAGAGAGGGTTATAGAGGCTACAGATAGCAATAAGACGCTTGTTGTTATAGATGAGGCGTATTATGAATACGCCATTGCTGAGGATGATTATGAGGAGCTGCTTGATCTTTATAAAAAAGGCAATGTTGTTATATTGAGAACATTTTCCAAGGCTTACGGTCTTGCGGGATTGAGAATTGGTTATGGAATTGCAGGTGAGGAGATAATAGATTATCTAAACAGGGTGCGCCCGCCTTTTAATGTTAATTTAGTTGCCCAGCATGCTGCTTTGGCTGCATTGGATGATGAGGAGCATATAAGAAGGAGTGTTGAGGTTAACAGGGCTGGCAAGGAATACCTATACCGTGAATTTGATAATATGGGCATAACATATATAAAAACCTATGCAAATTTCATTCTGTTTGATGCAAAGAAGGACGCTAACTATGTGTATGGGGAACTACTAAAAAGGGGCGTCATAGTACGCTCAATGGCGGGTTATGGGTATAAAAGTATGCTTAGAGTAACAATAGGGACACCTAGAGAAAATGAGATATTCATAAAAAATCTAAGAGAAGTGTTGGATGTTTGATGCTATAGGAATAGTAGGCGTTGGTTTAATTGGTGGAAGTATTGCCTTAGATGCAAAGTCATTGGGTTTAACTAAAAAGATTTTAGGTTTTGATAAAGATGAGGGTGTTTTAGATAGAGCATTACAACTTGGCGTGATTGACAAGAAAGGTGATGGGTTTGATGTTGGGGAGTGTGATTTAGTAATTGTTGCAACCCCTGTAAGAAGTATTCCGAGCGTTTTGAGGGATGTTTTTGGTAAAGCAAAAGATGGATCTATTGTAATAGATGTTGGCAGTGTCAAAAAACCTATTGTAGATAGTGTTACAGAATTTTTAGAAGAAAATGTGTATTATGTGCCTGTTCATCCTATAGCTGGCATTGAGAGATTTGGTATTAATGCGGCAACTAATGGCTTGTTTAGAAACGCCTATTGCATTATAACCCCGTTTAATGGGATGAATAAAGAAAAAGCAAATATAGTAGGTGAATTTTTAGAAAAACTCGGCATGAAACTTATATTCATGGAGCCTAAGCTACATGATGAAGTGTTTGGTTTTGTTAGTCATTTACCCCATGCTATAGCATACACACTTGTTGGTTTGGCTGCAAAAAAGAATGAAAACTACAGGTTTATAGGTGGTGGTTTTAGAGATTATACACGTGTCGCATCATCGTCTGAGAAAATGTGGAGTGATATATTTTTTATGAATAAGGTCAACTTAATAGCTTCTATAGAGGATTTTATAGGTGAACTTTTTAAGTTGAAAAATAAAATTGAAAAAAACGACTATGACGGTGTAATTGAGTATTTGAAAATGGCCCGTTTATTTAGGGAGAGCTTGGATGGGTAGGTTTGTGATAACCATAGATGGGCCGGCTGGAAGCGGTAAGAGCTCTATAGCCGAACTTTTAAGTAAAAGGGATGGTTTTGTTCATATAAACAGCGGCGCATTTTACAGAAGCATTGCCTTTATCTTAGGTGATAAACCTACAGATGAGGAACTTAAAAAACTCAAGCTTGATGTTAGGATTAAAGATGGAAAGATGATTGTGTTTTATAATGGTGAGAGAATAGATGATAAATTACAGGCAGAAAGCATAGGAAGGATAGCTTCCAAGATTGCAAAACTTAGTTTTGTTAGGGATTTTGTTAATTCGACGATAAGAAAAGTCGCAATGAATGGCATGTTTGTGGTGGATGGCAGGGATTGCGGCAGTGTTATGTTTAAAGATGCTGATCTTAAGATATATCTGACTGCCTCTGCTGAGGAGAGGGCAAGAAGAAGGGCTGCACAAACAAATGAAGATTATGATTTTGTTCTGAAGGAGATAAAAGACAGGGATGAGCAGGATAAAAATAGAGAGATTGCCCCACTTGTGAAGCCTTATGGTGCCTTTGAGATAGATTCAACTAAACTTGATATAGAAGGGGTTTATAAAAGGATAAAGTCTTTAATGGGGAAGAGTGATGAAGATAGAAATAGCTGAAAATGCAGGTTTTTGTTATGGTGTTATGAGAGCTATAGAGATAGCCAATAGAGCATTAAAAGAGTATAAAAGCTTGTATTCCTTTGGACCTATAATCCATAATCCTCAAGTGGTGGAAGAGTATGAAAAAAAGGGGTTAAAAGTGATTGAGACTTTGGATGAGGCGGATGGTCCTGTGCTTATCAGATCTCATGGGGTTCCACCGAAGGTCTATGAAGATATAGAAAAAAGAGGGTTAAAGGTCATAGATGCTACCTGTCCTTTTGTTAAAGAGGCTCAGCGTTATGCAAAGCAACTGTATGATGAGGGCTATAAGGTTGTTATATTTGGTGATAATGAACACCCTGAGGTCAAAGCACATTTGGGGTATACAAATTATACAGCTTCAGTGATAAACTCGCCTAAAACTGCAGCTTCAATTAAAGCATCAAGGGTTGGCGTTGTCTGTCAAACTACTCAATCTGTAGAAAGATTTGGTTTAACCATAGGGGAACTTGCAAAAAGGATTAGAGAACTCAAGGTATTTAATACCATATGTGATGCAACTGAAAAAAGACAAGAAGCTGCCAAAGAGCTTGCTAAACGCTCAGATATAATGATAGTTATAGGTGGTAAAAACTCAGCAAATACAAGAAAGTTGTATGAAATATGCAAAGAGAATTCAAGAAATGCATATCATATTGAAACAGAGATAGAGTTAGAGAAAAATTGGTTTGATGGGATTGAGAATATCGGCATAACAGCCGGAGCTTCAACGCCGTCTTACATCATAGAAAGGGTTTATAAAGCCATAAGGGATATTGTAAATGGATGAGTGGATAGATATATTTAGATTTATAGGTAGGCAGGTTTTTGAGCAGATAAAGGGTGTGGTTGGAACATCCAAGGCCAGAAAGAAGCTTGGAATAGGGGAATTTGGCGATAATACGGTTTTTATAGATAAACTCGCAGAGGATATAGTAATAGATGCTCTATGTAATACCAAAAGGAGCTGCTCCATCTTAACTGAGGAGAAGGGGTGGGTTAAATTGGGAGAGAAATTCCCTTTAATAATAGTTGATCCTATTGATGGCAGTCTCAATGCAAAAAGAGGTATTCCTTATTATGCTTTATCTATAGGTCTTGCTGATGGTCCTTCTGTGGGCAATCTTGCGTGTGGCTATGTAATGAATTTATCAAATGGCGATGAATTTTGGGCTTTGAAGGGTAAAGGGGCTTTTTTTAATGGTAATAGGATTAAAAACTATACCAAAGAGGCCAATGTTGTTGCTGTTGAGGGCATAAAAAGGCAGAGTGATGGGGATGAGGTTTTGGGTATAGCACGCTCTTTTTACAGGGTCAGGCAAAACGGCTCTACAGCGCTGGATATGTGTTATACGGCAACAGGCGGCTTTGATGCGTTTTTACATTTAGATGATGCAAGGGTTATTGATTATGCAGCTGGTAAGGTTATATTAGAAGAGGCGGGTGGCGGCTTATTTGAGTGGTTGGAGGATAAGCCGTTCGAATGTGAAATATCAACTGACAAGACCCGTAGGTTTATTGGTGTGGGAAATGTAAAGGTTTTGGGTATTATAAATGAGAGGCTTAAGTAGATGAAAAAGACCATTTTAGCTATTTTTCTTTTTCTTTTTATTGGTTTTAATGCTTTTGCCCGTTTAAATGTCTCAAGTAGTATTTTTATCGTTTCTTCGTTGATTAAACAAATAGGGGGTGATAGGGTCAATGTTTCTTATGTTATTCCATCTTCGTCCAATCCGCATGTTTTTTCTCCGAAACCAAAAGAGTTGATAAATTTTGAAAAGGCCGATTTGTTTGTTGGTGTAGGTTTTGGATTTGAGAGTTGGTATGATAGAGTGGCTTTTTTAAGGGATAACAAGAGGAATATTTTCCTCAGTGATATATATAAGAGCCCCCTGAATGCAAAAAGAATAGGCAACAAAATCATAGCCAATCCACATATATGGTTGGATGTGAATTTTATGAAAGAACTCGGCATACCCTATATAGTTCAGAATATGTGTAATCTGGATGAGAAAAATTGTGGATTTTATAGGGCTAATGCGCGCTCTTTAGAGGAGTCATTGAGTGGTTTTAGTAGGGGATTTAGTAGATTTAAAAATATCTGTATTGTTGATGTAAAACCCGCTTTTGAATATTTATTAAAGAGTTTAGGTTTAAAGAGTTGTAGTGTTGTAATAGAAAAGGGTAATCAAAGTCCCACTGTGGGGGATTTAAAGAGGGTATTTAAGCATTGTAGGTGTAAAAAGGGAGTAGTTATATATGTTTCTGACAAGCATTTAGCAGAGGTGTTGGCCAAAAGACTTAACTATAAACCTGTGTGTTTAAATCCGCTTGGGTCGCCAGATGATGATAAAACTAATTCTTATGTTAAGCTTTTATCTTACGATATAGGACTTCTGAGGGAATCTCTTATTAGATGATAATCGCTAAAAACTTAACTGTAAAAATAGGCAACAAAATTATATTGGATGGTGTTAGTTTTGAGGTAAAAAAGGGCGAGTTTGTTGCAATAATAGGTCCTAATGGTGCAGGTAAAACAACTCTCATTAAGACATTATTGGGTCTTATAAGGCCAACCCGAGGAGATGTAAAAATAAGTGGATTATTACCTGATGAATACATAAAATTAAAAAATGGAATAGGATATTTGCCTCAGAAAGCTATAGTAAATTGGAGCATGCCATTACGGGTATTGGATGTTGTTTTAATAGAGAGACTTAAGCCTTTTGGTTTATTTAGGGGTTACACAAAGAAGGATATAGAAGCTGCAATGCATTGGCTTAGCAGGTTTGGAGTTGAGGATAAGGCCTTCTCCTATATAAGGGATTTATCTGGAGGGCAACAGCAAAGGGTTTCCCTTGCAAGGTGCATGATAAACTCCCCAGAGATTTTAGTCTTAGATGAGCCGAATACGGCCATAGATGCTGTTTATAATTCAATGATATACGAAATTCTAAGGGATCTAAGCTCGCAAAACAATATAACTATTATCATGGTAACGCACGATATAGGTGCTGTTAGTGCCTACGTTGATGAAGTAATGTGTCTCAATGTTAAACTTCACTGCCACGGTAAACCATCAACAATAGATTATTCTCACATGTTAAAAACGGTCTATGGTGATGGAATGAATATTATGCTTCATTCTGAGGCGTGTAAAAATTGCAAATGGGGTGGTAATGGTTGAAGGATTGCTTTTTAGGGCTGCCATAGTTGGAGTTTTGCTTGCTATACCTTTGTCTATAATGTCTTACTTTGTAGTTATGAGAAAGATGACATTTGCCGGTGTTGGTATAGCTCATTCTGCCTTTGGAGGCGTGGCTTTAAATTTTTTGTTAGGTTTTAGCAGTTTTCTTTTTCCTGTTGTTTTTTGTCTTTTGGCTTCTCTGTTTATAGGTTTTATGTATAGAAAGGGAGGTTTTAGTGAGGATAGTATTATAGATGTAATATTTGTGTTTTCAATGGCATTTGGTGTGTTTATTTTAAGCTTGTCTGAGGGATATTCTGCAAATATTTTAGGTATTTTATTTGGGGATATTTTATCAGTAGGAAGGGGTGATGTTTTTGCGGCATTAGGTGTATTTTTTGTGGGTGTTGTATTTGTATCATTTTTTTTCTCGCATTTACATCTGGCTACTTATAATGAAGAGCTTGCAAAGATTAGAGGTATAAATACAGATTTTTTGTACTATGCTTTTTGGGCAGTTTTGTCTTTGACTGTTGTTTTCTCTATAAAACTTATAGGAATAATTTTGGTTAATGCATTTTTGGTTTTGCCTACGCTTGTCGGTCTAAATTTATCAAGAAATTATAGAGGCATAATAGCCACCGCAGTTATTTCTTCTATTATCAGCATAGCAGGGGGCGTTTTTGTTTCTTATGTTTTTAACGCCCCCACAGGTGCCACTATAGTTTTAGTTTATGTTTTGCTGTGGCTGTTAAGTTTTTTTGTAAAATTACTGAGGAGTTAGCACTTCATTTCTATGTATTTCTGGGCACAGGATGCGGCTATTGCTCCATCTGATGCGGCCGTTAGAACCTGTCTTAGTGGTGTTACCCTTATATCACCAGCCGCAAATATACCGGGAATATTTGTTTCCATTCTTTCGTTTGTGATTATATAACCCTCTTCATCAAGTTTTATTATATCGGATACAAATTCAGTATTTGGTGTTAATCCTACATATATAAAAACACCATCAACCTCTACTCTTGAAAGCTCCCCTGTTTTTACGTTTTCTATCAATATCCCATTTACAAATTTATCGCCTTGAATCTCTTTTACAACATGATTAAAAATGAACTCTATTTTTTTATTTTCAAATGCTCTATCTTGGAGTATTTTAACAGCTCTGAGCTGATCCCTTCTGTGAATTATGTAAACCTTGGATGCAAGATTTGCTAAATATAAGGCTTCCTCTAAAGCTGAGTCACCGCCACCTATGACTGCTACGGGTTTTCCTCTGAAAAATGCACCATCGCATGTTGCGCAATAGGATACGCCTCTTCCTGTAAATTTCTTCTCACCTGGGCAATTGAGTTTATTTGGTGAGGCACCAGCAGCTATTATTATTGTCTTTGTAGTAAGCTTTGTGTCGTTTGATAATGTTACGCATTTGGTTTTACCTTCATCTTCTATACTTTTCACGCCATCGTAATTCATCTCTACGCCGAATCTCTCAGCTTGTTTTATGAAGTTATCCATTAACTCCATGCCGCTAATGCCTTTGGGAAAACCTGGGTAGTTTTCTACCTCGTAAGACATAACGATTTGGCCGCCAAAGACCTTCTCTTCGCAGATAATGGTTTTTAGGCCGCCTCTTGCAGCATAAATACCTGCAGCTAATCCAGCCGGACCTCCACCGATTATGACAACGTCGTACATTTATTCCTCCAATTCTGGTTGTTTATATTATATAAAGAAAAATATTTTTATAGTACCTGCTGAAGTTTCTCTACTATGTACTCTTTCGGTACTGCTCCTATGATTTGGTCGGCCACTTCGCCATTTTTAAATATCATGAGCGTTGGTATACTCATTATTCCGTATCTTACTGCTATCTCAGGTTCTTCGTCCGTGTTGAGCTTCCCCACTTTTAGTTTGCCTGCATATTCGTCTGCTATCTCTGCAACTACAGGTGCTACCATTCTACAAGGTCCGCACCAGGGGGCCCAGAAATCCACAAGTACCGGAATATCAGAACCCAATACCTCGTCTTCCCAGTTAGCTTGAGTTAGCTGTATTTCTGCCATTCTTCCCTCCCTTTTACCGTTTTAATTTGCCATTGAATAATAGGTGTGTTTAGGGGATTTGTCAAGAATAAGAAAGTAAGATGAAACTAAACTACCTCTTCTATGTCTTCATCGGAATCGAGTTGTTCCAAAGCAAACAAGACAGCTTTTTTTACGTCTTCTTTATCTGTTGCATTTATTCTTATGATGGGTATATCATCTGGTAGTTCTGATAATATCTGCTTAATTTTTTCTTCGGGAACTTTGTTTTCCAAGTCGTTTTTTGTTAAGGCTACGACAGTAGGTATACGTTTTAGTGTTATAAATTTTTTATAGTAGTGTGGCACGGCTTTCAGGGATTTCTTATCCGTTATATCACCCAATATTATCAATGCCAATGCATTTTTTACAAGCAGTGGGTAGATAAAGTCAAATCTCTCCTGGCCTGGTGTTGCGTAAAGGTGTATTACAAGGTCGCTGTCTATTGTAAGCCTTCCAAAATCCATAGCCACAGTAGTGAAGGCCTTTATTTCTTTAAGTTCCTTCTCTGTAACAGGCTTATCTGTCGTTATAGGATCTATTTCGCTTATCTGTCTTATAAATTCGGTTTTTCCGGCATTAAAGCTACCTGTGATTATTATTTTGAATATCATCATAAACCCCTTATCTTGTCTATAATTTTTTTCAAGAAGCTCTTTTTTATCTTTACATCAAACTTATTGCTTTCAATGTTCTCTTCTATGTCTATCATGTTGAGTATATACATACATACAACTGCCTTTACCTTACTTAAACTGGAACCGTTTTCTATTGCATCCCTAAGTGTTATATTTTCATCCTTTGAGGAAATTCTATCGATGTCTATGTTTTCCACTATAAGATCTATTTGTTTTAATACATATACTGGCGCTTTCAGTTTTATATAGTAATCCAATTTGGGTAAAAATGATAGGAGTAGATTTTTGTCGTTTATTCTGTCTATAGCTTTTACTATAAATTCCCTAAAATTTGCCTTAAATACCTTTGAAAGAGGCATAGATAAAAATTCATTGAGGTTGAGTGGTTCATAAGCTATTTCCGTATTCTTGAGCTTAATTATATCATAGGGCTCTTCTAGGTCAGATGATATTATGTAGAGGTCTGTTCCCATTGTCAAACCAAGTAACCTTGAGTTTCCTTTTTTTATTATAAATTTTATGTTTCCTTTTAGGTTCTTAAAAAAATCAAAAGTGCTGGTTTGCCTGTAATTCGGATTTTCAATGAAGTTTTCCAGGTTTATCTCTTCTTTTGAATAGCCATTCTGTACCTTAATGCCTTCTTTTTCTAAAACCTTCATTATATCTTGAATGAAAGTTGGCCTTGGTATAGGTGTTATGTAGAATTCTTTTGGAATTATCTCTCCTGGGTCTTTAAAAACGATAATGTGCGGTTTATGGCTTGCTTTTGAGTAGAGTATATCTGCGAGCTTTGGTTTTACTATAGTGCCTTTGTTTTTTCCTATTATGAGCAACTGATAGTTGAAAGTCTCTACTTTGTTTACTGCATCTTTTGGATTATCAACCATATCTACTTTGTAGGACATCTTTTCAAAGAAAAATTTAATTATGTCATTCAGTATAGCTTCGTCGCATACTATTAACACTCTTTTTTCAGACATTGGTACCCCATAACTTACCGAGAAATTTAATTGTAATATACCTATCTTAGTTAGATAGTCAAGAAAAAAATCACTGTTTTTAGCTTTTTTTCTTGACAACCGATATAGTAATTAGGTAAAAGTGGTTAAATGTGGGTGAAAGTGGATGTTTAGGGGTAGGTTTGAGTATGCTTTGGATGATAAAGGAAGGGTTAAAATCCCTCCTCGATTTAAAGAGGTTTTAAAGGACAAGCATCAGAGTAGTTTGGTTCTTACTGTCTTTGATGAATGTATATACGCATACCCCTATGATGTGTGGGAAGAACTTGAGAAAAAAGCAGTAAATCTGCCCTTAACAAATAAGGCTGCAAGAAGATTTAAAAGAATGTTTTTCTCGTCTGCTCAAGATGTTTCTATAGATAAACAGGGCAGAATTTTAATTCCCTCTGTTTTGAGAGATGATGCCCAGATAGATAAAGATGTTGTGATTTTAGGTAACTTAGACCATATAGAAATATGGTCTAAACAGAGGTGGGATGAGGAGTCCAAAGCTCTAAGGGAAGCTGAAGAAGAACTTGCTGAGGAAATAGAGAAATTAGGGATATTTTAATGAAACATAAAAGTGTCCTGCTTAAAGAGACTATAACAACATTACAGCCAAGAAACGGTGGGATATATATAGATATGACTTTGGGTGCTGCAGGCCATACAGAAAAATTGCTCAAACTTTCATCAC
This sequence comes from Hippea maritima DSM 10411, assembly GCF_000194135.1. Taxonomy (GTDB): domain Bacteria; phylum Campylobacterota_A; class Desulfurellia; order Desulfurellales; family Hippeaceae; genus Hippea; species Hippea maritima. The sequence continues at coordinate 1,024,632 of NC_015318.1, read as the reverse complement.
CAAGTGGTATCGTCATTGCATTTGATAAAGATCAAGATGCAATAAAGCATGCTCAGGAGAAACTCAAGGAGACTTATGGTGATAGACTTATACTTATAAACGATGATTATGCCAATATTAAAGAACACCTGAGGAGATTGGAGATAGATGAGGTTGATGGTGTGATTATGGACCTGGGCGTGTCTTTAGATCAGTTAAAATCGGATAGAGGATTTTCCTTTAATATTGATGCCCCTTTGGATATGAGAATGGATAAGAACAAGCCCTTAACAGCAGAAAAAATAGTAAACCATTGGGATATGGAGGAGCTTGAGAGGATTATAAGGCTATATGGAGAAGAAAATTTTGCAAGGAGGATAGCTAAAGCTATAGTAAAAAACAGACCCATACACACCACTAAAGAACTTGCTGAACTTATAGAATTGACTGTGCCACGGAGTGTATCAAGAAGGATTCACCCAGCCACAAGGACATTTCAAGCTTTGAGAATAGTTGTAAATGATGAACTTGAAAGTCTCCAAAAGGGTTTAAAAGGTGCTATTGAAGCTTTGAAGGAGAATGGTATTATTTGTGCTATATCTTTTCATTCCTTAGAAGACAGAATAGTTAAGAATATCCTCAGAGATTATAAGCAAAAAGGTGTCTTGAGGCTTTTGAATAAGAAACCCATACGTCCAACGCCTCAAGAGGTAAAGAGCAATAAACACTCTCGCTCAGCCAAGCTGAGATGCGCTTTAAAGCTTACAAGGGAGGATAGTAATGTATGATTATGCAAATGTAAAGATTATGGCTCAAAGCGGCGAATTAGCCAAAGAGAGAACACGTGTAAGATCTTTGAGGATTAATCCTGTCTATCTTGTTATAACTGTGTCAGTTGCCTTATTTTTGTATATAATAGGTTATCAAAATATTAGTATAGCCCAAGTCAAACACGAGATTAGCAAGAAACAAATACAAATTCACACATTAATGCTAAAACAACAGCAACTTGTTAAGAAAAAGCAACAAATCATAAATTACTCTGCTGTTTTAAAAGACAAAAAACTTCTGTATGCAACAGACAAAAACATAGTAATAGTACGCTAAAAATTGAATCGTGTTCGCTATTGGTTCGTAGTTTTTTTTATATTTGCATCCTTCCTTGCAGTAGTTGCAAAATCTTTTTATATTCAACTAATAAAGGGTTCTCAATACAAAAAGGAATACCTGAATAAACTGGTTAGGACAATAACAGTTGAAGGTAAGAGGGGTTGGATATACGACTGCAAAGGCAGACCCATTGCCATAAATTACCCTGTTTTTGATCTATTTGTTGATCCAAAATATTTTTTTATGTTGCATAAAAAATACAGTCAGGATGAATATTACCTTGAGAAAGAAAAGGCTTTCTTTAATGATTTGGGTAAGGTTTTTCTTATAAATAAAAAAAGGCTACTTGGAATCTTGTATTCAAATCCGAACTCTAGGTTTATAGTCCTTAAGAAAAATATACCCTTAGATAAATATAAACTAATAAAAGAAGATGATAACTTCATAAAAGCTTTTGGTTTTGTAAAGCACTTTAGGAGGTTTTATCCTGATGGTGAGTTTTCTTCGCATGTTCTGGGTTTCTGTTTCTCTTCCAATAAAGGTGCCGAAGGCATTGAGCGGTATTACGATAAGTTTTTGTCCGGTCTTACTATGAAGGAGAAAATAGGTCTTGATGTTTACAAAAGCAGAGTGGCTATAAAACCTACTGATGGATTGAACCTAAAAATTTCACTCAATAGGGATATTCAAGACTTTGTTCATGAAAACCTTAAGAGAACAATAGAGTTATTTCAGGCTGATAAAGGTGCTGTAATTGTTATGAATCCTTATAATGGCCAGATAATAGCAATGGATTCTTATCCTTTTTATGATAACAATCATTATAGTAGATATTCCTATGCGTTTATAAAAAACAGGGCTGTTAGCGACGCCTTTGAACCTGGTAGTGTATTTAAGTTGATTACAATGTCTGCGGCATTAGATAGTGGTGTTTTTAAAGGCAATGAAGCGGTATATTGCGAAAAAGGTAGATGGAGACTTCATAATAAAGTAATTCATGATGTACATAGATTTAAAACCTTGAATTTCGAGGAGATTTTTGTCTACTCTAGCAATATAGGTAGTGCAAAAATAGCTTTAAGAATTGGAAAGAAAATTTTCTATAAGTATTTGAATAGGTTTGGTCTTGGAAGAAAAACAGGCATTGATACAATATCCGAGACTAAAGGTATAGTTAAGGATATTTTCAATGTTGGAGATGTTGATTTGGCCAACATGGCATTTGGGCAAGGTATAAGTGTAAGTGAGATTCAACTTGCCAGCATGTATAGTGTTATAGCAAATGGTGGTTATTGGGTAAGGCCGCATTTTATGATAAACCTATTTGGAGATAATTCTACTCAGGGTTATAAAATTGAGAAACGAAAAATTTTAAAGGGCTCAACTGTGAATAAGGTTAAAAAGATTCTTAGGGATGTTGTTGTTTACGGAACAGGAAAGAATGCAGCGTTAAAGGATTATAAAACGGCTGGCAAAACGGGTACGGCTCAAATTGCAAAACACGGAAAATATCAAAAGGAATATGTTGCCTCTTTTGCGGGTTTTGCCCCCTTTGATAACCCTCGATTTGTTGTTGTTGTATCTATATTTAATCCTAAAAGAGGTGGTTTTTACGGGGGAAGCGTTGCAGCTCCTCTATTTGCCAAGATTATGGAGTTTGTTCTTCACTACTACGGCATACCTCAGGATAAAAATTAACTAAAAAATGTAGTGGCACTTGATATTTTTTGCTGTTGAATATATTATTATTCTAGTCTAAAAGAAAAAGTTAAAAAGGAGGTGCTTATGCCAAAGGTAACATGGATAGGCCAATCTGCTGTATTGATTGAGGGTAAAAATACGAAGCTCGTCATTGATCCGTTTATAACAGGTAATCCAGATGTCAAGGAGGGAACTTTTAAGTCAGAAGATATCAATGTTAATTATGTTCTTGTAACTCATGGGCATTGGGATCATTTAGGAGATGCTATTGATATAGCAAAAAGAACAAAAGCTACTTTGGTGGCTCCATTTGAGCTTGTTAATTATTGCATGGGTAAAGGTGTTGAAAATGCTCATCCCATGCATATAGGTGGTTCCCATAGATTTAGTGATGATTTGTGGATTAAACTTACTATTGCACATCACGGTAGCGCTGTAATAAACGATGAGGAGGGGATTGTTTATACGGGCAATCCATGCGGCTTTTTGGTTGAGCTTGATGGTAAGGTTATATACCATGCCGGTGATACAGGCTTATTTTTGGATATGCAACTTATAGGCCAGATGAAAGATATTGACCTTGCTATTCTGCCAATAGGCGATAACTTTACAATGGGTCCTGAGGATGCCGCTAAGGCTGTTGAATTCTTAAAACCTAAGATGGTTATGCCAATACACTATCTGGCCTGGGATTTGATAAAACAAAACCCAGACGAATTTGCAAAGCTTGTAGGCGATAAAGCTACCGTTAAAGCTATAAAGCCAGGCGAAAGCTTGGAGTTGTAATTTAGAGGGCATTGGCCCTCTTTTTTCTTGTTAAAAACGCATAGAGATGATAAAGTTCCACCCGTTATGGTGGAGCTTTTAAGTCCTGCAGGGAATTTAGAGAAACTTAAATTTGCCATTGAATACGGCGCTGATGCCGTATATACAGCCTTAAAAAGCTTCTCTCTTCGCTCACGTGCCCCGAATTTAAGCTTTGATGAATATTTAAAGGCCATAGACTTTGTTAAATCCCGCTCCAAGAGATTGTATTTAACGCTTAATTCATATATCTTTGATAGGGAACTAAATGAGTTAAAAGGGTTGTTGGATTTTTTGAATAAATATCCGCCAGATGCTGTTATTGTTTCTGATTTAGGCGTTTTATCTATGGTTAATAAATATACCAATATACCCGTTCATATAAGCACTCAAGCCAATATAACAAACTCAGAGGCAATAAACTTACTAAAACAGTTTAGAGTTGAAAGGGTGGTGCTTGCAAGAGAATTGACGATTGGTGATATAAAGGTGTTCAAGAAGAACAGTGATGTTGAACTTGAAGCTTTTGTCCATGGTGCTATGTGTATGTCTTACTCAGGTAGGTGTTTTATTAGTGCTTATCTTACAGGAAGAAGTGCAAATAGGGGGGATTGTGTTCAAAGTTGCAGGTGGAACTATTCCGTTGTAGAATCAAAAAGACCTGATGAGGTTTTTGAAATTGAGGAACACCCAGAGGGTAGTTTTATATTTAACTCATACGATATGTGCGCTTTGCCTATATTGGATAAATTAATAGATGCCGGAATTAGCTCTTTTAAGATTGAGGGGAGGATGAAGAGCCTCTACTATGTGGCCATAACCACTGCCATTTATAGGGATGCTATAGATACGATATTAAACGGAGGTGACTTCAAGTCAAAGATTCCATTTTACATGGAAGAGCTTAAAAAGGTTAGCCATAGACCTTATTCTTTTGGGTTTTATCTTGGACATCCAAAGCAATACTTAAAAAGCTCAGGGTATATAAGGAAGTGTAGATTTTCTGGGGTTGTGTTGGGTAAAAAGGGTGATCTTTATATAGTTGGCGTGCGTGATAAAATGGAAACTGGTAGATATGAGGTTTTTAGTAGAGGATTAAAGATAAAAAACATTTGCATAGATGTCTTTGAGGAGTCTGATGGTAGCAAAAAAAAATATGGAAATCCCAATGAAATTTTGTATATTAGGTTACCTGAAGACTTAGAGGAATTGAGTTTGTTAAGAAGGTGTGATGAGAATAATAGCAGGTAAGTTAAAATATAAAAGGCTTTATTTTAAAAAGAATCAAAATCTAAGACCTACACGTAATATTGTAAAGAAATCGTTCTTCGATACCATGAGGGGATTAATTGAGGGTTGTGTATTTTTAGATTTGTTTGCTGGTAGCGGATCTGTGGGTATGGAAGCTCTTTCAAGGGGGGCAAAAAGGGTTGTTTTTGTTGATAGTTCCAATGATAGTGTTTCCTTGATAAGAAAAAATACAAACAATTTTGATAATGTTGATGTTATAAAGTCTGATGCAGAGAAGTTTTTGGATAATCCTCTTGTAAGGAGCGCTGGTGTTGTTTATGTTGATCCTCCATACGCCTTTGATGTTGAGGTATTTTTGGAGAAGCTGTTTAAGGTTGTCAATAGAAATGCTATAGTGTGTGTAGAGCATGACAAAAAAAGACATCTGAGGGGTGATTTTGGGTTATTTAAGTGTTTCAAAAGCAAAAACTTTGGGAAAAATACACTGGATTACTTTGGGGTGGTAGATGAGTGAAGTTATAGCTTTGGTGCCTGGAACATTCGATCCTATTACAAACGGCCATATAGACATCGTAAAAAGAGCCAAAAAGATATTTGATAAAATTATTGTTGCAGTGGCTGTGAATGCAGGTAAAAATCCGTTTTTTAATTTTGATGAAAGAGTTGAGCTTACCAAAAGAGTAGTTGAGTTAGATGAAGAACTTCATGGAGTTGAGGTTGCAGGGGTGAAAGGGCTTTTGGTTGATTTTGCAAAGAAAGAAAATGCTAAAGTTGTGGTTAGGGGCTTAAGGGCTGTATCGGATTTTGAATACGAACTTCAAATGGCATTTATGAATAGGCGTCTTAATAAAGAGGTTGAAATGGTCTACATGATGCCGTATATAAAATATTCATTTTTAAGTTCTTCTATTGTGAAGGATGTGTTTTTCAACGGAGGAGATATATCTAAATTTGTTCCAGAGATTGTTATAAAAGCAATGAAGAAAAAATTGTCCGAAAGGAGAGGATAGATGAGTAGGTCGAAGCTTAATGCAAGAATCAACAGAATTGAGCCTTCCATGACTATAGGTATCAGTGCGAAGGCCAAAGATCTTTGTGCTGCTGGTTTAGATGTTTTGAGTTTTTCTGCTGGAGAACCGGATTTTGATACCCCAGATAATATAAAAATAGCAGCCATCAAAGCTACTGTTGATGGTTTCACAAAATATACTGCAGCAGGTGGTATAAACGAGCTTAGGGATGCTGTTGTTGAGAAGGAAAAAAGAAGGAACGGACTTGATTATAAAAGAGAGAATATCTGTATCTCTGTAGGTGCAAAGCATGCTTTATTTAACATAGCTGCTGTTATGCTTGAAGAAGGTGATGAGATCATAATTCCTGCGCCTTACTGGGTTACTTATGAAGCTATAGCAAAATATGTTGGAGCAAAACCCGTTATTATTGAAACAAAAGAGGAGAACGGATTTATACCAACTCATGAGGATTGGGAGAAGGCTATTACTCCAAACACAAAAATGATTCTTATTAATAACCCTTCAAACCCAACAGGTGCCACCTACGAGAAAAGTGATTTGGAATTCATAGCTAAATTGGCTGAGAAACACGATTTGTGGATAATATCCGATGAGATTTATGAGGATATTGTTTTTGATGGGTATAACCCTGTTAGCATAGCTACACTTTCCGATTATGCATACGAAAGAACACTTGTTGTGAACGGTATAAGCAAAACATACTCCATGACCGGCTGGAGAATAGGATATACATGCGGTGATTCGGAAGTTGTAGCTGCTATGATAAAGCTTCAGTCTCAAAGCACATCAAATCCAACATCAATAGCCCAAATGGCTGCCTTGGAAGCTTTAAGGGGTCCTCAAGATAGTGTCGAGAAGATGAGAACTAAATTTGAGGAAAGAAGGAACTTTATTGTTAATGCACTGAATTCGATAGACGGTATTACATGTTTTAACCCTAAGGGTGCATTTTATGTGTTCCCCAACATATCGGCTTTCTTTGGAAGGGAATATGAGGGTAAAAAGATAACAGGCTCGATGAAATTTGCTGAGTTATTGCTTGAACATGCTTTGATAGCGGTTGTTCCAGGAATAGCCTTTGGCGATGATAGGTTTATGAGATTTTCATTTGCTACAAGCCTTGAAAACCTAAAAGAAGGAGTAGAAAGGTTAAAGAAGTTTGTTGAGAAAATTAAGTAAATATGGCTGACGAAGACAGGTTGAAAGACCAAGAGTCTTTTGATAATGATGAAGAAGTAATAATTATTGAGGATGAAGAAGAGCAAAAAGAGCAGCCTGAAGAGACGGAGCAAGAAGAAGAGAAGCATTTAGAAGCAGAAGAAGTAGAAGAGCTTGAAAAACCAAAGAGCAATCTATGGGTTTATGTGGGTGTGGCCGCAGCTATTTTGATTATAGTTGCGGTTGCACTTTTTTTTACTCTCCATAAGAAAAAGCCACAATCCAAGAAGCCAGAAAAAACTTTAGTAAAAACTGAAAAATCCAAACCAAAACCCAAACCCAAATTAAAACCCAAAAAACCTGTAGCTTATAATCCTGTAGTTGATGCCCATTTTATAAAAGCAATGAGACTTCAACAGAAAGGTAAATATAAAGAGGCCCTGAAGCAACTAAAACAAGCAACGGTTGATTTGTATATTTCATATTATGGCATTGCATATGTGTATTTACAGATGGGCGAGGTTGAAAAAGCAAAAGAATATTTATTTGATAAAACTAAAAACTACTTAATACTTGCTGTTCATAATAATCCAAACTACATAAATGGTTATGTAAACTTATTTAGAATATATATGGCTCAGAAAAACTACAAAGATGCCCTGAGTATGATAAATGCGCTAAGGGTTAAGGGGTTGGATGAGAAGGATGTGAAGCTTATGCAGGCATATTATAACTTTGTTAAAGATAACAGTTCTCAAAGTATTTTTGAGCTTATTAAACAATATCCAAACTCACCTTTACTTTTGGGTTTGGCTGGTGATTATTACCTAAAGAACAATCAGCCGGAAGAGGCATTGAAATACTTTGAAAAAGCTATAAGACTTTATCCATTGGGCAGTGTTTATTATAATATAGCCTTAATAAATACACAAAACGGCAGGTATAAATCGGCTTTGAGACTTATACCAAAAATGTACTATATGGATATAGATAAGATTCGGTGTAAAAACTATATGGCATTTTTCCTTCTTCTTAGAGACTCTAAATTCGATGCGGCCAATAGATTTCTAAATCTAAACAAGCAATATTTTGATGGCTGTTATAGGCATTTTGAGATAATACCCAAGGTTTATTCCGATTTGGATGTTTCAAGCTACTCCATCCGTTCAAATTTTAACTTTATATTGGCTGCAGAGATACTCAATATGTATCTGAAACCAATAAAACTAATACCAGAGAAGGCAAATTCAAACATAAAATTGGGTATGGTTTATCAGAATCTGGGATTATCTGAGGATGCCGCTAATGAATTTTATAAAGCTGCCTCTTTTTCGGAGGCTGTTCTTTTGAGCCAATATGCAAGCAAATACTATGCATTGGGTGATTATAAAAAATCTTTGAAATATTATAAATTAGCATTGGATAAAACACCAACAAACCCGCTTTTAATCTACAATGTTGCAATAATGAGCCTGAAAAACCATGATATCAAGACAGCAAGCGATATGTTGAGCCAGCTTATATTAACTTATCCTGCCTTTCCTTTGCCTTATTTAGGCATGTTTATCGTAAAACAGATAGAAGGCAAACATATGGATGCTATAAAATACCTTGGTAGCTTTTCTCAAAGATTAAAATCGTTGGATTACGCCACTCAAAAGAAACTTAACGCTCTATCTGTGTTTTCGGATTATATTATAGACAGGATAAACTTTAGCCAGGAAAAACTTAAAGCTTTGAGTCAACCACAGAAAAGGGTGTTTTTACTTTTTGAGGCTGCTTTAGGGCAAGATTTGGATTATTTATCTATAGAAAAGGCATTTGAGAGGGCGATAGGAATTGGGTGGAATCCGAGTAGTTTGGTCAGCCTGTGTGAATATTTTTTTAAAAATTACGATAATGATTTCATAAAGAGGCTTATGGCAACCATGTATTTACTCAATGGTCAGCCTCAAAAAGCCTATCAAGCAATGTATAATGTTAAAGTTTATACAGCAGAGGATTATTACAAACTTGGTGTGGCATACTTGCTGAGCGGATATCCAGAAATAGCGGACAACTTCTTTACAAAGTCTATCTTGAAAGGAGATAATTTCTATAATGCATATGTTGCCAAGGCTATTATTCAGGCATCTAAGGGAAGCCTTGTTGGTGTTAAATATTATTTGAAGATTATACTTAAAAAGGAGGCCAAATTAGCTTGGCTTAACACAGATGTATTTCTATCGTACGATATAAGGCTAAAGAAATGAAAAGATTTTTAAAGGGCTTGTTTAGGTTTTTTTTATACGTGTTTTTAATAGTTTTTCTTATAGCTTTGGTAGCCGGTGGTGTATATTTTGGCTCGGTCTATATGGGGGTTAAAAAGGATTTTAATAAAGTTGTAAGTGTAAATATGCTTCCTCTTCCAACAAAGGTTTACTCATCTGATAAAAAACTTATAGCTAAGTTTGGCCTTCAAAATAGAATTCCTGTAAAACTTAAAGACGTTTCACCTTGGATGAGGTATGCTATTTTGGCTGCAGAGGATGCAAGGTTCTATGAACATGGTGCAATAGATTTAGTTGGTATCGCAAGGGCTTTGGTTGTAGATGTTTTGAAAGGAAAGATAGTTCAAGGGGGAAGCACCATAACCCAGCAGTTGGTTAAAAATGTCTATCTGACACCAGCAAGAACCATTGATAGGAAGGTTAAAGAGATAATACTGGCCTACAGGATAGAAAAGGAGATGAGCAAAGATAAGATACTGCAGCTCTATCTAAATACGGTTTACTTTGGTGATGGAGCTTGGGGCGTTGAGGCTGCCGCAAGAACGTACTTTGATAAACATGCCAAGGAATTAACAATTAGCGAGTCTGCTATGCTTGCTGGTTTGGTAGCTGCACCAAGTTATTATAACCCCTACAAACATCCTCAAAGGGCAAGAAAAAGAACTATATATGTTTTAAGAAGGATGTATGAAAATCATTTTATAAGCCTATCTCAGTATAAAAAGGCCATGAATGCAAAGATTGTCCTAATAAAACCATCTGCCAATCTGTTTGGACTCATTGTGGCTCCATATTTTACCGATTATGTAAGAAATTGGCTTATAGATAAATATGGTGAGGAAGTTGTATATAAAAGTGGACTAAGTGTTTATACAACCCTTAATACAACCCTCCAGCGTTTTGCATTTATAGCTGTAAAAAGCGGGGTTCTTTCGATAAAAAAGAAATATGACGGTTTGCAGGCAGCTTTGGTTGCTATGGATCCAAAAACGGGCTATGTTAAAGCTTTGGTTGGCGGCTTTGATTACTCTAAAAGTCAATTTAACAGGGCATTGCAGGCAAAAAGGCAACCTGGTAGCTCCTTTAAGCCGATAATTTATCTTACCGCATTAACAGAGGGTTATCTTCCAGACGATACTATAGCCGATATGCCGGTTGTTTTTAGATTTAACGGTAAGGAGTGGAGGCCACAAAACTATGAACGTGTGTTCCACGGTACAGTTACGCTAAAATATGCCCTGACACACTCGGTTAACGTTGCCACGATTAATCTACTCAATAGTGTTGGAATAGGTAATGTCGTAAGTATGGCACATCAATTGGGGATAGAAGAAAAAATTCCTCACAATTTATCTATAGCATTGGGTTCTTTGAGTGTAAAACCAATAGAGATGGTAAGGGCCTATGCTGCTTTCGATAATTATGGATTACTTCCCAAGCCTATATTTGTAACCAAAGTGACAGATAAATATGGTAGAGTTATATATCAAGCGAAACCCAGGTTAAGAAGGGTTTTTGATGATGTGGATGGATATATTTTAACCGGTATGTTAAAAGATGTGATTCTGTATGGTACAGGTAGGGCGGCACGTATTATAAAAAGGCCTTTGGCTGGAAAAACTGGAACGACAAATAACTATAGGGATGCATGGTTTATAGGTTATTCACCCGACTTGGTATGCGGCGTTTGGGTGGGTTATGATGATAATAGAATGATATTTAAGGGTGCCACTGGGGCAAGGGCAGCTTTGCCAATATGGATAAAGTTCATGTCCAATGCCTTAGAAGGTCAGCCGATTAAGGATTTTCCGATACCCAGAGGTATAACAAAAGATATCATAGATATGGTAAACTCACCCCCACAAAACCCTGAGGATTTACAGAAAGATAAACCCACAATCCAGCAGTTGTATGAAAATGCAATCCAGTGAAATAGTTATAGAGAGAATTGATGAGGTTTATGTAGATAAAAGGGTAGATAAAGTAGTCTCAGAGATTCTGGAAATTCCAAGAAATCAAGTACAGAATTATATAAAAGATGGTTTTATAAAAGTATGCAGTAGGTTTATATCTAAAAGCTATAAACTAAAGTATGGGGATTGCCTTAGTATAATAATACCACCTCCAAAAAATAACAAAATAGAGCCAAATGACGCCCCAATAAAAATTCTTTTTGAGGATGAGGATGTTGTTGTGGTTGAAAAACCTGCAGGTATTGTAGTGCATCCAGGGGCTGCCTGTGAGGATGTGAGTGTTGTCTCTGCTTTGAAGTATAGGGGGGTTCGGTTATCAAGTATAGGAGCACCTCTTAGGGGTGGTGTAGTGCATAGAATAGACAAAGATACAAGTGGAGTAATAGTGCTTGCTAAAAACGATAGGGCGCATTTTTTCCTTGCAAAACAGTTTTTTGAGCATTCAATAGAAAGAAGGTATATTGGCGTTGTAGGTTGTCATCTTAAGCAAAATAGTGGCGAAATAGATAAACCCATTGGCAGACACCCAAAAAACAGGAAACTGTTTGCCGTGGTTGAAAACGGTAAAGAGGCAATAACATTTTACAAGCTTTTAAAAAGACTTGAAAATTACGATGTGGTTATGTTTAAATTACAAACAGGTAGAACTCATCAGATAAGGGTTCATATGAAATATTTGGGTTGCCCGCTTGTCGGTGATGCTACTTATGGTGGGGTTTTGAAAGAAATTAAAAGACAAGCCCTGCATGCTTTTGTATTGGGTTTTAGGCATCCATGGAGTGGTAAATTTTTAAAGTTTTATTCTAAACTGCCTGAGGATATGAGGGTTTTAATTGGAGGTTAGTATGAAAAGGGCGTTTTTGTTTTTATTGGTTTTTATTTTTATGTGGGGATGTATACCTCAAACTAAACAGACCGTTATAACCTCACTTCCTATAGTTGAGGGACTAAAAACCCACAGTGGAATCAGGAGTGTTGGGTTGAGTTGGAAACCTGTTTTGGATAAAAGAGTTAAGGGTTATGTAGTTTTTAGGTCAAGCTCCCCTACGGGTGAGTTTAAGCAGATTACCAAGATAAGCAATAAACTAAAAACAACATATGAGGATACAGGCGGTTTTTTGAAACATCTTGAGGATAATGCTATTTACTATTATAAGATTGCTGTTTATTCTGATAGTGGCATAGGCCCATCAAGTCAGGTAGTTGAAGGAAAAACCCTGCCTCCGCCAAACTCACCAAAACAAATCAGTGCAACCTCTGGATTAGCTAGGATGGTTGTAATAAAATGGTATCCACCTCAGGATGATACTGTTGTGGCGTATAATATTTATAGATCCATAAACCCTAAAGGCCCGTTCAAAAAGGTTGGGCGAGTAAATGGTTATGTGAATACAATATATATAGACAAAGGACTAAAAGACGGTTCAACCTATTACTACTCTGTCGTTTCTGTAAATTATAAAGGTGTGGAGGGTGATATTTTAGCTGTTGCTAAGGCTACAACAAAATTCAAACCAGCACCACCGAGGAACCTTTCAGCTAAACCCAGCGGCGCAGGAAAGCTTACTATTTATTGGTGGCCCAGCATAACGGCTGATGTAGTGAAATATAGGATATACAGAGGTTCCACAAAGGGCTCTTTAGGTCTTGTTGGTGAGGTGCCGTCGGATAATTTAAGCTATATCGACTCTGGCTTGAGTCCTGGTAAGACATATTACTATTACTTAACCAGTGTTGATAAGGACGGTATAGAGAGCCTACCAACAAAAATATATAGTTTTGAAACCAAGCCTCTACCAGAACCCCCAACCGGTATATCGGTAAAACAGGTGGGACATGCGGTTGTTATAAGCTGGTCTAAAGCATCTCCTGATACAGTTAAATATGAGGTTTTTAGAAGGCATTTTGTTATTTTAACCCGTAAGATAGCAGAGACTGAAAATACTTACTACACAGACAACGAGGTATCGCCCAACACCACATATTATTACTATATTAAAGCTGTTGATAAATACGGTCAAGAAAGTCCACCATCTCCAGAGGTTAAGATAAAGGTTCGCTGATGTTTGTTAAGCTAAACAGCGCCCTTGTTGTAGGGATTGAGGCGAGACCTGTTACCATAGAGATAGATGCAACCCGAGGTCTGCCTTCGTTGAATATTATAGGACTTGCCCAAGGTGCAGCTAAGGAGAGCAAGGATAGAGCGATACATGCACTTTCCAATAGTGGCATAAAACTTCCACCCAAAAAAATCACAATAAGCTTAGCCCCCGCTGATTTAAAAAAAGAGGGTTCAGGTTTTGATTTACCTATAGCTGTTGGTCTTTCTATAATTTCTTTGGACTTGAAACTTAACCTTGATGGTTATCTTTTTGCCTCAGAACTGTCCTTGGATGGCAAGCTTAGGGGTATAAATGGCATATTCCCGATAGGTGTATTTGCTAAAGAGAAGGGTTTAAAGCTTATTGTTAGTAAGGATAATGCAAAAGAGGCAGCCCTTACAGGGGCTTGTGTGTTTGGCTTTGACCATTTGCTTGAGGTTTTGTCTTTTTTGAAGGGCGAAATAGAAAGGGATGCAGAGAAGACTGATATAGATTTTGCCTCCAACTATGATGATATGCCCGATTTCTCTTCGGTCAAAGGCCAACTAAAGGTTAAAAGGGCTGTGATCATAGCTGTGGCTGGCTTTCACAATATTTTACTTGTTGGTCCACCGGGTGTTGGAAAGAGTATGATAGCCAAAAGAATTCCCTCCATAATGCCCAAAATGAATGAGAAAGAGGTGTTGGAAACCACCAAGATTTATAGTGTATGCGGTCTATTGGATAAGGATAAGCCATTGATGTTTCATCGTCCATTTAGAGCACCCCATACAGGCGCCAGTGATGTTAGCTTAATTGGTGGCGGAGCGAAGGCTTTGCCTGGTGAGATAACGCTTGCACACAACGGGGTTTTGTTCTTGGACGAGTTTGCTGAATTTAAGCGCAATGTGATAGAGTCTTTGAGACAGCCCCTTGAGGATGGCAAGATAACTGTATCGAGGGCAACTGCAAAGGTCACATATCCTGCTCGATTTTTGCTTGTTGCTGCCATGAATCCCTGTCCGTGTGGCTATTATGGCTCTAAAAAGAGAACCTGCTCCTGCACTATTGCTCAGATAAATAAATATCGAGCAAAACTCTCAGGCCCTATTTTGGATAGGATAGACCTTCAAGTAAATGTGCCAGAAATTGATTATGAAAAATTAGCATTTAAAGATAAGGATATGGACTCTGCCTCCATGAGAGAAATAGTTGAGAGTGTTGTTGATATTCAGAGAAAAAGGTTTAAAGATGAGCCAATAGATTACAATGCTCAGATGGAGCAGATGCACATTGAGAGATTTTGTTCTTTGGATGATGAGTCCTATCGCATATTAAATTTGGCTTCAGAGCGGTTTGGTTTTTCTGCAAGGAGCTATTCAAAGATATTGAAGATTGCTAGGACTATAGCAGATATCGAGCAAGAGAGTAAGATAAGACCATCACATATAAAAGAGGCCATCTCGTATCGCATACTAGACTGGGATGTCTAATGCTTGTAATGAGTTTCTCTTTATGTTAAAAATAGGGTTAGTTTTTATTTGGGGGTAGAAGGTGAGATACGGAGAAGAAGAAATTGAAAAGGCACAACTTGAAGCTTGGCCTAACAACCATCCTGAGAATGATTATCAGGTAAGCATTGAGTTTCCAGAATTTACCTGCAAATGCCCACGCAGCGGGTATCCGGACTTTGCAACGATCAGAATAAAATATGTTCCGGATAAGTATGTAATTGAGTTAAAATCTCTAAAGCTTTTCTTGAATAAATACAGGGAGAGGTATATATCGCATGAGGATGCAACAAATGAAATATTCAATGCTTTGAAGGAGGCTTTAAAGCCCAAGCATCTTGAGGTTATAGGCGATTTTACGCCTCGTGGTAATGTAAAGACGGTAATAAGAATAGCATTTTAGGAGTTTAACTATGGATTTAAAGCTTGTAAAGAAGATAGTGAGCGGTAATGAAGCCATTTCAATAGGAGCTTATAAAGGTAATGCCCGTTTTGCGAGCGGTTATCCTGGAACGCCATCCAGCGAGATACTTGAACATTTTAAAAGCTATCCCGATGTTATAGCCCAATGGGCACCGAATGAAAAGGCGGGTTTTGAGGCAGCCCTTGGCGCATCCATTGCAGGTGTTAGAAGCTTTGCCACTATGAAGCATGTAGGTTTGAATGTGGCGGCAGATCCTCTGATGACCGCATCATATACAGGTGTTAATGCCGGTTTTGTTGTAGTCAGTGCAGATGACCCAGGTATGCACTCCTCTCAAAATGAGCAGGATAATAGAAGGTATGCTAAGTTTGCAAAGATACCATTGATAGAGCCTACAGACCCGTTTGAGGCTATGGGCTATATGCAGTATGCCTTTGTGGTTAGCGAGAGGTTTGATACACCGGTTTTGTTTAGAACCACCACAAGGATTTCACACTCCTTGGGCGTTGTTCAGTTTGATCCGAGGACATTGGATAACGAAAAGGAGCTCTCTTTGGATAAAAATTTTAGAAAGTATGTAATGTTGCCTGCAAACGCCATAGAAAGACATAAAACCGTTTTAGAGAGGCTTGAAAGCCTAAAGGCATTTAGCGAGGAGACACCGATAAACAGGATAGAGAAGGGTTCTATAAATGTCGGTATAATTACAGCCGGCATGGCATACAACTATGTTAAGGAGCTTTTGCCTGAGGCTCACTTCTTTAAAATAGGCTTTAGCTATCCTCTACCTACAAACAAGTTAAGTAAGTTTGTGAAGGATTTTGATAGGGTTTTGGTGGTTGAGGAACTTGAGCCGTTTATGGAAGAGGAGCTAAAGATAGCAGGTGTTGATGTTGAAGGTAAGAAGTACTTTCCATATAACGGCGAATTTAACCTGGATGTGGTTGAAGAGGGTCTTTATAAGGCAGGTGTGTTGAAGGAGAAGACCACGGCGGTGTTTACAGAGGAGTTTGAATTGCCAAAAAGGCCGCCTGCTTTGTGTCCTGGCTGTCCGCACAGGCCGATTTTTGATATACTGCATTCAAGGAAGGATATCTTTATAACAGGGGATATAGGTTGTTATACATTGGGTGCTTTGCCTCCACTTTCTGCTATGCACACCACTATTTGCATGGGTGCAAGTATTTCCGTTGCTGTGGGTATGGCAAAGACTCAGGATAAGGAAAAGGTTGTAGCTGTTATTGGTGATTCAACCTTCTTTCATACGGGCATTCAACCGTTGATCGATGCCTATGTAAACAAGGCAAATATGACTGTAATTATATTGGATAATAGAATTACAGCTATGACTGGAGGTCAACCAGACCCATCCAGCGGATTTTCTTTATCTGGAGATGAGTTTGAGCCTGTGGATATTGTAAGATTTGCAAAGGCATTGGGTATAGAGCGTGTTTTTGAGGTTGACCAATACGATTACAACGCAACAAAGGAGATTATAAATCAACAGATAGACACAGAGGGCTTAAGCGTAATTGTGGCAAAGAGGCCGTGTGTTCTTGCTCCCAAGAAGATTAAGGATACGCCCCTTGTGGTTGTGGCTGATAAATGTATCGGCTGCAAGAGGTGTCTGCGCATAGCTTGCCCGGCTATAGACTTTAAAGACAATAAGGCCGTTATAGATGAGGTGTTGTGCACGGGTTGTGAGGTGTGCAAGAATGTTTGCCCGGTTGAAGGTGCTATCGTGGTTAAGGAGGGGAAATGAACATTCAAAGTGTGTTGTTTGTTGGTGTTGGAGGGGATGGAATAATCACAGCTTCTAATATAGTAGCGCAGGCGTGCATGCTTGCCGGTTTTGATGTTAAAAAGAGTGAGATTCACGGTATGAGCCAGAGGGGCGGGTCTGTTAGTGCCTCGGTTAGGTTTGGAGAGAGGGTTTACTCGCCAACAGACAAGAAAGGTCAGGTTCCCTTCATGTTTGCAACAGAGAAGGTGGAGATGTTAAGGTGGGTTGGTTATCTGAATCCGTCATCTGTTGTTATAGTAAACGATAGGATTATGCCTATAATCAATCAAGTGATAGATGAGCAGAAGATAGATATGATGATGGAAAAGGTTAAGGTGGCAAAGATAATAAAGAGAAGGTTTTTGGATGATGCCTTAAAGCTGGGCAATGATAAGATTGTAAATACTGTGATGTTGGGTGTTCTGTCTGCGTTTTTAGATGTGGATGAGAAGTATTTCTTACAGGCTATAGATAATGTTCTGCCGGAGAAACTCAGAACGATAAACGCTATGGCTTTTAGTTATGGAAGAAAACTATCACAAGACTTAGCATAAAAAGGGGTGAAACGATGGATGAGACTAAATATTCGCCATCTTTTGAAACAAAGTGGTATGAGTTTTGGGAGAAGAACGGATATTTTCAACCTGCCAATAAGGAAGGTAAAGAGAATTTTAGCATAGTTATACCTCCACCAAATGTTACCGGGGCTTTGCACATTGGTCATGCCTTAAACGGCACCCTGCAAGATATCATGGTTAGATACAAGAGGATGAAGGGTTATAATGTCTTGTGGGTGCCAGGAACTGATCATGCCGGTATTGCAACCCAGAACATGGTGGAGAAGGATTTAGCAAGCAAAGGTATAAAGAAAGAGGATTTAGGAAGAGAGAAGTTTGTTGAGAAAGTGTGGGAGTGGAAGGAAAAATACGGCAACAGAATCATTAATCAGATAAAAAGGTTAGGATTGAGCTGTGATTGGTCTCGCCTGCGTTTTACGATGGATGAGCAGCTTTCTAAGGCTGTCAGAAAGGTTTTTGTTCAGCTTTACAAGGAAGGCTTGATATACAAGGATAAATACATTATCAACTGGTGTCCCAGATGTCATACAGCTTTGAGCGACCTTGAGGTTGAGCACAAGGATGAAACAGGAAAGCTGTATTACATAGAGTATCCGTTTGAGGATGGCTCAGGCGGCGTTGTTGTTGCGACCACAAGGCCAGAGACTATGTTTGGCGACACAGCGGTTGCGGTTAACCCAAACGATGAGAGGTATAAGGATGTAATCGGCAAGAATGTGGTCTTGCCCATCAAAGACAAGCTAATCCCCATCATAGCAGATGAATATGTCGATATGGAGTTTGGAACAGGCGTTGTAAAGATTACACCTGCACATGACCCGAATGATTTTGAGGTGGGCAGAAGACATAATTTGGATATAGTTGTTGCAATAGATGATTACGGCAAGATGACGGATGAGGCTTTGCATTTTAAGGGGATGGATAGATTTGAATGCCGCTCAAAGCTTGTGGCAGAGCTTGAAGGTAAGGGTTTCATTAAGAATGTTGCGGAAATAAAGCATGCTGTAGGTCAGTGCTATAGATGTCATACAACTATTGAACCTTATGTATCTGAGCAGTGGTTTGTTAAGACTAAACCGTTAGCAGAACCTGCAATAGAAGCCGTTAAGAATGGCGATACCCGTTTTGTGCCCAAAAATTGGGAGAAAACATACTTTGAGTGGATGTATAATATTAAGGATTGGTGTATCTCAAGGCAGCTATGGTGGGGTCATAGGATACCTGTTTGGAAGTGTGAGGATTGTGGTAAATATACGGTTTCTGAAGATGAACCTAAAGCTTGTGAACATTGTGGAAGTGATAAGTTGGTTCAGGAAGAGGATGTGTTGGATACATGGTTCTCATCAGCTCTTTGGCCTATGTCAACTCTGGGCTGGCCTAATCAGACAGATGATTTGAAGCGCTTTTATCCGACAAGCCTGCTTGTTACGGGTTTTGATATTATCTTTTTCTGGGTTGCTCGCATGATGATGATGGGTTTGCACTTTATGAAGGATGTGCCATTTAGGGATGTTTATATACATGCATTGGTTAGAGACCAATATGGCCAAAAGATGAGCAAGACAAAGGGCAATGTTATTGACCCTCTTGAGGTTGTTGAAAAATACGGTGCGGATTCAATGAGGTTTACACTTGCAATTTTGGCAGCCCAGGGCAGGGATATTAAGCTCTCTGAGGATAAGATTGAAGGTTATAAGCGTTTTATGAATAAAATATGGAATGCATATAGATTTATAAAAATAAACACAGAAGGCATGGAGTTAAAAGAAAAACCCAAAAAACTTTCACCTGCCTCTATTTGGATAAAATCCAGGTTGGCCAAAACCATCAGAAAGGTGGAGCAGAGCCTATCTGAGTATAAGTTTAACGAGGCTGCGAGTGCTATCTATCAGTTTATCTGGCATGAATTCTGTGATTACTATATAGAGATGAGTAAGGTTCATATGGATGATGAGTTTTCATATTCTATAAAATTTACCTTACTTGAGGTATTTGAGGCAACTTTGAGACTATTACATCCATTTACGCCATTTATAACAGAGGAATTATGGCAGAAACTACCAAATAAGAAGGGCGATTCCATAATAATAGCAGAATATCCCGAATATAAGGAATCTATGATTTCAGAAGATATAGAGGCTGCTATGGATATTGTTTTGGATACAATCCGCTCTATAAGGAACCTAAGAAGTGAGAATAATATTCAACCCTCAAAGAAAATAAAGGTCTATATGAAAGTTGAAGACGAGAAAACGCAATCTATAATTATAAATTTCAAAAACTATGTATATGCTTTAGCCGGTGTGGATAATCTTATAATGACAAATAAACCGGATGAGGAGTGTATCGTCCAGTCTACTATTTACGGTGATATTTTCCTGCCGGTTGAGGGTAATATAGATGTTAAAAAAGAAGTTGAAAGACTTACAAAGCTTATAAAGAAACAGGAAAAATCGCTGTCATTTTTGAATAGTAAGCTCAATAATCAGGCTTTTCTTGAGAAGGCCCCTAAGGAATTGATAGAACAGAAGAAGGCTGAGTTTGAGGATGTTAGTAGGCTATATCAAAAAACCAAAAGTAGGTTAGAACAATTAAAGGGGTTGGTTGAATGAAAAAGATAACCGTTGCGTTGATTGTGGTATTTCTTGCCATAAATAGCTATGCCTTTGAGGTTTTTGATTCATTGAGTGGTGAGGTTCTTTCTTTGGCCAATAAGGTGATTAAAGGTAGGGTTGTCAGGGTTAACCTCAAGAATAAAACCGTTGTACTTAACAAAGGAGCAGATGAGGGCTTGCTTAAGAATAGTTTTGTGTATATCTATAGAAATGAAGGGGTTTTTGTAGCTATCAATGGCAAAGAGGTAGCCCTGAAGAAAGGCATAGCTTACGCAACGGTTGTTAAACTCTTTCCCCATAAGGCTGTAGCCAAGATTACTCAAGGAATTGAAAAACAAAAGAAGTATTTAATTGGTCTTGGTATTATACCAAATGGCGAAAGGGAGGTGTTTGGTACACCCAAAGAAAATGATAAATGGGCTGCGGGTAAATCTACTTATAACATAGCTGTAATTATTAGAAATCCCTTTATATATGAGCAGACTAAATCAGCACTTGATAAAACGGGCAAGTTTTTTGTAATTAGCCCTGATGTTATTCAAACGGCTATAGTTAATAATAGAATCAATTCTCTATATGAAAATGATGCTATTAAAAGACTTGCAAGTGTTGTGAATGCCGATCTTGTATTGTTTGTTTCAACAATAAAGCATGAACGGTTGAGGTATAAACTTTATAATGGTTATGGTGGTGTGGTTATAAAGTCTGGTGAGCTACCTATGGATAGCAAGACTATAGCTGCTTTGAATTCCTATCCATCTTATGAGATACCGCCAAATAATCCCGTCGCCTCAAATTTGAGATTATCGCCCAAACTTACATTCTGGGAGTCTATACTTAATAGATTTGGTTTATATAGTCCCTACACTAATGTTGACATGTCGTCCACATCCTACAAGGTTGTTATGTATAAAAACATCGGGCACGATACTACTGCGTTTTATGATGGTTACTTAGATGGCAATGTTAGGGAAATTGCCGTTGCCCAGGGGTCAAAAGTTAAAGTATTTAGGTTTGATATAGATAGCTTTGATAAACTCTATGAGTTCTCTTATGGCTATACAATAATCAACATAGATGCAGCGAGAATCGGTGGGAAAAACCTTATTTTACTTACAAACTTTAATAGATACGGCTCGCTATCTTCGGCTATAGGATACATTAAAAATCATAAACTCTACATTATCAAGGACAACCTACCTTATCATTTAAGATTCTACGATAAGCTTAGCGGGCATCCAATTATATTGGCTCAGAAGGCGAGTCTGAGCAAGCTATTCTATGAAAATATTTATAAAATTGATTTAAATACATTTAAAGTCTCAAAGTTTAGTTTACCTGTGAGGCCAAAAAGCTTTTATGAGTTCTTTAAGGTCGGTGAAACTCTTGTTTATCTTAATCAAGCAGGCGAGCTTGAAAGTTATGATTTAGATACGGGTAAGATTAAACAAGTTACAAGTTATGCGTTTGGTGGAGGAGAAAGACTTATTGAAAGATATCCAGTTGAGATTAGCAGGGATTCTGAGGAAAGCATAAAAGAACTTATAGCCAAAAATAGTGTTGTTGTTCCAAAAGCGATAAGTGTGTTTAAAGAAAACGGTGAGGTCTATATTCTTGGAATTAAAAACTATATGTCTCATCATATAACAATAGCAAAACAGCATTACAATGCATATAATGTAAAGCTGTTTACCCTTAACAAAGGCAATTTAAAAATGGTATATAACTCAGGTGATGTTAAGGGAAGGGTAGTTGCTGCCGCCAAAGAAGGAAATTATATTATTTCTGTTATAGGTCTACCTACAGGCTTTTTCGATAGATTTATAATGGGAATTTATGAAGTCGATAGACTAACAGCAG